>JAKURX010000021.1 GCA_022451505.1 Acidimicrobiales bacterium | reverse complement strand
GCCACCCGGCCGGAGGGCGCTGGGGTGAGCAACGGTGGCCCGAAGATCGGGAACGAGGACACCACAGCCCCGCGGTCCAACAGGGCTACCAGCACGGCTGCGAGGGCGCGGGTGTCGTCGAGGGCCCGGTGGGCGGCGTGCAGCGGTACTCCTAGCGCCTCGGCGAGAAGGCCGAGGCGCCCCGGGTAGCCCAGCTGCCGGGCCATCGGAAGGGTGTCCACGGCTTCGAGGTCGAGGGGGCCCAACCCGGCGCGTCCCCACTCGGAGCGAAGGAAGCCCGCGTCGAAGCTGGCGTTGTGTGCCACCGGGACGCAGCCGGAGAGCTGGTGGGCGAGGTCCCCGGCGATCGAACCGAAGCTGGGGGCACCATCCAGCCAGTGGTGCCTGATGCCGTGGATGTCGGTGCGACCCAGGTCGGTGGCCCCTGCGTCCACCAGGGTGGTCCACTCCCCCACTGGGGTCCCGTCCCGCTGGATGCGTACGACGGCCACCTCGATGACACGCCCACCGGCCGGGTCGAGACCGGTGGTCTCGACGTCGAAGCAGGCGAAGGTTGGCACGAACCGACGGTAGTCGCCGGGTGCGACCGCCCAGTCACGTCACCCCTACGCTCGTCCGATGGAGTACACCCCGCTGACGGCCATGGGGGTCGTGGAGCGGGACCTGCTCCAGCGGCGCACCCTGCGGACCCTGATGGCCGGCCTTATACCGGCAGGTGCAGGGATGAGCGGCGCCTACAGCGCTGCTGCCATCCTGGGAGAGGAGTTGTCCGGGAGCGAGACCCTGGGCGGGCTGGCGGCCGCAGGGATGACCGCCGGGTCGGCCGTGGCGGCCATACCGCTGGCCAGGCTGATGGCGGCCAGGGGACGGCGCCCGGGGTTGGCCCTCGGCTATCTGCTGGGAATGGGAGGTGCTGCTGCCTGCGTGCTAGCGGCCCTGAGTGGCTGGTACCTGCTCCTCGTTCCGGGAATGGCCGGTATCGGTATCGGTCAGGCTGCGAACATGGCCGCCCGGTTCGCCGCGGCCGATATGGCCCCTGAGGCCGGCAGGGCCATCGGAACCCTGGTCTGGGCATCGACCTTCGGCTCGGTCCTCGGGCCGATGCTGGGATTCGGACCGGCCAAGTCGGCCGCCCGGGCCGTCGGACTCCATGAGCTGTCGGGCCCGTACCTCCTCTCGGTCCTGCTGTTCGCCGTCGCAGCCGTCGTGGTGTTCCGCTACCTGCGGCCCGATCCCCTGGTGATGGTCGGTGGCGTCGGCCACGCCACGGAGCGGCTCCGCCTGCGGGAGTTCGTCCGGCCACTGGCCACCACCTCAGCCGGACGCCTTGCGGTGGGCTCGATGGTCGCCGGCCACGTGGTGATGGTCGGGGTGATGACCATGACGCCACTGCACCTGCGAAGTGGTGGCCATGCACTCGAGGTGGTCGGGTTCGTGATCTCCCTGCACATCATCGGCATGTACGCGCTCTCTCCCCTCGTGGGTCGGGTCGCCGACCGTCTCGGGGCACGACCCGTGATCGCGGCGGGTGGGGTGCTCCTGGCGGTGGGAGCCGCCTTCGCCGCGGGGAGCGAGGCCACGGAGTCGGGCGGGGTGTACCTGGGCCTCTTCCTGATCGGGCTGGGCTGGTGTTGCGGCCTGGTCGCCGGGTCCACCCTCCTCGTCCGGACCTTTGCGGGTAGTGACCGCGTCGGCATCCAGGGCCTGGCCGACCTGTGCATGACAGCCTCGGGAGGCCTGGCGGGGCTCGGCTCCGGCTTCATGGTGGCGGTCGCCGGGTACCAGAACCTCAGCCGGGCCGCCATCGTGGTCGGCCTGGTTCCGACAGTGGCAGTGCTCGCCATGCTCCTATCCGACCGCGGGCGCCACCGACCGCAGGCCGCCTGAGGGCCCTGGAACCCTTTTCCTTCCCGCGAGTACCCGAGGGCTACGCTCGCCCCTTCATCCACTCGCCGCTCCATCCACAAGAGGGGGAACCATGTCGGGTCCGCTCCACGGTTACCGCATCGTGGACCTCTCCCAGATCGTCAGCGGGCCCATGGCCACCCTCCTGCTGTCCGACCAGGGCGCCGAGGTCCTGAAGGTGGAACCCGTCGACGGCCAGGACGTCCTGCGACGGCCCTCTTTTGCCCGTGGAGGGTTCTCCGCCTTCTTCTTGAACAACAACCGCGGCAAGCGCTCCCTGGCCGTGGACCTGGGCCAACCGGAGGGTCGCCAGGTGATCCTGGACCTCGTGGCAGGGGCCGACGTCTTCGTCCAGAACTTCCGGCCCGGTGTATGCGAGCGCCTGGGGCTGGGCTTCGACGACCTGCTTGCGGTCAACCCGGAGGTCGTCTACGTGTCGATCAGCGGGTTCGGACCGACCGGCCCCTATGCCGACCGGCCGATCCTGGACCCGGTGATCCAGGGGCTCACGGGGATGGTGGCCTACCAGGTCAACCCCGACATCCCGTTCCCCGACCTGGTCCGCAACATCGTCTCCGACAAGAGCACGGCGCTCACCGTGGCACAGGCGATCACAGCCGCCCTGCTCGCCAGGGAGAGGGGGGCAGGCGGCCAGCACGTCGAGGTCCCGATGCTGGACTCCACCCTGTTCTTCTTCTGGTCGGATGCCATGGTCGACCTCACGATGGTCGGCGACGGCGTCTCGCCGGGCCTGACGCTGTCCGAGGTGTACCGGCTGACGGAATGCCTGGACGGCAAGATCATCTACTTCGCCGCCTCCACGGAACACATCCACGGCGTGAGCAGGGCCGTCGGCCATCCGGAGTGGTGCGAGGACCCCCGATACAACCTGGATGGCTTCGCCGAGGACCCTCAGAACCTCCTCGACTACGGCGTGATGACGGCCGATGCCTTCGCCACCATGTCGGTCGTCGATGCCCTGTCCGGGCTCCTGGAGGGCGACGTGCCCAGCGGGCCGATCCTGGAGAAGGAGGACGTCCTGGTCGATCCTCAGGTGCTGCACAACGGATCCATCGTGACGTGGGAGCACCCGGAGGCCGGCACGGTCCGCCAGGCCCGTCCCGGTGCCCGGTTCTCCGTAACGCCGGTGGAAATGCGCCTGCGGGCCTCGGCGAAGGGACAGGACACCGACGAGGTCCTACGGGGCATCGGGCGGACGGACGACGAGATCGAGGAGCTCCGCGCTGGAGGCGTCGTCGCCTGACACGCTGACTAGCGTCACAGCATGACCGTCATACCCGAGAGCCACCGCGACCTGTTCGACCTCCCGGCCGTCTGGCACGTGGCCACCATCGGGCCATCGGGCGAGCCGCAGGTCTCCCCCGTGTGGGCCGGCTTCGACGGGACCCACATCCGGTTCCCCCACTTGGAGGGTCGCCAGAAGTGGCGGAACCTCCGAGATGACGATCGAATCGCCCTGTCGGCCACCGATCCTGATTCCAATGAGCGGTACCTCGAGGTACGCGGCCGGGTTGTTGCCTTCGAGCACGAGGGGGCCTTGGACCTGCTGGACGCACAATCCCAGAAGTACCGGGGCGACGACTTCCCACGGGAGGATGCCCAGCCCCTAGACAAGCGGATCAGCGTGGTGGTGGAGCCCCTCCACTGCACGACCATGGGCTAACGCGCCGCGGGCTTCTATTTCTGGGGCTCGTCGGCCAACAGTCGACGACTGGGCTAACGCATCCCGGTTTACACACCCGAAGGTGCGCTGCTTTAGACCTTGCTGCTACGAGGATCGGCGACCGAAGAGGCGGCTGAGTAACCCGCCGCCCTGCCTCGATCCGGACTCCGAAACTCGGAACACCTTGTCCTGGACCCGAACCCGATCGACGACAGCGATCGCCACCTCGTCACCCGCCTGCGCAGACTCGACCGGGGCGTGGTCCACCTGCATCGAGTCGAGCGTCTGGGTGAAGTCGGTCGTGTGGCCCTTGATGTGGATGGTGTCCCCTACCCGCAGCTCGCCCTCAGTAACGCCGACAAGTGCCGCTCCGACATGTCGCCACTGGTGGAGCACGGCCCCGATGAACTGATCGGCCATGGTTGGCCTCCTTCGTTCGTCCACCGACCCTACGACGAATCACGACCGGGAACCAGAGGACGTCGACGCACAGACTTGACCCCCACCAGCCGGTCGGGGGTACCGCCTCCCTGGCGTGAATCGGATTGAAAAGGCGGATATCAGTACCAGCGGTCCTCGTCGGAGGCTTTCTTTGAATCCATGAAGTCCCGGAGTTCCTCGTCGACATCCTGCTCAAACGGCGGGGGGTGGTAGTTGGCCAGCATCTCCTTCCACCTCAAATTGGCTCGATGGGCGGAGTCCAGGGAACCGTCGGCAGACCACTGTTCGAACGAGGTGTCGTCGGCCAGGTCTGACTGGTAGTTGGCCGTCTCAAAATTGGCCATCGTGTGCCTTACCCCCAGAAAGTTGGTTCCCGCCCCGGCTTCTCGAAACGCGTCAGCGGCCAAGGTGTTGTCGTCGACCAGGAGGCCGGTCAGCATCCTTGAGTGGCTGCCACAACGGTCAAGGTCGAAGACGAACTTCTCATAGCCGATCACCAGGCCGCCCTCGAGCCAACCCGCGGCCTGGAGAACAAAGTTGGCACCGGCCTGAAGCCCAACCAGCATCGTGTCGCCGGACTCCTGCGCCGCCTGGGCATCGAGGACCTTCGAGGAGGTCAGGTGACCACCGGCCCGCAGAGGAAGATTCAGCCGACGGGCTAGTTGGCCGATGGCGTAGGTAGCCAAGTTGGCTTCGGGAGTGCCAAAAGTTGGTGCGCCGGTTCGGAGGTTCATGGTCGTGAGGAATACCCCGAGAACCATTGGGCTCCCGGATCGGATCAGTTGAGTGAGGGCGATGCCAACCATGGCCTCGGCCAGGGCCTGGGCGACGAGTGCCGGCTGGGTTACCGGGCCCATGGCTCCGCCCAGGATGAACGGAGAGATCACACACCCCTGGTTGGCCCGCGCATAGGCCTTCAGCGAGTCGACCATTACGCGGTCGAACACCAAGGGTGAGTTGACGTTGATGTTCCCCTGAATCACACAGTGGTTGTCGAGATAGTCGGTGCCGTAGCAAATCCGAGCCATTTGGAGAGAGTCCTCGGCCCGCTCGACTGAAGTCACCGAACCCATGAATGGCTTCGTGGAGTACCGGAGGTGGGCGTAGACCATGTCGAGGTGCCGTTTGTTAACCGGGAGATCAACCGGCTCACAGATCGTGCCCCCCGAGTGGTGCATCCAGGGGGACAGTTGGGTCAACTTCACGAAGTTCTCGAAATCGACGATGGTGGCGTAGCGACGCCCTCCCTCGAGATCCGAGACAAACGGCGGGCCGTAGGCTGGGACAAAGACCACACTGTCGCCACCAACGGTGATGTCCGAGGTGGAATTCCGTCCGAACATCTGGAATACAGGTGGGGCGGTGGCACAAAGTGCACGGACGAGGCCTGGTTCAAACCGAGCCTGTCGGCCGTCCACCCTTGCGCCAGCCTGTCGAAAAAGGTCTAACGCCTCGCCGTCGTGAATCTCTACACCGATCTCATCGAGGATCCAGTCGGAGTGTTCCTCCAAACGGAGCAGGTCGTCCTCGTCGAGGAGCTCGTAGGTGGGAATGGTGCGACTGAGTGGCTTCGCCGGTCCGATGAATGACGGAAGCCGGCGGGAGGCTGTTCGAGAGGTCCGCCCTCCTCTGCGGCCCCGTGGTCCCTCATCGGATCGATTCTCGGATTTCAGAAGGGGGATACCTTCCCGTGGGG
Organism: Acidimicrobiales bacterium; assembly: GCA_022451505.1. Taxonomy (GTDB): domain Bacteria; phylum Actinomycetota; class Acidimicrobiia; order Acidimicrobiales; family MedAcidi-G1; genus UBA9410. The sequence goes on along the minus strand of JAKURX010000021.1, from coordinate 17,809 downwards.
CTATGAGTCCGTAACGGATCTTTGGAGAAGAGGCAGATCGTAGGCAACACCTTTGGAGCGAACAACTGGCGCCTATGCGAGGATGCGTCGGAGTTGTTGCCATCCACCCGAGGAGGTCCACATGGCGGCGATGCATCACAAGGGCAAGATCCTGGGGCGAGAACTCCCCCGGATGGAGGAGTTCGAGGCGAATGCCTTTCTTGACGACTTTGTCGTATCCGAGGATCCGGATAAGCCGATTACCGCTGGCCTATTCCGCCTTGAGGCCGGAGAGTCGATGACCTACACGTACACCTACCACGAGATCAAACTGATCGTGGACGGCGAATTCCACATCTCGGATGACACTGGCCAGACCGTTGAGGCGACTCAGGGAGACTTGTTCTACTTCCCGGCGGGCAGCACTATTACCTTCTCGACTCCGGTGTTCGGGCTCGGCTACTTCGTGGGACAGCGCGGCGAGGGAGAAGCCTGATACCGCATCCGGTAGGCGGGACTAGAAGGCGAAATAGATGAAGGGAGCTACGCCGGTGGGACCTAGGACGTCGAAGGTCAGGATGGCCGCTGTGATCCCGGCGGCCTGCACCACGACCGGGAGTTCCGAAGCCCGCTCCCACCAGTGATCGACCCGGCCGGGAGTCGTCAACTGTGTGGTCACCCCAGCCAACAGGAGGAGCGCTACTCCTAGTGACAGTCGTGGCGCCGAGGTCCACGAGCCGCCGAGAGCCCCAAACACCTCGAAGGCCCGTTCCAGGTCCACGGACCGGAAGAACACCCACCCCACGCACACAATGTGAAAGGTGACTAGGCCTCGGACCGCCCGGCCCAGTCGACCGCCCACAATGGCATTCGGTTCCGGCGACACGAGCCGCTCGACGACCAAGCCCACGCCGTGGAGTGCTCCCCAGAGGACGAACGTCCACCCGGCACCGTGCCAGAGCCCGCCAAGCACCATGGTGGCCAACAGGTTTCGCATCGTGCGGGCCCGACCGCGCCTGCTACCACCCAGCCCGATGTACAGATAGTCCCGAAGCCAAGACGACAGGCTGATGTGCCACCGACGCCAAAAATCTTGGAGGCTCAGCGCCCGGTAGGGCTGGTCGAAGTTGGCCGGAAACCGAAAGCCCAGCAGCAGAGCGATACCGATGGCGATATCGCTGTAACCGCTGAAGTCTCCGTAGATCTGCAGGGCATAGCCGTAGACGGCCAGCAGTGTCTCCAGGCCGGTGGCACCACCCGGGTCGGCGAATACGCCGTCCACCAGTTGGGCGGCCAGTACGTCGGCCAGGACCATCTTCTTGAACAGGCCGCCCAGAATGAGGCGGATGGCCCGTCCGGTGTCGATCGGCGACCGGTCGTCAGTGGCCAGCTGGGACAAGAAGTCCCGGGCCCGCACGATGGGTCCGGCTACCAGTTGAGGAAAGAACCCCACGAAGAGAGCGAAGTCCAGGAGGCGGTCGGTTGGTTCCAGGACCCTCCGGTAGATGTCAATTGAGTAGGACATCGTCTGGAACGTGTAGAAGCTGATCCCGACCGGGAGGATGATGCTTAGTGGAGTTGCTGACACCGTGATGCCGAAATCGGCGAACACGTCGACGAAGGAGTCCACGAAGAAGTTGGCGTACTTGAAGAAGCCCAGCATCCCGAGGTTGGTACCGAGGCTGCACCACAACAGGAGCCGGCGGCGTCCCGGGTCGGAAGACCGGTGGAGCGCTTGCCCAGCCACGAAGTCGACCAGGGTCGACACCCAGATCAGAGACAGGAACCGCCAGTCCCACCAGCCGTAGAAGGCGTAGCTGGCCGCCAGCATCGTGGCCTTCCACGCGGTGGGCCGGGTCAGCAGGGCCGTGTGGGCGGCCAGGACCAGGGCGAGGAAGACGGCGAAGGTGATGGTCGGAAAGAGCATGGGCCGCTCGATTCTGCCACCGGTCCCGTCCCGCCCCGGTCGATCCGTGGTCGGCCGGTACGATTTCTCCGGCATGACCGACGACCGGCCCCTTCACGTGAGCCGTCCCGGCCTGCCCGTCGGCGGCCTCGGCGACCTCTTGGCGACCAGCGGAATTCGACGGGTCCACGTGCTTGCCTGGAGGGACCTCGACGATCCTGAGGCTGGCGGTTCAGAATTGCACGCCCACGAGGTGATGCGGAGGTGGGCGGCGGCCGGGGTGGAGGTGACAGCACGAACCTCGGAGGTAGCGGGACTCCCGCCGGATCACGTTAGGGACGGGTACCGAGTAGTCCGTAGGGCCGGCCGGTACGGAGTTTTCCCGGCCGCCGTCCTTGCCGAGGTCGGCCGCCGGCACGGTCCACGTGACGCCGTTGTGGAGGTCTGGAACGGTGTGCCCTTCCTAAGCCCCGTGTGGTCCCGGGGACCGAGGATGGTCTTCCAACACCACCATCACGGCGCTATGTGGCCACTCGTGCTGCCGCCCCTCCGGGCCTGGTTCGGCTCCTTATTGGAACGGCGACTCGCTCCCCCTTTCTACCGAGGCACGCCAATCGTGACCCTCTCGGCCTCCTCGCGACAGGACTTGCTGGCCAACCTGGGCCACCGCCCTGAGGACGTTCACGTGGTGGAGCCGGGGATTCACTCCCGCTTCCGACCCGACGGCGAACCGGAGGCTGTCCCACTCGTCCTAAGCGTGGGGCGCCTCATGCCGTCCAAGGGCGTAGATCGGCTCCTCGAAGCGGTCTCCCTGGCTCGTCAATCGGTACATGACCTTCGCCTCGAGATCGTCGGAGAAGGCCCAGAAGAGGGTGTCCTGCGCCAGCGCGCCGCTGACTTAGGTATCTCTCAGGCCGTCCGATTCCGGGGCCGCATCGATGACCAGGCCCTCGTCTCCGCCTACCGGCGGGCCACCGTCGTGGCGAGTGCATCGGTCAGCGAGGGGTGGGGTATGACGCTGACGGAGGCGGCAGCGTGTGGGACGCCAGCGGTCGCCAGTGATATCGATGGACACCGGGACGCGATCCAGCACGGAACGTCGGGCCTTCTGGCGGCCGATAGTGCCGGTATCGCCGCCGCCCTCGTGGAGGTGGCCGGCAATCCCGCCCGCCGATCCGAGTTGGCCGCCGGTGCCATCCGGATGGCTGCCCGTTTCGACTGGGATCGCACTGCCACCGAAGCGTTCCGGGTCCTGGCATCCAGAGCCGACCGCCGATGACCGCCCGAATCCCTTCCCTCGGCCGGGATGCCGTCCAGCGTCTTGTGCTCGCCGTGGTGGCGTACATACCCCTTCTGGCAAACGACGTGGGTCGCGTGGCCGCAGACACGAAGGCATATCTCTACCTGGACCCAGGCCGGCTCCTGGCACGGGCGCCCTACATGTGGCAACCCGAAGTGGCGTTGGGCACCGTCACCCACCAGAACATCGGCTATCTCTGGCCGGTAGGTCCGTTCTTCTGGTTCGGCGAGGTCCTAGGCCTGCCGGACTGGATCACACAACGACTGTGGCTGGGTTCAGTGCTGCTGGCCGCCGGTCTAGGTATGCGCTGGTTTCTCCGGACCCTTGGTTGGCGGGGCCCCGCCCTGTTGGTCTCCTCGCTGGCCTACATGCTCAGCCCGTACCTCCTCAACTACGTGGATCGGCACTCCGTCATCCTCCTGCCGTGGGCTGGCCTTCCATGGCTGATGGGCCTCACCGTCCGAGCACTCCGGACGAAGGGCTGGCGCCACGCTGCAGTTTTCGGCCTGGTCACGCTGACCGTTGGTGGGGTCAACGCCAGCTCACTGCTACTGGTCGGCATCGGCCCGGTGGCGTGGTTGGTCTGGTGTGGTCTGGAACGGTCTGCCCCCTGGTCGCGCATCATCGGAACAGCCGGCCGGATCGGCACGGCCTTCGTGGCGACGGGGGTCTGGTGGATGGTCGGCCTGGCCGTCCAGGCCCGGTATGGCCTTCCGACACTCCGCCTGACGGAGAACTACAAGGTCGTCTCCGATGCCGCCACCGCACCCGAGCTCTTCCGAGGCCTCGGCTATTGGTATTTCTATGGACAGGGTCGCCTCGGAGCCTGGATCGAACCCGCGACGTCCTACACGCGATGGGCGCTCCCCCTTTCCTTTGCGCTACCTCTCCTTGCGCTCCTCATGGCCGTGGTTGTGCGTTTTCGCCACCGCGGCCACGCCCTAATGCTGATGGTGCTCGGACTACTCGTGGGTATCGGCGCGCACCCCTACGATGGACCATCCCCCCTGGGTTGGCTCTTCCGGGAGTGGACGCTCACCGATGCAGGGCTGGCCCTGCGGAGCACCCCACGTGCACTCCCGCTCTCGATCCTGGGAACGTCCATGCTGCTGGGTGCAGGGGTGGCGGCCCTAGGGCGGTGGCGGCCCCGGTGGGAGCAGCCTGTGGCAATTGGGCTTTGCCTACTGGTCGTGGCCAACCTCTCGCCCCTTTGGCAGGGCGAGATGCTCGGTCGTCTGGTTCAACGGCCGGAAGAAGTGCCCGACTACTGGCACGAGGCGGCATCCCACCTGGAGGCCCGGGGGGATGCGACGCGGGTCCTTGAGATCCCGGGGAGTGACTTCGCCGCATACCGTTGGGGCAACTCGGGTGACCCCGTGCTTCCGGGCCTGATGGACCGCGCCCACGTCGCCCGAGAATTGATCCCACAGGGGTCTCCGGCCTCGGCGGCTCTCCTGGTTGCCCTGGATGCCGAGATACAGGAGGGACGCTTTGACCCCGATGCCCTGGCGCCAATGGCACGACTTCTTGGAGCAGGCGATGTGGTCTACCGGGCCGACCTCCAGTTTGAACGGTTCCGGACACCTCGGCCCGACGACCTCTGGGCCGACCTACGTGATGCTCCTGGGTTCGAGGGCCCGATCAGCTTCGGCAATCCAGTAGCCAACGTGGCGGGGCCCGAACGCCCCCTCATCGACCAACACACCCTGTCACGGCCCCGAACAGCCGAGCATCCGGCTCCAGCTGTCGTCCTGCCCGTGTCGGATCCACAGCCGATCATTCGGCTGGCTGACCCCACACGGCCCATAGTGATCGTCGGGGACGCCGTGGGTCTCCTAGCGGCGGCCGGCGAGGGGCTGCTGGAACCCGGGCGACCTGTCCTATTCAGCGCGTCGTTCAGCGACGATCCCGCCGCCCTCCGAGCACTGAACCTGGCGAGATCCCGACTTGTCCTCACTGACACCAACCGTAAAGACGGCCACCGATGGGGCACCATCCGCGAGACAACCGGATACACCGAGCGCCTCGACGAGACACCAACGGCAGGCGACCTCTCCGAGCATCGCCTCCCCGTACTGCCAGAACACGCCGGCACGAGAACAGTCGCCCGACAAGTGGGAATCCGGGTGGATGCCACCGCCTACGGCAACCCCGTAACGTTCACCCCCGGAGACCGACCGTTCCATGCCGTCGACGGCCAGGTAGACACCGCCTGGTCCGTCGGGGCGTTCAACGACGTGGTCGGAGAACGCCTCGACCTCCACCTCGATCGCCCAGCCCCCGTAGGACACCTGCTTGTTCTTCAGGCTTCTTTAGAAGGTCAGAACCGATGGATCACCGACCTCAGGATCCATCTGGACGACCGGTGGATCGACGTAATCCTCGACGCATCATCGCGGTCGGTGCCCGGCCAACGCCTGAACCTCCTAGGTGAAGGGGTGTCGGACATCGGCTTGGAGATACTCGGCACCGACGTCGGGGCCCTCGACCACTATGCGGGAGTCACCGGGGTCGGCTTTGCCGAGGTGGTGGTGGATGGCGTCATAGCAGACGAGACGATCGTGCTACCAACGGACCTGACCGATGTGGTGGGAGCCGATGCCGGATCCGAGGTTGTGGTGCTCCTGACCCGCCAGTGGTCGAATCCGCTGGATCCGATCCGAGAACAGCCCGAAAGGGCCATGGACCGGACGGTGTCGATCCCGTGGGACCGGACGTTTCTGCTGCGTGGCGAAGCCCGCCTCTCGACCTATGCCGCCGACGGGCTCATAGACCATCCGTCGGGTCCCTTCGCCCGTTCGACAGGCAGCCTGGCCGGTGACCTCGGGTCTCGGGCACGTTCAGCATTCGACGATGACCCGTCCACAGCATGGCAGGCGCCGATCGGCAACCAGGCAGGTCAGTCCCTGACGGTCACCCACGCTGAAGCCCAACGGTTTGCCGACCTCTCCCTGACCTACCGGGCTGACAGGCTGCACTCGGCGCCCACCAAACTCCTGATCAGCGGCGACGACGGTCCGGTCGGCACGGTAGAGCTGCCCGGCACACTGCGGAATCCTGCCAGTGGGGTCATCACCGTGGACCTACCAGTTCCTGCGTTCACCAGCCGCACCCTCACTATCGAGATCCTCGACGTGGCTGAGAGGCGGACAATGAATTGGTACTCCGGCCTGCCAGACATCCTGCCGGTCGCAATAGTCGAGGTCCACGACGGTCCGAGCACCCCACCGGTACGCCCGTGGTACGACTCGGGCTGCCGCGACGATCTCCTAGAAGTTGACGGCCTTCCGGTGAATATCCGGATCTCAGGTTCTATAGCTGATGCCCTTGCCCGTCATCCCCTAGAGATCGTCCCCTGTGGACCGGCCCTCCGGCTAGTAGACGGCGAGCACCGCGTGGCCGGTACCGCCGGTGTCGAAACCGGCATTGACATTGACCGCCTCATCCTTACGTCCGCCCCCTCCGCCGACACTGTCCCGAGCCTCCTGCCGACCATCACGACTATCCACACCTCCAGGACCGACCTCATTGTTGAGGTGGCCCGAAGCGACACGCCGGTCTGGCTCGTGTTCGGACAGAGCCTGAACGACGGTTGGAGCCTCCGAGACGAGGAGGGCATGGACCACGGACCGCCGACCCTCGTGGAGGGCTATGCCAACGGCTGGTTGATCAACCCGGGCCGAGAGACTGCCACCTACCGCCTTCGCTGGATGCCCCAACGAACCGTGTGGGTGGCGCTCTACCTGTCGCTGGCCACTGCGCTCATCTGCCTGGCCATAGCAGTCCGAGGGCGGATGGATACGGGTCCACCCGACATAGAGAGTCCAGCATTCGTGGACCCGATCCGTCGTCGACGCCTCCTGGGCCGTGGTCCGGCACTGGCTATCGGGCTGGCTGTAGGAGTATTCGCCGTCCTGAACCTCCCGGCGTGGCCAGTCTCAGGGGCTGTCATCGGGGTCGTGACAGCACTAGGGCTCGGGGGGCGCCTACCGCATCGCCTGACTCCGGCCCTGGCCGTGGCGGCTATGTCCGTCGCTGCCGGCCTTATCGCTATCGAGCAGATTCGGTTCCGGCATCCACGTGACTTCGTGTGGCCACTCTTTTTCGACCAGTACCACGTCGTCGGCGTGCTGGCGATCCTCTGTCTGGCAGGCGGTGCCGTCGAGGCGCTGCTGGAGTATCGGGTCCGGCGCTGAGTCGACCTCAGCCCAGCGGTGTGTTTGCGCCAGTCCAAAGCCATGTCAGCGCAGACGCTCCTACGGCGATTACCGGCACCCCAGCGATGATCGACGTAGCGGCCCGTTCGGACAGGCGAGAAGAGAGCACCCGGCTCGAACGGGGCAGCCAGCCCACGATGGCCAACGGCGCCAACGGCGCGGCATAACGGGCCATCTGGAGACCGATGTGTGCATAGTCCATCCGGTCGGTGAAATAGATGTAGCTGGCGGCGTACAAAGCCACCAGGAAGCCCCCTACGCCCAGGATCATCAGGACCCGCCGTACTCCCCGGAGGCGCACTAGGTCTCCGCCGTCGAGCCGGAGGACGGCCAGGGCGGCCACGACGAGTAGGGCCCACGGAACGACCCGCGGGAGGTCGGCCTCCCAGAAGCCGAGCTGGCGGAACCATCCCTGTACATAGAACCGGTATTCGGTCAGCCAGGTGTCGACCGTGGTCCAGAGGAAGCCGGGGAGGTCCCCTAGGAGTCGGTCCCACTGCACCCCGGGCTGGTAGTCGATTTCCTGGATCATGGTCGTCGTGACGGCTTGGTAGTTCTCTGACGAATTGGTCGCCGTGGTGGCCAGGCCCACTAGGAGGCCGCCTCCTGCCACCAGAGCGGCCCGCGTCCTAGCCGTGCTCCGTTCAAGCAGAGCCGATGCCGGGAAGAGCGCTAGGGCCAGGAAGTAAGGGGGCTTGGCCAGGGCCAGGAGGAGGGATGCTCCGACCAGAGCTGACATCCCGACCTCGTCGCCCGCCTCCACCCGTGTCCACAGTGAGACAGCGAGGAGCACGGCGGCGATTGTCAACCCGTCCGGAGAGACCGAGGAGGCCAGAGCCAGGTTTAGGGGTACGAGAGCCGAGGCGGTCAAGGACCAGCGGAACGCCGAAGCGCTCCGGACAGCCACCACGGCGATGGCCAGGTAGGCGGCCAGGGAGGCCAGGCGGCTGGCCCATAGGACCACCAGCCCTGGAGCGTCGAGGGCCACCGGCAGCCAGGCCCCGGCGGCAGCAGGCAGGTAGGCCACCGGGGTGGAGGCCGTGGTGGGTCGGGTGTCGATGAAGGTAGTCCGACCGTCCGGCCTATGGTCGAGCAAGGCGCGGATCGACGTCGGGGACCACGGGGGTCGGCCTTCCTGGTGGTCCAGGATGATCTGGCCGGTGGCCTCCCGGTGGGCGGTGGGGATACGAGAGCCGATGCCCTCGGTCGAGCGGGTGGGTTCCAGGTTTCCCTGGGCGATATCGACCACGCGGGCGAAGTGTGTGAACTCGTCATAGGCCGTCCAGGCTGGTGCCAGGAGGGCGATCAGGAGGCCGAGGGGTATCCCGACCATCACCAGCAGGCGCTGCGGAGTCACCGGATCAGGGTACCGACGTCCAATCCACCGGTCAGGGAAGCCCCAGAGGGGAGCCCCGATTAGGTGACAGGTAGGTTCGTCGGATGCCCGGTCCCGATGTTCTGCTCGTCCACGGGTTCGGAACCTCCTTCGAGGCCACATGGCGGAATAACGGCTGGGTCGATCTGCTCGGAGACGCCGGTCGAACAGTGGTCGGTGTGGATCTCCTGGGCCACGGAACGGCCGATAAGCCCGTCGACCCAGAGGCCTACCGGGACCTGGAGGACCGCATCCTGGGCGAACTGGGACATGATCCGGTCGACGCCATCGGCTTTTCGGCAGGAGCGATGGCCGTCCTGTGGTTGGCGGCCCACCACGCCCACCGATTTCATCGAATCGTGTTGGCCGGCGTGGGGCGCAACCTCTTCGAGCGAGATGTGGAGAGGGGGCGGGCGGTAGTCGAGGCGGTTCAGACCGGGACGGCCACAGACCCCGAGATGCGCTATTTCGCCGATCTTCCCGATGTCGCGGGAGCTGACCGCGAGGCACTGTCGGCGTTCCTGCAGCGGCCCGACCGACGATCCTTCACCCCGGAGGTTCTCGCCGGCGTGTCGCTCCCGGTCCGGGTGGTAATCGGGGAACGGGACTTCGCCGGTCCTGCCGACCCGCTGGTGGAGGGCCTACCGGATGCCGAGTTGGTCGTCTTGCCGGGCGTGGACCACTTCGCCACGCCAAAGGACTTTGGCTTCATAGACGCAGCATTGGAGTTCCTCGACGCCCAACCGTTCTAGGTGCGGAGTGGCGTGCTTTCCGCAGCGTTTTAGCTCCTGCCGTTTTCGAGTTGGTTCGGCCAGACCAGTTCAGGCTGCTTCCCGCTTCCCGTGCGTCGCCAACCGGTGCCGTCGTGGCGGCGCACCACCCGGCCGGGTACGCCGACCACCACCGAGTAGTCGGGTATCTCGCCGCGGACCACTGAGTTCGCTCCTACGACGACGTGGACGCCGATTTTCGCCCCGGGGAGAATCACTGCGCCGGACCCGATCCAGCTTCCCGATCCGATGGTCACCGGCTCTTCTGTGGGGGTCTGTACCCCGATTGGGAGATCAAGATTTTCGTATCCGTGGTTCTGGTCGGTGATGTAGACGTTCATGCCGGTGTATACGTCATCACCGATATCGACAGCCCGGTGCCCGACGATCGCCGTACCCCGTCCGATGAGACAACGATCACCGATACGAACTACCGACTCGGTGTCCATCTCCACAGCCGTAGCCATCCCGGCTGACAGGGTTACGTGAGGGGCGATCAGGGTGTCGCAGCCGATCCAGATCCACTGTTCGCCGAATACCGAGCCGGTCGGCCATCCGAGATGGGTGCCGTCGCCGAACCGGCCGAAGTTTCGAGCCGGGCGGTCGTTGGGACCCACCGCGGCGACCCGGCTGGCTACGGTCGCCGTCCGGCGAACTACTGCTCCGGCCGCCGATAACGCTGTTTTCTTAAGCCTCGACACGCCCCGGAACCTACTCACTCACCAAGTGGGTTGGGGCTGGCCGAGAAAACGGACCACGGTCTGACCGCATACTTCTCAGCGACCGCGACGGATGGCAACCAGGTGGGCTTGCGATCCCACCGCGCCCTCAGCGAAGAGGGACGGCGGTGGGTGCGATAGGTGCTGGCAGGTGGGTGCTTCCAGAGAGCTTTCGGTCCACCGCCGCCGCACACGACCGGCCCTCAGCGATGGCCCATACGATCAGCGACTGTCCTCGCCCCATATCACCGCAGACGTACACCCCGTCCACCGAGGTTTGGTACTCCCCATCCCGGGTGACGTTCCCCCGGGCGTCCAGGTCGACGTTGAGGCCGTCGACGAGCTCGTTGCGCTCCGGTCCGGTGAAGCCCATGGCTAGGAGGACCAGGTCTGCGGCGAACTCCTGCTCGGTGCCCTCGATCGGCTCGAACGACATTCGGCCCTCGGTGAACACCTGCTCTACCCGGTGGGTGCGCAGAGCGCTGACCCGACCGTCCCGGCCAACGAATTCTGAAGTGTTGATGGCGTACTCGCGTTCGCCGCCCTCCTCGTGAGCCGACGACACCCGGTAGACCATCGGCCAAGTTGGCCACGGGTTGGCGTCGGGCCGCTCGTCGGGGGGTCTAGGCATGATCTCGAACTGGTGGACCACCCGAGCTCCCTGGCGTAGGGCGGTGCCCAGACAGTCGGCTCCGGTGTCGCCTCCTCCGATGATGACCACGTCCATGCCCGCGGCATCCACCGGAGCGGCATCTAGGTCGCCCTCCTGGACGCGGTTGGAATCAGGGAGGTACTCCATGGCCTGGAGGATTCCGTCCAATTCTCGTCCGGGAATCGGGAGGTCGCGCCACTGGGTGGCTCCGCAGGCCAGCACCACGGCGTCGAAGTCGGCCCGGAGTTGGTCGACGGGTAGGTCCACGCCGACGGTGGTGTTAGTCCGGAACTCTGTGCCTTCGGCCTCCATCTGGGCCAAGCGCCGGTCCAGGTGGCGTTTTTCCATCTTGAACTCGGGAATCCCATACCGCATTAGACCGCCGATCCGGTCGGCCCGCTCGAACACCACCACGCTGTGCCCCGCCCTGGTGAGCTGCTGGGCAGCAGCCAACCCGGCGGGTCCCGAGCCCACCACGGCCACCCGTCGGCCAGTGTTTTCGGCCGGGACTAGCGGGACAATCCACCCCTCCTCCCATGCCCGATCGACGATGCTGACCTCGATTTGCTTGATGGTGACCGGAGGTTCGTTGATCCCCAGCACGCAGGATCCCTCGCAGGGGGCCGGACAGAGCCTCCCGGTGAACTCAGGAAAGTTATTGGTGGCGTGCAGTCGCTCAATGGCGTCCCGCCAGTGACCTCGATAGATCAGATCGTTCCAATCCGGGATGAGGTTGCCCAGGGGGCAGCCGTCATTGCAGAACGGGATGCCACAGTCCATACACCGGCTGGCCTGCGCCCGGAGACTGTCCTCGCCGAAAGGCTCGTAGACCTCTTTCCAATCCCGGAGCCGGACCGGTACCGATCGACGGTCCGGGAGCTGCCGGTCGTGTTTGAGGAAGCCTCGGGCGTCGCCCATGATCGCTCCTAGCCGCGCGTGGAGGCCATGATTGCCTCCACCTCGTCTCGGCCGGTTTCGCGGGCGGCGGCGGCCGCCTCTAGGACTCGCTTGTAGTCGGTGGGCATCACCTTTACGAAGCGGTCGATTTGGTGGTCCCAGGAGGCCAGCAGACGCTCGGCCACTGTCGAGCCTGTTTCGACGTGGTGTCGGACCAGGAGGTTCTGCAGCCAGCGACAATCCTCGACATCCGGCTCCTCGACCAAAACCATCTCTGGGTTGACTCGGTCAGAGAACGAGCCTTCCGGATCAAAGACGAAGGCGACCCCACCGGACATGCCGGCCGCAAAGTTCCTACCGGTGGGACCCAGGATCACGGCTCGCCCACCCGTCATGTACTCGCAGCCATGGTCTCCGATTCCTTCCACCACTGCCACAGCACCAGAGTTCCGAACGCAGAACCGCTCCCCGACCCGCCCCCGGATGAAGGCCTCGCCGGAGGTCGCTCCGTAGAGGATTACGTTTCCGGCGATGATCTGCTCCTCAGCCAGGAAGGGGGCATCGGCTGGCGGTCGGATAGTGATGCGGCCTCCGGAGAGACCTTTGCCGACGTAGTCGTTGGCGTCGCCGGTGAGACGCAAGGTGATTCCCCGGGGCATGAACGTCCCGAAGCTGTTTCCCGCCGATCCGTGGAGATCTACCTGGATGGTGTCGTCGGGTAGCCCTTCTCCCCCGTGTCGACGGGTCAACTCGTAGCCCAGCATGGTTCCAACCGAGCGGTTCACATTGGATACCGGTGTGGCGATGCGGACTGGCGTCCCGACCTCCAGGGCCTCGATGGCCTCATCGATCAGGTGTCGGTCTAGGACGTGGTCCAGGCCGTGGTTCTGGCTGCAGGTGTTGCGACGATCGGCATTGCCCACGTCGGGCACGTGGAGGATCGGAGACAGATCCAGGCCGGCGGCCTTCCAGTGGTCGATGGCATGGTGGACGTCGAGCATCTCGGCACGGCCGATGGCCTCGGCCACCGTTCGGAATCCCAGTTGGGCGAGGATTTCCCGGACTTCTTCGGCGATGTACTCGAAGAAGTTCACGACGAACTCGGGTCGGCCGGTGAACTTTTTTCGCAGCTCCGGGTTCTGAGTAGCGACTCCCACCGGGCATGTGTCGAGGTGGCAAACCCGCATCATCACGCAGCCCGAGACCACGAGGGGTGCCGTGGCGAACCCAAACTCGTCTCCACCCAGTAGAGCGGCGATCATCACGTCGCGGCCGGTCTTCAACTGACCGTCGACCTGGACCACGATGCGGTCCCTCAGCCCGTTGAGGAGCAGCGTCTGCTGGGTCTCTGCTAGGCCCAACTCCCAGGGTGCCCCGGCGTGCTTTATGGAGGAGAGGGGTGAGGCGCCGGTGCCGCCGTCGTGACCCGAGATCAGGACAACGTCGGCGTGGGCCTTAGAGACACCGGCGGCCACTGTGCCTACCCCGACTTCGGCCACCAGCTTGACGTGGACTCGGCTGACCGGATTCGAGTTCTTGAGGTCGTAGATGAGCTGGGCCAAGTCCTCGATGGAGTAGATGTCGTGATGGGGCGGTGGCGAGATGAGTCCCACGCCCGGTGTGGAGTGGCGAGTCTTGGCGATCCAGGGGTAAACCTTGTGGCCCGGCAACTGTCCTCCTTCGCCTGGCTTGGCCCCTTGAGCCATCTTGATCTGGAGGTCGTCGCTGTTGACCAGGTACTCGCTGGTCACGCCGAAACGCCCAGAGGCCACCTGCTTGACGGCCGAGCGGCGGAGATCGCCGTTCGGCTCGGGCGTGAACCGGTCGGGGTCTTCGCCTCCTTCCCCCGTGTTGGACTTGCCGCCGATCCGGTTCATGGCGATGGCCAGCGTCTCGTGGGCCTCGGCGCTGATTGACCCGTAGGACATAGCTCCAGTGGAGAACCGTTTCACGATCTCGGAGACCGGTTCCACCTCGTCCAGTGGAATAGGCGTCCGTACCCCCTCACGGAATGTGAAGAGGCCGCGGAGGGTGGCTAGCTGCTTCGCTTGCTCGTTGATCAGGTCGGTGTACTGCTTGAAGACGTCGTATCGCCCCTCTCGGGTGGCGTGCTGAAGTCGGAACACGGTTTCCGGGTTGAATAGGTGGTACTCACCCTCGCGACGCCACTGGTACTCGCCGCCGGCCTCCAGTGTGCGGTGGGCGCGCTCCTCCGGGTTGGCGGGGAAGGCGAGGGCGTGGCGTGACGCCACCTCCCGGGCCAGGACGTCGAGGCCCACGCCGCCCAGTCTGCTTACCGTGCCGGTGAAGCAGGCATCCACGACATCGGTCCCTAGGCCGATGGCTTCGAAGATCTGGGCTCCGGTGTAGGAGGCCACTGTCGAAATGCCCATCTTGGACATGATCTTCAATAGGCCTTGGTCGAAGGCCCGCACCAAGTTGGCCCGGGCCTTCTCTGGTTCCATCGTCGTGGGAAGACCGTGGCGCCCGTCTCGCACCATGTCGTCTACCGAGGCGAAGGTCAGGTAGGGGCAGACGGCGGATGCGCCGTATCCGAGCAGCAGGGCCACATGGTGGACCTCACGGACATCGCCGCTCTCCACGAGGAGGCCGACCCTGGTCCGGGTCTTCTCGCGGATCAGGTGGTGGTGTACGGCTCCGGTAGCCAGGAGCGATGGAACCGGGGCCAGGGCCGGGCTGGTCCCGCGGTCGCTGATGACTATCAGGGTGACGCCGTCCCGGATAGCTGCAGAGGCTTCTGCCCGGAGCCGGTCCAGGGCGTCGGCCAGGCCTTCGCCGCCGCGGCTCACCTCGTAGAGGCCGTCGAGCACCCGCGACGTGAAGCCGTCGGGACCGCCAGGCCCATCGATTCCGATCAGGGCGGCCATCTGGTCCTCGGTTAGGACGGGATGGGGTAGGTGGACCTGGCGGCAGCTCTCGGGGCGGGGATTTAGCAGGTTGCCCTCGGCCCCCACTGTGGTGCATACCGCCGTGGTCAGCTCTTCCCGGCTGGCGTCTAGCGGCGGGTTGGTAACCGGGGCGAAGAGTTGCTGAAAGTAGTCATAGAGGGGTCGTGGCCGATCGGATAGCACAGCCACCGGCGTGTCCGTACCCATCGAGCCGATGGCGCCCTTGGCGTCCCGAGCCATGGGCGCCACCAACAGCTTCAGGGCCTCGTGGGTGTACCCAAAGGTCTGCTGGCGCTGGATGAGTGTGCCCTCGTCCAGGGTTGTCCGCTCTCTGGGAGGAAGGTCGTCTAGGTGGACCAGATTCCGTTCCAGCCATTGGCGGTAAGGACGGGCGGAGGCCAACCCGGCCTTGATTTCGTCATCGCGAATGATCCGACCTTCGTTGGTGTCGATCAGGAACATCCGGCCAGGTTGCAGGCGTCCCTTCTCGACCACCTCGCTTGTTGGCACGTCGACAACGCCGACCTCGCTGGCCATGATCACCAGGTTCTCGGAGGTCACCCAGTAGCGGCTAGGGCGCAGGCCGTTGCGGTCAAGGACGGCTCCGATAACCGTGCCATCGGTGAAGGCGATAGATGCCGGACCGTCCCACGGTTCCATCAGAGAGGCGTGGTACTGGTAGAAGGCTCGTCGGTCGTCGGACATCTCGGCGTGGTTCTCCCACGGTTCCGGGATCATCATTAGGACAGCCTCGGGCAGCGAGTAGCCGCCCATGGTCAGCAGTTCCAGGGCCTCGTCGAAACCTGCGGAATCGCTAGCCCCCGGCGTGCAGATCGGGAACAGCCTGTCTAGGTCACCGTCCAGTACCTGGGTGGCCATCAAGGCCTCTCGGGCTCGCATCCAATTTCGGTTCCCCTGCACGGTGTTGATCTCACCGTTGTGGGCGATGAAGCGGTAGGGATGGGCCAACGGCCACGACGGGAACGTGTTGGTCGAGAAGCGGGAGTGGACGAGAGCCAGAGCACTCACCACTCGTTCGTCGGTCAGGTCGGCGAAGAACTCGGAGAGTTGCAGGGTGGTGAGCATCCCCTTGTAGACAATGGTCCGGGCCGAGAGCGACGGGAAGTAAACGCCGTGGTCCTGCCCGTTCTCGTCGGCTACCGCCACCTCGTGCTCGGTCCGCTTCCGGACCACGTAGGCGATTCGGTCCAGGGCTAGGCCTGCCGGTCGACCTTCGGGTCCCTCCGAACCGGCCAGAAACACCTGGCGGAATGTCGGCTCAGTGGAGCGGGCGGCGTCGCCGATCATCGAGTCGTCGATGGGTAGGTCTCGCCAACCGAGAACCTCCAGGCCTTCCTCGACGGCGATGCGGTTTATCTCAGTAGTCGCCTGGTCGGCCGGGCCGTCTCCCTGGGGTAGGAAGGCGATTCCGGTGGCGTACCGTCCCGCCTCGGGGAGGTCAAATGGCACGACCTGGCGGTAGAAGTCGTCAGGAACCTGGATTAGTAGGCCGGCTCCGTCCCCGGTGTTGGTCTCGGCCCCGAGGGCTCCCCGGTGTTGCATCTTGCATAGGGCGCCGATTCCCAACTGGACGATGCGGTGAGTCGCCACGCCGTGTAGGTGGCAGACGAAGTTGACGCCGCACGAGTCGTGCTCCATGCGGGGGTCGTAGAGACCCTGGGCAGGCGGCAGGTCCCGGCGCACAGCCGGCTCGGCGGGCTCGGAATAGGCGGACCTTTTCGGGATGGTGGTCTCCTGGGTTCGGGACCGGTCAGGGTCCACTATCTGGAGATCGCCCGGAACGCCGTCGGTCGGAGCGACTGTCATGAGATACCGCCGTGGGGCGGGCGTCTCAACTCAGCTGTCGACGGTCCATGATAGAGGCATGTCCCATCAGGACCCCTCGTCCGCTGTCGACCTGTGCCGGTTTATCGACAGCTCGCCTAGCCCGTACCACGCTGTCGACGAGGCCGCCCGCCGCCTGGGTGAGGCCGGTTTCGTAGAAATCGACCAGGACGACGATCCTCCCGGACCCGGGCGCCACCTGGTGCGATCCGGGGGCGCCCTAGTTGCCTGGGTGGATCAGGGTCGGACTGATGACGCCCCTGTACGAATCGTCGGCGCTCATACTGACAGCCCGAACCTCCGGTTGAAGCCGGTTCCCGACCGTGACGCTGCCGGATGCCGCCAACTCGGGGTGGAGGTCTACGGCAGGGTTCTCCTCAACTCCTGGCTGGACCGAGACCTGGGGATTTCGGGTCGCCTGGCCGTCCGGGACGGCGACGACGTACGACAGGTCCTAGTACGCGATGACCGCCCCCTTGCCCGGATCCCTCAGCTGGCCATCCACCTAGACCGAGGCATCAACGAGAAGGGACTGGTGCTGAACCCCCAAGACCACCTCTCCCCCATCACCGGGACCGGTGGGTCGACACCGGGGGTCTTCGCTGCTCTGATGGCCTCGGCGGCTGGAGTCCCAGAGGATGCCGTGTTGGGGTGGGATGTGATGTTCCATGACCTCTCCCCCTCGGTACTGGCTGGCGCCAATCGTGATTTGGTCAGTGCACCGCGTATCGACAATCTCCTCTCCTGCCATGCCGGCACTCAGGCCCTGGCGGCGACCGCCGAAGCTGACGGTCCGGTCCCAGTCCTGGCCCTGTTCGACCATGAGGAAGTGGGCAGTGTGTCGAGCAGCGGTGCCGCAGGCCCGCTGCTGCTCCGAACGCTTCGACGATTCGTGGCCCTGGAGTCCCGCCGGATTTCAGGGTCGCTGATCCTGTCCGTCGACGGGGCCCACGCCACACATCCCAACTACGTCGATCGGCACGACCCCGAGCATCCGGTCCACCTGAACAGTGGTCCCGTCTTGAAGTTCAACGCCGGGGAGCGTTACGCCACCGACGCCGAGGGGGCCGGGGTGGTACGCCTGGCCGCTGAGCGGGCCGGGGTCCCCTTGCAGTCCTTCGTCAGCAGGGGAGATTTGTCTTGCGGCACGACCATTGGTCCGGTCACAGCAGCCGGGACCGGAATCCGGACCGTCGACCTGGGCGTTGCCCAGATGGCCATGCACAGCGCCCGGGAAACC
>JAKURX010000209.1 GCA_022451505.1 Acidimicrobiales bacterium | reverse complement strand
CGCTGGCTGTCCACGGAACCGATGCTTATCGGGACGCCATCGAACGCACTCTGGAGGTGGCCCGGGCGGCGAGAGACCTGGTCGTCGCGGCGCCGCACCTCGAACTTCTGCTAGAGCCCGAACTCTCTGTCGTGGCCTTCCGACATCAAGGGTGGATGCTGTCCGACTATCAGGCTTGGTGCGACCGACTACTGGACGACGGCACCGCCCTGCTCACCCCGACCACCTTCGATGGCAACGCCGCCATGCGAATCTGCATCATCAATCCCCGGACCACCGTCGAGGACCTAACAGAGATCCTCGCCACTCTCGAACCCGAGACCTGAACTGGGGTTTTTCTGGTGGGCGCGGACGGACTTGAACCGCCGACCCCCTCCTTGTAAGGGAGGTGCTCTAGCCAGCTGAGCTACGCGCCCCTGCGATCACCCTACCGGTGCACTCATCGCTCAGAGTCGGCTCAGAATAAGCGGCGACCCTCTACTAGAGCGTCGGCCAGCGCGGGGCCGGCCCCGGCCACCGGGGTCCTACGAGCGCCCGGATCGAGGACGCATAGGTCGCGACCCAAGGCGTCAACAACCACACCGCCAGCCTCGGAGCACACCAACAGTCCGCCCAAGTAGTCCCACACGGCGTGGGCATCGGTGGTGCAATCCACGAACCCGTCAAGACGTCCGTCAGCCACCGAACACAGGGCGAGGGCCGCCGAGCCAAGGTTACGGAACTGGGCCCAGCCGAGGTCTAGCTGTGGCAGTCCTGATACGGCAATCAACGACTCGTTTAGAGGAGGGGCGTCCTCACGACGGATCTCCTCGCCGTCGCAGCGAGACCCCCATCCGCGTACCGCGTCATAGCGGGTGCCGCTGACCAGGTCGGCCACAACCGCCACCCAGGGACCGTCTCTGTCCACGGCACAAAGGCTGGTCGAGAACCAAGGCAGCCCCCTAGAGGCGTTGGTGGAGCCATCGATCGGGTCCACGACCACCACCGGCCCGCCGTCGACGGCCATGGTCATCGGCGACTCCTCGCTCAACAGTCCGTATCCTCCAGGTTCCAAAGCCTCCCGGACGGCCCGGTCGGCTACGACGTCACTGGCGTACTGGTCGGGCCGATTCCCTGACGGGCCCCAATCCTCGTGGTGGGCCAAAGCTTCGAAGACGGCGTCAACAGCGTCATGGAGGTCGCTCAGTACCTCCGATGGGTCATGTTGTCGGCCCCTCATGGTCACCTATCTGGTCTACCACCCGCATAGCGGTAGTCCCCTCCCGCGGTCCTAGCCTGTGGGCCGGGAAGTCCGATCGTCGGAGGGAAAGCGCGTGGCCGTAGTCGACCTTGCAGGATTCATCGCTGGCCTCAAGGACCACGCCGCTGACCACGGCTTCCATATTCACGACGAGCGCCACTTCGTGGAGACCTACTCGATGCGGCAGGCGTTCGAAGTTGACCTGCACCCCGAGGCTGCTTGCGGGGGACCGCTGGACCTACACCTCTCCCTGGATGTCGAGCCACGCACCCTGATGGCGTTCGAGGACGAAATCATGGGCCTACCCGATGATTCCGAACCCAGCGATGACCTGGTTGTCCAATTGATCTTTTCCTGGGCCCTGCCACCACTGGACAACAGTCCAGATCTGCTGGTGCTAGCCACCGAGCTGGCGGGAATCGGCGGCCCCGAATTCCCCACCGAAGTGTCCGCGGTGGACTCCTTCGCAGCGGTCACTGACGGCCCACAGCGCTCTCTCGCCGTTACCGCACGACTCGATGTTCCCCTCGCCACCGTGTACCGGGCAGACGAAGCCACACCTGTCTGCGAGGCCCTCGACCAGTGCCGGGCCATCAGCGAGTACCTCCTTGACCGGGCCCCGGCGTGGCTCGGCGAGTTGTAGGCCCAAGAGAGGACCAGCCATGGTGTTCCCAGTCAAGGACACCGACCGCTTGTTGTCGACCACCCGGGCGGTGCGCCGCCGACTCGATCTGGAACGACTGGTCCCCGAACAGGTTCTTCTCGACTGCATCGACTTAGCCGAGCAGGCCCCCACGGGCGGTAACCAGGCCAGCCGACGGTGGATCGTCATCCGCGACCCGGAGACCAAGGGCCGGATTGCTGACCTGTACCGCGAGGTCGGCGGTGCCTTTCTAAATGACGCTGCTACGAGACTCGCCGGAACCGGTCACCACAACGAACACACCATGGTCTCCTCGGCGTATCTGGCCGAGCACCTCCACGAGGTACCGGCCCTTGTGTTGGTGGCCATTTACGGTGAACACGACGGCAGCGGACAGCCTGGCCTCTTCGACTCCGTGATCCAGGCCGCGTGGAGCTTCTGCCTGGCTCTGCGTTCGCGTGGCCTTGGTAGTGCCTGGACCACCCTGCATCTTGGGGCCGCCGACCGGGTTGGTGAACTGCTCGGTATCCCGACCGGGGTCACCCAGGTGGTGTTGCTCCCGGTGGCCTACACGGTGGGCGACGAGTTCTCCCCGGCGCCCCGCCGACCGGCCCGGGAGATCACCTGGTTCGAACGCTGGGGCCGTACCACCGTCCACCCCGCCGAGGGGCCCCCAGTCCACTCTGACGGGCCAGGTGTA
>JAKURX010000208.1 GCA_022451505.1 Acidimicrobiales bacterium | reverse complement strand
TCGGGCAACGTCGTCGGCGAGGTTGGCCTAGCGCCGTTCCACGACTTCGAGGACGCGGTTCCCGACGGGGTTAAGACGATGCTGGTCGACATGGCCGCGGCCCTCGAGTCCGGCGACCTGCTCGCCTGCGTGTGGGAGGACTGCCCCGAGGAAACCGATATTGCAGACGAAACGGCCGCACCAACCACCACCGTGGCACCAATCACCACCGCCGCGGCAACCACCACCGTGGCGCCAACCACCACCGCCGCGGCATGCGAGCTCGGGGAAGGACTGTCTGAGGAAGGAATTAATCCAGAAACATGCCTCCCCTATGGGGTGTTGTACTGGGACACGGCCGTTGACCTGGGCATCGAAGACGCCATCGACTGGGGGGCCCGCTGTGACACGGAAACCGGTCAGCTGGCTCTCCCCTGGTTCTTCCGGTCCGACTGCATGGCACCCTTCGAAGGCGACAACGGGGGTGCCACCGACCGGGGTGTGACCGCGGACAGCATCAGGATCGTCTACTGGATCGTCCAGAGCACCGACCCGGTCGTGACCTACATCACCGATGCGATCGTCAACGACGACACCGAAGCTGACGTCGAGGACACCATGCGAGAACTTCTCCCCTACTACGAGGCCTACTACGAGACCTACGGACGCAGTGTCGACCTCACCGTCATGGTTGCCTCCGGCCTGGTTTGGGATCACATCTCTGCCCGGGCCGACGCGGTCAAGATCGCCGAGGAGATCGACCCGTTCATGGTGTGGGGTGGCCCCTGGTTGAGCAACGCCTTCGACGAGGAACTCATGGCCCGGGGCATCGCCTGCTACGCCTGCGGACCCTCCCAGACCCCCGACTACTACGAGGAACATCACCCGTACGGATGGTCGATCGGTAAAAGCGGTCCCCAGTTGAACCTGCTGGTCGCCGAGTACATCGGCAAGCGGCTCGCCGGCCGCAACGCCATCCACGCCGGAGACGAGTCATTCCAAGACCAGGAACGGGTATTCGGACGCATCTGGATCGAAGCCAGCGAAGCGTCGGTCAAGTCGAACACCCAGTTCGAGGAGAACCTGGCCGAGTATGGGGTGGAGGTTGCGGCATCGGTTTCCTACGCTCTCGACCCGGCCACCATCCAAGAGTCGGCCGCGAACACCATCGCCAAGATGAAGGCCGCCGGGGTTACCTCGGTGATCTTCAACGGCGACGCAGTAGCACCCCGCGAGTTCACCCGGGAAGCGACCGCCCAAGGCTTCTACCCCGAGTGGATCCTCACCGGCTCGGTCCTGGTCGACACCAACGTGTTTGCCCGCACCTACGACCAGGAGCAATGGGCCCACGCCTTCGGGGTGTCCAACGGGGCGGCCCGGACCAGTCGGGAATCAGGGGGCTCCAACTCCCGTTACGAGTGGTGGAACGGGGAGCCTCCGGCCGCCAACGACACCATCGGCGTAATGGACCCGTTCCCGGCCACCTTCTACTCATTCCTCGCCGCCGTCGGACCAGACCTGACGGTCGAGAACTTCGCCCGGGCCATGCTCGCGGCCGAACCTACCGCTAGGGCCATCACCCAGCCATCACTGTCGTGGGGAACTGAGGGGCGCTGGCCGGAGGACATGGAACCGGATCATTTCGGGGTGGACGACATCACCGAGGTCTGGTGGAACCCCAGCCAGGTCGGACGTGACGAACTGGACCGCGAGGGGTCAGGCATGTACATGTTCGTTGATGGCGGGGTGCGCTACCTGTGGGGCGAACAACCCGACACCGACCCGAAAGTGTTCACCATGGACGGCGCCATCGCCATATACGAAGAACCACCCGAGGCCGAACAGTCGCCCTACTACGACCCCCTACCTTCCGCACCGACCAACAACTGACCCCGGGGGCTTGACGCCGTGAAGCCCCACCCGTGGAACACCGGGTTCGCCTGGCAACGCCCGACCGACCGCTCCTACCGGGTGGTCGACGGCGACCAGGCCGACCAGTTCCACGAACAGGGATTCGTCCTCGTCGAGGACGCCTTCAGACCCGGTGATCTGGATGAAGTCACCGCGACACTTGACGGGATCGAGGCCGGTGCCGACACCTTCCTCCGCTCCCGGCCCGACGGCCGACTCTCGATCTCCGAGACAGGAGCCATCGTGTTCGCCCCCCACGCGGTGCTTGTCGCCAAGGCAGCCCGCCGGTTCGCCGCCCACCCGGTGTTCACCGGACTGTGCCATGACCTGATAGGCGACGACGTCCGCCTCTACTGGGATCAACTGGTCTACAAGAAGCCAGAAAAACCCAGGGAGTTCCCGTGGCACCAGGACAACGGCTACACCTACGTGGAACCCCAGCAGTACCTGACCTGCTGGGTGCCGCTCACCGATGCCACCCTGGAGAACGGCTGCCCGTGGGTGATGCCCGGCCTGCACCTCGGCGGCACCTTGCACCACACCTTCGACGAACCGCTCGGCTACCGCTGCCTGGACGACTCCGAGGGGGCGGTACCGGTGGAGGCCCGGGCGGGCAGCGTGGTGGTGTTCTCGTCGCTTACGCCGCACCGAACCGGGCCTAACGTCACCGACGCTGTGCGACGCACCTACATTCTCCA
>JAKURX010000207.1 GCA_022451505.1 Acidimicrobiales bacterium | reverse complement strand
ACGGAACGTGACTGGGGTGACCAAGGTGCCTAGCCGGAGCCGTCCGGTGTCCCGGGCCAAGCCGGCGAGCGTGGTCCAGGCGTCGGTGGGGCCTGGCAAGCCATCGCTGTCGCCCATCCTCAGGTAGTGATCGGAGGTGAAGAACCCGTCAAATCCCAGTTCCTCAGCTCGGCGGGCCAGGGCCAGAAGGCGCTCGTAGGTGGTGCCCTGTTGGGGTTCGACAAATATCCGATAGTCCATGTTGGGCCTTCCAGAGTCCTCCCGGGTCGACCTGCGCCGGGCTTTCCCATCATGGCCCAGATTCGGTTAGTCCCAGCAACCTCGTCCAGACTGTGTCTCTTGGGAAGTAGACCGTCGGAGCATCTGGACCGAGAGTCGGTCCGGCGAGTGGCACTAGCCGCACAGGGTTTCGCTGATCCGAGTCCGACCGGCCGGGTCGACGTCCGGCACTTCCGCCGGGTGGTCGACCGCATGGGTCTCCTTCAATTGGATTCGGTGCAGGCGGTGTGTCGCTCCCATTACCTACCTGTGTACAGCCGGCTCGGCAGCTACGACCGGGAGCGTCTGGACCGGTGGCTGTGGCATTCGGGGGAGATGTTCGAGACGTGGGCCCACGAGGCGTCGGTCGGACCGATAGGCCTTGAGCCTTTGCTGCGGTGGCGGAAGGAGCGGACCGCTCGTGGTGAAACGTGGGACAGCCTGCGCTCCATGGGGGGCCGCGGGGACGGCTATGTAGCCGGGGTACTCGACGAGGTCCAAAGCCGGGGTCCGCTCAGGGCAACTGAACTCGTCGACCCTAGGCCTAGGTCGGGAACATGGTGGGGCGGGCGGTCCGATGGCCGGCTGGCCCTGGACTGGCTGTTCCGTACCGGACAGGTCGGAGTACGCAGGGATGCTCGGTTCGAACGCTCCTACGAGGCTCTCAACCAGGTGATCCCGGCAGAGACCAGGACAGTCACCTCGCCGCTCGAGGAGGAAGCACAACGTGCACTTCTGCTCACAGCAGCCCGTTGCCACGGGGTAGGCACAGCGGCCGACTTGGCCGACTACTTCCGGATACGGCCCGCCGAGGCGCTTCCGCGCCTTGAGGAGCTCGTAGCCGACGGCCACTTAAGCCGGTGCACAGTGGAGGGCTGGTCGGCACCCGCCTACCTGCACCCGGGGGTTGTCATCCCGAAGGAGGTGGTGGCCAGAGCCCTGCTGTCGCCGTTCGACCCGGTGGTGTGGTTCCGGCCGCGGGCCGAGCGGCTCTTCGGGTTCCGCTACCGAGTCGAGATCTACATTCCGGCAAACAAACGAGAGTTCGGCTACTACGTCCTCCCGTTCCTCCTCGATGACCGCCTAGTCGCCCGAGTGGACCTGAAGGCCGACCGGGCAGATGGTCGCCTGTTGGCCCGGGGAGTCTTTGTCGAAAACGGTGAGGATCGGGAAGAGGTGGCCGGCGAGCTCTCATCAGAGTTGGAACGCCTAGCCAGCTTCCTTGATCTAGAGGAAGTGGTCGTCGGCCGCCGCGGGAACCTGGCGGCGACCCTCCGAAAGGTCCGTGCCTAGCCGGCCAGTTACTCAGCCCGAGACCATCAACACAATGGACGCCAGGGCACCAACCAAGCCCGCCACTTGAGTCGTTGAGATGCGTTCCTTGAGGGTCACCCGGGCAAGCAGCACAGTCACACCTGGGTAGAGGGAGACCAGCACCGAGACGAGGCTCAGCATCCCCCGGTTGAGCGCGGCGAGGACAGCAACGTTGGCCACGGTGTCGAACAGGCCCGCCCCCACGACCAGCCGTATCGAACCGGATTCAGGCCTAACCGGACGACCCAGGGCGATAGCGACAGCCAGGGTCACGGCAACCGATAGAACCCGTGAGCCAACGATCGGCCACGGTGCGCTTGCTGCCCCGGTGCCAGCGATCACGATATAGAACGCCGCAAATCCCACTCCGGCGAGCAGCGACTCGGCAATGAGACGTGGCGACGCGGACACAGACGCCTCGGCTGGGGTCCGAGACACTAGGACGATAGATACCAGGCCGAGGATTATTCCGGTCACGTGCCGGCCGGAGAGTTCCTCACCAAAGGCAACCCCCCAGAGCACGGGTAGAGCGGCGCAGGTGACCGCGGTTACCGGCGCCACGACCGCCATAGGGCCCCGGGCCAGACCTCGGTAAAGAAGGCCCAGGCCCAGCAGTCCAAAGCCCGAGGCTGCCATCCCAAGAGCGAAATCTCCGCCGTCGAACCGCTCGGCCATTAAGGGGGCCATGACCAAGATCAGTACTAGCCCGATCAGGTGCGAAGTAGCGAGGACCGACAGGATGCTGGTCCGTTGGGTGGCTCGGCCACCCAGGAAGTCACCGGATCCGAATAGAACGGCGGCCAGAAGCGCGTAGAAGGCGACCATCGACGGGAGGAAGGGCTAGTGCAGGGTCATGGATCGATGAGGACGCCCGGGTTGAGGATGCCGTTGGGGTCAAGCCGTTTCTTCGTGGCGCGAAGAGATTCGGCGAACAGTTCTGGCCGTTGAACGTCGTAGGCGCCGGGACGGTGCATACGTCCAACGGCGTGATGGTGGGTCGATGTGCCTCCCGCGGTGATAACC
>JAKURX010000206.1 GCA_022451505.1 Acidimicrobiales bacterium | reverse complement strand
ACACAGACAGGTTCAGGTACGTGTAGCCACCGAACACCCCCATGTGGACGTCGGCGTCCTCGTCGCACTCGTCGGCGGTCATGACGCCCGTGGCGAGCATCGCCTCACGGGCCGGATCGCCGGCGAGCGCCACCGACATCGAGGAACTGAACGGGAACACCACCTCCGGATAGACCTCGCCGGCGTTTCCCCGGGTGTAGACGGGGAACCGCCGACTCGGCCGGCCGTGGACGTAGGGGCCCAGCCCGAAGTCGACCAGTTCGAACGGTGGGCGCTCGTCGGGTGGCAGCATCCGTCGGACCGTAGCGGCATCACCGCCCACCACTAGGATCCCGAAGGCATGGGGGTCGATCGGGGCAAGCGAACCGGTCTTCGCTCCCGGACGGGGTGGCTGGTCGGTCCGCTGTTGATCCTGCTGGTGCAACAGGTGCTGTTCCCGGCGCCGCTGGGTGTGGTCATCAACGGAATCGTGCTCGGCCTCATCACCGCACTCGTGGCACTCGGGATGTTCCTGGTCTACCGGGCCAACCGGGTGCTCAACTTCGCCCAGGGCGAGTTGGGGCTCATCCCGACGATCCTGGCGGTGATGCTGGTCGTCGAGAGCGGGTTCCCGTGGCTGGCGGGACTGGGGATCGGGCTGGCTGCCTCGTTCACCCTCGGGGGCGCATCGGAGTTCCTGGTCATCCGGCGGTTCTTCCGGGCCCCACGTCTGGTCCTCACCGTGGCGACCCTGGGCCTGTCCCAGGCCCTGGCCGTCCCGGCGCTGCTGATGCCGCGTTGGTGGGATTCCAAGGTGGTCTCCCAGCGCATTGCCGTGCCCATCGATGCCGTCTGGGATGTGGGTCCCGTCAGGCTACGCGCCGAACACCTAGCGGTCCTCGTCCTGGTTCCGCTGGTCCTGGCGTTGGTCGGTGCGCTGCTGCGCTGGACCGACCTGGGCGTGGCCATCCGTGCCGCCGCCGAACGCCCCGACCGGGCCTCGTCGCTGGGCATACCGGTCAAGGCGGTCCAGACGCTGGTCTGGGCCATCGCCGCCTCGCTGGCGTTCCTGGCCCTGTACCTGCGAGCCGGTGTGATCGGACTTCCCGTCGGGGGCGGCCTCGGCTTCGGCCTCCTGCTCCGGGCGCTCGCTGCCCTCATGATCGGGCGGCTCGAGAGCCTGCCGGCAGTTCTGGGTGCCTCGGTGGCGCTCGGCATGCTGCACCAGGGCATCGATTGGAACCAGGACACTTCCCTGGTGGGCGACGCCATCATGGCGCTGGTGATCATCGTGGCGTTGCTGGCCCGTCGGATCCGCAAGGAACGCGGCGAGTTGGAACTCGGCTCGTTCCAGGCGGTCGGCGAGATCCGTCGCCTACCCAAGGCGCTGTCCCGACTCCCCGAGATCCTGGTCCTGCGGTTCGGGGCGACGATCGGCATTGCCGCATTCCTGCTGTGGTTGCCCCGTTGGATGGACACCACCAACACCCTGCGGGCGTCCTACCTGCACCTCGTCATCATGGTGGTGGTGTCGTTGGTGGTGTTGACCGGCTGGGCCGGCCAGTTGTCGCTGGGCCAGTGGGCCTTCGTCTCCATCGGTGCGGTCGTGGGGGCCGAACTCACCCAGGAATGGGGTGTCGACCTCATCCTGGCCACCCTGGGCGCCGGAGTGGCCGGAGTGGTCGCCTCACTCGCTGTGGGCCTACCGGCCCTGCGATTACGAGGCCTCTACCTGGCAGTCACCTCGCTGGCTTTCGTGGTGGCAACGACGTCGTACGTGTTGAACCCTCGCTTCTTCGACTGGCTGCCGTCGGGGCGGATCGAACGCTTCCCCATCGCGGGCAGGATCGACTGGACCAGTTCGTTCGCGATGTACCACGTGAGCCTCGTGGCCATGGCGCTGACCTTCGTGGCCGTGGCCGGCATCCGCAGCAGTCGCACGGGGCGGGTGCTCATTGCCATGCGGGAGAACGAATCGGCTGCCGAGGCCTATGGGGTGGACGCCACACGGGCCAAGTTGACCGCCTTCTCCATCTCGGGATTCATCGCCGCAGCAGCGGGTGCCCTCATCGTCCACCACCAGCAGGCGTTCGTCGTGGGCGGCGAAGCCCAGGCAAGCATCGGCCTCTTCATTGCAGGCGTGACCGGCGGCCTGGGCTCCATGCTGGGTGCCTCGATTGGTGCCTTGAACTGGTGGGGCGGTAGATGGTGGCTGCCCGACAACTTCAGGCTCCTCTCCACAGGCATCGGCGTACTGATCGTGCTGTTGATGCTGCCGGGCGGACTGGCCG
Organism: Acidimicrobiales bacterium; assembly: GCA_022451505.1. Lineage (GTDB taxonomy): Bacteria > Actinomycetota > Acidimicrobiia > Acidimicrobiales > MedAcidi-G1 > UBA9410. The sequence continues at coordinate 368 of JAKURX010000206.1, read as the reverse complement.
GAGGCCTCTACCAGTTGCGCGACGCAGGCCTACGCCGACTGGCGGAACGGCGCGGCATCGACGCACCCGGGATCACCCCCGACCGCCTCGAAGCCTCCGAACAGGGGGCGTCGCCGTGATCGCACGACTTCAGCGTGGCCTGGCTGTGTTGCGCCACCCCAAACGGTCCCTGCAAGGCGTCGCCGGCAACGGGCCCCTCTACCCGTTGCGCATCCTGTTCGGCCTCAATGCCGTCGACGAACTCGACCGTGCAGCCTGGGGGCTGCTGCTGCCGGAGATCCGAGACGAGTTCGGGTTCGACTACCAGGGCCTCCTCTCCTTACTTGCCCTGGTTACCGCAGCATCGTTGGCCCTTCAGGTGCCGATTG
>JAKURX010000205.1 GCA_022451505.1 Acidimicrobiales bacterium | reverse complement strand
GTCACGGGTACGACGCCCGGTAAGCGCCGCCTGGGTATCCACCTGGTCGACGCTGCCTCCGGTGAGGCCCCTGGCGGGCCCAAGGGCGTGGGCCGCTGGCTGGTCCCCGGCCTGGTCGGTGGGATCCAGGGGCTGGGCAACATTGCCCAGCTCATCGACTACCTATGGCCCCTTTGGGACTCCAAGAAGCAGCGATTGACCGACAAGGCCTTCAGGACCCGGGTCGTGGTGGGTATCCCTGCTACTCCCGGCGACGGGCCGGCCCTGCCGCCCAGTCCCATCACCTGACCTCCTCCGGTCCCCCCACGGAAGCGATGATTTTGTCGTGCCTCAGGCAGAAGGGTCCAACAGGAACTTTTCGCTTAACGAAACACGCCCCCCGAAAAGGGACATCAAAGACTGAACCTGGACCTCGTCGGCGGGTTCCGGCCCTTTCAGTCTTTCATGGGAAGTCTCGGCAAAACCCGCTGGAGCGGGGACCATTTGTTCAGTCTTTGGTGGTACGCCCCCCGAGATGGACGACATTGAGCCAATAGATAGTTCCCCACCATCTGGTTGACATAACAGTCAGCCACGCCGAAGGAGGTCGGTGTGAGTTCGCCCGGGAGCGCCAATAAAACACGAACCGAGGGATGCGGCCTCTCGGCACCCGAAACTGTAGTTCCCCGACGGGTGTTCAAGACAGCGAGCAAGCCAGCCACGCATAACACCCACTAACCGCCCGCGGGCATCCAAGAGAATGGGATCTAGATCAGCGGTGCAGTGTGATCGCCTCAGCCGAGAACGAGTAGGGGCCAGACCCGCATCCGATTTCGGGACGTCCTTCAATCTTGACCGACATGCCGTCAGCGAAAACCTGGACCAGCACCACCTGGGAGATGTACTCGTTCCAGCCGTACATGGACGTCTGTTCCGTGAGTTCGGAGCAGTAGATCGAGCCGGGTACCACCTCGTCCCACCGTCGGTTAACCAACCCTGAGGAAACCACCTGGACCCGGTACCTACCCGCCGGGACACTCGGTGTGAGGTCCCCGATGTAGAAGATGTGAGTCGAGCCGTCTCTCGAGTCCTGGTAGAGGGAAAGCGATGTGAAGTACCCGTCACGGTCGAAGTCCCCTTCGCTCTCGGGATTGACCGTCCCGTCCACCATCGATGGGATGGTGTGCCACACTTCCATCGCAGTACCGGGAACGTCCTGATTCATGGGCCCGCACCCGCCCGACAAGTTCTCGAAGTACTCGGACCGGAATGGTTCAGGGAAGAATTCGACCGCGCAGACCGCGTTCCCCGCGGCGGTGCGCCAGGGATACAAGGAGTACCCGTATCCCGGTTGTTCACGTAGTTGTTCCCCGGTGAGCCCAGCCAGTAGAAGACCGAAGACGAAGCCGTCCCCAAGCCCACGGGACTTCCATAGTGGTGCACCCGCCGGGAAGACCGGATCCAAATAGACAAACCATCTGCACTCGCCGAGCTCCGATGTCTCCAACGCCTCAGCACCCGATTCGACGGGACAGTCGATCCAATCGACCGGTGACTGCTCTCGAAGCACACCGAGGATCGCTTCGCTCGGCGTGTCCATGTGCGCCCAAATGGAGAAGTGGCCTTGGCAGTAGAAGGTGTAGCCGTGCCACTCGACCCATTGCACCCCGTCACTTTCTCTGACCTCTCTACCGATGTTCAGCGCGTAGATGTCGGTCGGTGCGTAGGCCTGAACCGGTTCGGAGGTGAACGATGAGGGGGTCATCTCCGGAGACTCATCGTCCCAATCACCGCCGGCCGGACGGGTACTCCAATAGACCATGTGATCGTGCGGATTTGGATCCTCGTGCCAGAACGATCCGTGTACGTCGTCGGGATCAGCAAATGGGTGTGAAAACATTGGAACTGAACAGGGCGGTAGCGGGCACCCGTCTTCTGCGGAAGTCGGGGTATTCCAGAACCGTTCTTCTGGTTCAGGAAAGCCGCAACCGGCACTCTCCTCGGACACGAGTTGCCAGGTATCCATCTCTGTGTCAGCTAGCCGACAGGTAGATCCATTGCACTCTTCGAGGTGCACCCAGGTTTCATCGGGAATCGGCAGGCCATCGCCGAGGGGAAACTCCCACTCGGTGTCATCGCTCCACCGGGTCGTCGCATTGGATGTCCACGTGAGTTGACCCTCTGGGTCGGAGTTGAAGGCCGTGCAGGAGATCGTCCGCGCCGCCTCATCAAGCTCGCAGCGGACGGCAAGGCCGCCAAGAGCACCCGAAGTGGTGGTCGGGGCCGACGTGGTGGTCGGAGGTGTCGTCGTGGTGGTCGGAGGTGTCGTCGTGGTGGGCGCCGCAGCCCTTTGCCAGACGCGGACGTAGTCGACAAGGAACTCGCTGGG
>JAKURX010000204.1 GCA_022451505.1 Acidimicrobiales bacterium | reverse complement strand
ACCTGGGCCGCACTAACCAGGTCGGGAGGCGGTGGAGCGTCGTCGCGCAGAAGGAACCACCATCCGGCCGCCGCGATCACCACCACAGCCAACACCGCCGCTACCCCAAGGTTCCGGCGCATGTCCGACCTCCCCTGTCGACGACCCAGAGCCTAGGAGGCACCACCGCCCTCAACACCGGCCCGCCCCATCCCTACCCATAAGGTTGCGACGTGAAATTCGGCATGTTCTACGAGCATCAACTACCACGCCCGTGGGACAAGGGCGCGGAGCACAAACTCTTCAAGGACGCCCTCGAACAGGTCGAGTTGGCCGACCGGTTGGGCTTCGAGTACGTGTGGGAGGTCGAACACCACTTCCTTGAGGAGTACAGCCACTCCTCGGCCCCCGAAGTGTTCCTGGCCGCGGCCAGCCAGCGAACCTCGAAGATCCGCCTAGGTCACGGCATCGTCTTGCTACCCAGCGCCTACAACCACACAGCTCGGGTGGTAGAACGCATCAACACTCTGGATCTGCTCTCCGACGGCCGGGTCGACTTCGGGACCGGTGAGTCGTCCTCGAACGCCGAGTTGGACGGGTTTGCAGTTGCCCGTGACTCAAAGCGGGCCCAGTGGGAAGAGCACCTTGAGGTTGCCACCCGGATGATGGTTGAGGAACCCTTCGCAGGCTGGGACGGTGAGTGGATCCAGATGCCGCCTAGAAACGTCATCCCCAAGCCCCACCAGAAACCACATCCACCACTATGGGTTGCCTGCAGCCAGCGGGAGACCATCCACCTGGCGGCCACCAAGGGAATCGGCGCGCTGACCTTTGCCTTTGTCGAACCCAACGAGGCCCGTCACTGGGTGGACGATTATTACCGGACGATCGCCTCTGAGGAATGCGTGCCGGCCGGGTTCGAGGTGAACGCCAACATGGCCAGCATCCTGCCCCTCATGTGCCATGAACATGAGCCAACAGCCATCGACCGGGGCATCGACGGAGCTCACTTCTTCGGCTACGCCCTCGGACACTTCTACGTCTACGGGCACCACCAGCCTGGGGTCACCGACGTCTGGGAGGAGTTCGAGAGGAACCGAAGCCAATTCGGCTTCGACCGGGCAACCGCTGCACAGAAGAAGGTCGAACTGAAAGCCCAACTGGAGAGCGATGGGGTCCTCTCCCTCCGGGGGGCGATCGGTACTCCGGACCAGATCCGGGGGCTTCTGCTGCAGTATGAGGAAGCCGGGATTGACCAAGTGATCTTCATCAGCCAGGCCGGCCGGAACCGCCACGAAGACATCTGCGAGTCGATGGAACTCTTCGCCACCGAAGTGATGCCCGAATTCGCCGAACGCGACCCGGCCCACCAGAAGGCCAAAGCGGAACGTCTGGCTCCAGCGATCGAGGAGGCCCTGGCCCGACGGGAGGATCCTCGGAGCACCGACCCCGAGTACCGGCTAACTATGCCTGCCTTCGCCACTGGACCCCAGCCACCCCAGTGACCTCGGGGCAGTTGGGCGCGGCTCGAGTCGGGCTTGCGGTCGCCGGACTAGCCCTAGTCGCCTGCACCGCATCATCAACCAACCAGCGGCTCACCGCTCCTGCCACTTCCACAACGACCACCGTCCCCTCAACCACCGGGGCACCCACCACAACGGTTGACCCGAAAATCATCCTCACCACCGAACAGTTGAACGCCTATGTGGCTGAGGCGGCAGCGTTCGAACAGGCGGCCACCGACTGGCTGCTTCCCGAGGATCTCGAACCGTCGGCCGGAGGCGCACCAGGCTTTACCCGCTACGTGTTCCGGCAAACCTCAGCCGGGGTCGTTCCAACCCTGGTGGAAGGCCCGCTGGGCACCCAGGTCCGCTGTCAGGACCCGGACCTCCCCTGCTCCTACGGCGACCTAAAGGATCTCCTCCGGTCCGGCGACCCGATTCCCGGTCAACTCGACCTGACCCCGACCGAGTTGACCGAACTGGTCTCGGAACTCGACGCCTTGAACGGTTTCCTGGAGGCACATGCCGACGTGAACACAGCCTGCGCCGAAGGCTACGTCTCCGACCGGATCCAGACGCCAAACATGGGCTCCCACTTCTACCGGGGCGACCTCTTCGACAACGGGTTCAACCCGGCCGAGCCGGAGATCATCCTCTACGCCCTGGCCGATAGCAGCCTGCCCAATGAGGCACTCGGCCAATGCCGTGATGGCGTCTGGGACGGGGAGCCGATGGTCCTGGTGGGTAGCGCCTTCCTACTCCCACCTGGTGCGGTGGGTGTCGACCACCCACGGGGATTCACCGGCAGCCTCGACAACTGGCACATCCATCTGAACCTCTGCCGGGGTAACAGCGCGGGAAGGGATGATTTTGTGACCGAGGAGGAGTGCGCTGACCGGGGCGGCCGATTTCACCCGACCATCGGTTGGATGATGCATGCCTGGGCGGAGACCACCCGCGACAACCAGATGGGAGTGTTCTCCATGTGGAACCCGACCATTGCACCGGTGGCTGACCCATCCAATGTTTTCAATTCACGCACTGTCCGCGGCGACGACTTCCCGGAGGGCGCGCGCCAATCGCTGGTCACGAACTTCGCATTTGAGTCGACCATCGAGGTGGACGCCGGACAAAGCATCTACTTCAACAACAGCGACTCGGTACCCCACACGGTAAGCGCAGGCAGCCCTG
>JAKURX010000203.1 GCA_022451505.1 Acidimicrobiales bacterium | reverse complement strand
TCGACCTCGGCCAGGGCACTGGTACTGCCGAGGTGGTCACCACCGATCTCACCCATGCCTACATCGACGAGAACATGCGGACTTCGTGAGCGACCCCTTGATCATGGACCTCAACCCCGACACTCCCACACCCTCGGACTCCGGTTTCGCCCCGGAGCAGCGGGCCGGTGTACTCGTCGAGACCCTGCCCTACATCCAGCGGTTCGCCGGCCAGGTGGTGGTGGTCAAGGTCGGCGGTCACGCCATGGATGATGGCGACCTGGCTGCCCGGTTCGCCGAAGACGTCGTACTCATGCACTCGGTGGGTATCCGGCCAGTGGTTGTCCACGGCGGCGGTCCGCAGATCGGAGCCCTCATGGAGCGGCTGGGTATCCAACCCGAATTCCGAGAAGGTCTCCGAGTAACCGATGCCGCAACCCTCGAGGTGGCCCGGATGGTGCTGGTCGGCAAGGTCAACCGGGACATCGTGTCGGGCATCAACGTCCACGGACCGCTTGCCGTGGGCCTCTCCGGGGAGGACGCCGGCCTGATTACCGCTTCGGCAAGGAACCCCGAACTGGGCTATGTGGGCGACGTGGAAGCCATCAACCCGGCCATCGTGGAACGCTTGCTGGTCGAGAATCTTATCCCTGTGGTGTCGACCATCGGCGCCGACCCCACCGGACAGTCCTACAACATCAACGCCGACACAGCAGCCGCCGCCCTGGCCACCGCCCTGGATGCCGAGCGGATCCTCTACCTGACCGACGTGGAGGGCCTCCTGGCCGATACCGACGACCCGGACAGCCGTATCTCCTCGCTCGACTCGACCGCCCTTGAGGACCTGATCGCCGACGGCACGGTATCTGGGGGGATGATCCCTAAAGCCCGAGCCTGCATCGATGCAGTGGCCGGCGGCGTGGCCTCAGCCCACATGGTCGATGGTCGGGTACCCCACGTGGTGCTTCTCGAATTGTTCACCGATGCTGGGATCGGAACCATGGTGCGGCCGGCCGACCCGACGGTCGCTGCTGGGCTCCCCACCGTAGAGGACGGGCCATGAGCTGGTCTGAAGTCCTCATGGGGAACTACGCCGTGCCCCCCGTGACCTTCGTTCAGGGGTCGGGTACTGAACTTTTCGACACGGAGGGACGGCGATACTTGGATTTTCTCTGCGGCTTGGCCGTCACCAGCCTTGGGCACAGCCATCCCCGGGTGGCCGCTGCATTGGCCGAACAGTCCCGGACCCTGCTGCACACCTCAAACCTCTTCGCCACCGAGCCTCAGCTGGAAGTGGCCCATCGGCTCGACGCTCTGGTGCGGTCCGGGGTTGGCCAACCCGGTCGGGTCCTCTTCCAGAACTCGGGCTCCGAGACCATCGAAGCGGCCTTGAAGCTGGCTCGAAAGCACCACGGTCCGGGACGCCATGGCGTCGTTTCCGCTTGGCGGTCGTTTCACGGTAGGACTCTGGGTGCCCTAGCCGCCACCGGGCAGCCCGAGAAGCACGAACCGTTCCAGCCGCTGCCCGAAGGTTTCCGGCTGGCTGCCTGGAACGACATCGATGCCTTTGCCGCCGCGGTGGATCCCACGGTCGGCGCCATTCTCGTCGAACCCCTGCAGGGGGAGGGCGGCGTGAACCCGGCCGACCCGGGGTTTCTGGAGGGTCTCCGGGATCTGTGCGATGAACGTTCCCTGCTGCTCATCGTCGACGAGGTGCAGACCGGCCTGGGAAGGACCGGTGAGTGGTTCGGACACCACCACGCCGGGATCCGGGCCGACATTGTCACCGTGGCCAAGGCCCTCGGCAACGGGGTGCCCATTGGTGCGGTGTGGGCTAGTGCCGAGGTGGCCGCCGCTTTCAAGCCGGGGGACCACGGGTCGACATTTGCCGGCCAGCCGTTGGCTGCGGCGGCGGCCCGGGAGGTGCTTCGGATCCTCACCGAGATCGACGCCCCCTCCCTCGCCGCCCAACGAGGTGCCGAACTGGTAGCAGCGCTGCAAGGGCTCGAGGGCGTGGAGTCGGTCCGGGGCCTGGGTCTGCTGATAGGCGTCGAATTGACAGCTGCATGTCTTCAGGGCCGGACGGCCGCCGATGTTGCCCGGACCTGCTTAGACGCCGGACTAATAGTCAACGGGGTGACCTCTACCGCACTCCGGCTGGCCCCCCCGCTGACCATCACCCCGGCCGAGATAATCGAAGGGGTGGCCATCCTGGCCTCCGTCCTCAGCCGGGGAGGGGAGGCAACCTCATGAGGCACTTCCTGGAGGTCGACGACCTCAACGTCGCCGAGTTGCAGCGGATTCTTGAGTTGGCCACAGACAACGATCCACCGGGTGTCCTAGCCGGTCGGGGTGCCGCTCTGGTCTTCGAGAAGCCATCGAACCGGACCCGCAATTCTATGGAGATGGCTGTCTTCGCTCTGGGTGGCCACCCGGTCTACATACGGGCCGAGGAGCTCGGTTTCGACACCCGCGAGTCGGTCGAGGACGCTACCCACACCCTGGCTGGCTACCACGCCTGTGTGGCCGCCCGGGTGTTCGACCACACGGTCTTAGAGCGGATGGCCGCCCTGGACCTGGTGCCGGTGGTCAACCTTCTCTCCGATGTCGGCCACCCAATGCAGGCCTTGGCCGACGTCTTGACACTCACCGACGAGTTCGGTGACCTGGCTGGACGCACAGTGGCCTTCGTAGGCGACGGCAACAACGTCTTCCGGTCCCTGGCCCTG
>JAKURX010000202.1 GCA_022451505.1 Acidimicrobiales bacterium | reverse complement strand
CAGGAAGTCGGAGTATTCAATACCTCCCTCAACCTGCGCTGTGTCTACTGCTGGCTCCAGACGCCGGATGGTGGAGGCCGGGCGGTGCCGGGGACGCCGAGTCGCGAATTGGCCGAGCGCCCAATAGGCGTTCGCCCCGAGTGCCGCGAACCACGGGGGGTGGGGGGTCCCCTTCCCCAGGGCGGCCAAAAACCTTGATTCCATCAACCGGGTCGGATAGGCCCGGGCCAGTTGGTTCCGGGAGCGGCAGAGTTTGGCCACCAAGCGCACCTCGTAGCACTCCAGGTATTTGAAGCCGCCCCAAACCATGTTCGAGGATTCCTGGCTTGTTCCGCAACCGAAGTCGTGTCGTTCCACCAGACCGACACGCAAACCGGCCGCCGCGAGAGCCAGGGCCGAGACGGCGCCGTTGATGCCCCCACCGACCACGAGGACGTCAAGTGGACGTGAGACCAGTCGATCCAGATTGCGGTCCCGGGAGGCGACCCCCGGGTCGGTGGATGTCATACGGCAGGAAGGACGGTTAGGTCGTCCCGAAACCCAGTACCGGACGTAGTCCACGAATGGTGACTTGACCGAAGAGTCCAGCCTTGGCGTACGGGTCGCCGGCGGCGAGTGCGGCCACCGCCGTCCGGTCCGGCATGTCGACCACGATCAGGGACCCACACATCTCCCCCTCATCGTCAAGGAGCGGACCCCCGAAGACCACATCGAATCCAGCGAGGTAATCCAGGTGGCGCTCACGAGTCGAAGCGCGCAAATCTCCGGCATCGGGCCGGTCTAAGGCGTGGATCACGAAGTGCATTGGCTCCCCTCCAGTAGGTCCAGAGGGTATCGGTACACGGTTACGACCTCGGTGGGATGGGCCGCGGGGACACCGCATAGCGTGTGGGTCGTCAGGTGAGTGGGGGTTAGCCATGAGCGAAGTCGATCTACTCGTCGACGGTCTCGACTTCGGAGAAGGCCCCCGTTGGCACGACGGGCAGCTGTGGTATTCCGACTTCTTCCAACACCGGGTGTACACGGTCACCGCCGACGGCCGGCGGGAAACAGTTCTGGACCTCGGGGAGGAACAGCCCTCCGGCCTGGGATGGCTTCCTGATGGGAACCTCCTGATCGTAGGAATGCTTGGGCGACGCATTCTCCGCTACGACGGCACACAGGTCAGAGTGCATGCAGAACTCGGCCACATAGCAACCTCGTACTGCAATGACATGGTGGTGGACCAACGGGGTAACGCCTACGTGGGGAACTTCGGGTTCGACTACGGCGCTGGCCAGGCACCGGTCGGAGCGGCACTGGCCCTTGTCCGCCCGGACGGCAGCACCCTGGCCGTCGCCGAGGACCTGCAGTTTCCGAATGGAGCAGTCATCACCCCGGACGGGACGACGCTAGTAGTCGGTGAGACGTTCGGCAGTCGGTACTGCGCGTTCACTATTGCCACCGACGGCACACTCTCGGATCGGCGGATCTGGGCGGAGGTTCCCGGCCGCATGCCCGACGGATGTTGTCTCGATACAGCCGGAGGGATCTGGTTCGCTAACGCCATTCGACCCGAGGTGGCCCGGGTCGTGGAGGGTGGAGAGATCACCGACGCAATCGAGGTTCCTCAGCGGGCCTTTGCCTGCATGCTGGGCGGTGACCAAGGCACCACCCTGTTCGTTATAACCGCTCCGAGCGACCCGCAAGGGGGTCTGAGCCCCGGTCAGGGCGCCGTCTGGGCTGTAGAGGTCGACGCTCAACACGCAGGGCTGCCCTAATCCGACAACGTCGGATCAGGGCATATCGGTTATCGGCTCGGTCTCAACAAGGCGGATGAGCGGAATGCGCCGTTCGGTGAGGCCCTGGTAGTCCTCGTACCAGGCCCGGTCGGTGCACAACTGTTTCCAGACCACGGCGTGTTCGTCGCCTTCGAGGAATTGGTGATCAGACCAGTAACACCCCGACTGGCTCCGGACCCGTACCCGGGGGTTGGCGTCCCGATCCCTCAGGTTGCGGACCCAGTCAGGTTCGTTTTCGGCCCCGGCGAAGGAACCAACCACGATCCGGTCGTCGTTCTCGTCACGCCATACCGGTAGCGCGCACTTGTGCTCCCGTGCCGTGCGCCGGCCAATCGTGTGGAGCACAACGTGGTGCATGCCGACCTGCATCCAGACCTCGTCCGCATCGGTGGCCTCCAGGGCCACCACGTGCGACCTGGAGATTTCCACGATCTGATCGTGGCTGGGGGTTTCCCAGAACTGTTCCACCCTCTGGTCGTCTCGGTCTTCGCTCATACCTTTTTCCTTCCGTGCGGTGACTCGGTTCGCCGGTCACACCAGGAGTTTCTCGCAGCCGGTGCCATCCAGCTGGTCGTCCACCCAAGACCGGTCCTGATCGTCCAACTCCTCGTACTTGCTGCGAATCCATCCCAGACACTTCGCCTGGTACTTGAACGGGGCTTGGGAGAACCCAACACTGTCAATGGCCACGACCAATTCGTCCTCCCCTGCCGCCAAGGCCGCTGCATTGGCCAGCATGAAGGGGGCGTAGGTCCGTCCGGCTTCCCCGAGGAGGGCCAGTGTGCTGGCCGGCAACTGGTCGCGGTCGAACCAGCCGGAAGCCCCGTCCACCGGCCACCAATGCAGGTCATCGATGTGGTCCACCCATACCACGGTGCGCGGTGAGTGCTTTACGGCTAGGCGGGCCGAATGGGCCTCGAAGCGGGTCAGTTGGGTGAGTTGACCGTAGAGGCCGAAGTCTGAGCATCCGGGTCTATTCCCGAACAGGAAGGGCTCTTGGGCCA
>JAKURX010000201.1 GCA_022451505.1 Acidimicrobiales bacterium | reverse complement strand
CCGAATGGGAGGGTCGACGGGAGGGTCGGTAGTGTCCGGCCCGTTGGCGTGACCGTGCGCCACGTCCGGAGGAGGCCGCATGACCGAGGAATCGTCTGAGAGCGCCGAGATTCCGGCCCTGCTGCCGATCGTCGACTACCTGCGCCACGGTGCCGATCCCCACCTGGAGGCCAGTGAGTGCACCGGCTGTCAGGCCCGCTACTTCGACCGGCGCAATGCCTGCGCGAAGTGTGGGAAGGATGAGTTCAGGCCCGTGCGCGTCGCGGACGACGCCACCCTGCGCTCCTTCAGCATCGTCTACCGGGCGGCCCCCGGCATACCGGTGCCGTACGTGTCGGCCATCGTGAAGACCGATGACGGCACCTCGGTGCGGGCCAACGTGGTCGGGCTGGAGGACCCGATGACAGCGGAGCTGGGAATGCGCCTCCGGTTCACCACCTTCAGCTGCGGCACGGACGACAACGGCACCGACTGCGTGGCCTTCGGCTACGCGGCTGCCTGACCCTACGGACGACATAAGGAGAGCGAAGAATGAGCGACGCAGTCTGGATCCTCGGAACGTCCATGACCCGGTTCGGCCGCTACCCGGAACTGGACGCGGTCGACCTGGCCTCGCGGGCTTGCATGGACGCGTTGGCGGACGGCGGGGTGACCATCCACGACATGGACGTGATGGGCGCCGGCACGCTCTTCCAGGCCCAGTCGGGCATGGGCCAGCGGGTGCAGAAGCAGATAGGCCAGACCGGCATACCGGTGTTCAACGTGACCAACGCGTGTGCCACCGGGGCGACGGCCCTGCGCACCGTCTACCTCTCGATCAAGGCCGGGGAGGCGCAGATGGGCCTGGCCTTCGGCGTCGAGCAGATGGGCAAGATGGGCCTGCTGCGTGGTGGCAGCAAGGCCGAGGAGAAGGTCTTCGAGCCCTCGGGCCGCTACGGAGCGGTGACCGGCGTCGACGGCATCCTCGGGACCGAGACGATGCCAGGCGTCTTCGCCCAGGCGGGCATGGAGTACGCGTGTGACTACGACGGCGTCGGCTTCGAGCAGTTCGCCAGGGTGGCCTACAAGAACCACCAGCACTCCACGCTGAACCCGTTGGCCCAGTACCGCAAGGAGTTCTCCATGGAGGAGATCATGGGCTCACCGGTGCAGAGCTACCCCAACACCCTGCTGATGTGCTGTCCGACCGGCGACGGTGCGGCCGCCGCCGTGCTGGTCTCCGAGGAGCGCCTCCGGTCCATGCCCGACGAGGTGCAGAAGCGGGCCGTGAAGATCTCGGCCTCGGTGCTGACGAGCGACCCCTGGGTGGAGAGCGGCCAGGTGCAGCCTGACGTGAATACCCTGACCCGCAACGCCGCCGCCCAGGCCTACGAGGCGGCCGGCGTGGGCCCGGAGGACCTGGACCTCGTCGAGTTGCATGACTGCTTCGCCACCGCCGAGCTGATCCACTACGACAACCTGGGCCTCTGCGAGCGTGGCGGTGCCGGCGAGTTCATCGACTCGGGTGGCCCCTTCCGCGACGGTCGGACCCCTGTGAACGTCTCGGGCGGGCTGATCTCCAAGGGCCACCCGATCGGCGCCACCGGCGTGGCCAACGTCTACGAGGTCACCACCCACCTCCGTGGCGAGGCCGGCGACCGCCAGATCGAGGGTGCGAAGGTCGGCCTGACACACGTGATCGGCCTCGGCTCGGCGTGCGGCATCCACATCCTCGAAAGAGCTGCCGCTTAACTCAGGTCAATCCCTGATAACTCAGTCAGTCCCTGGCTGGTGCCTCCTAACGGTATTGGAAGGACGCGGGCGTCCTGAGGCTCTTCTGGCGAGTGTTCAAGCGAGGGAGCGAGCCAGTGGCGCCCACCGCTGACCCCATCTTGTCCGGGTGGAGCAGACCGATAGTCAGGCCGGTGGCCATGAGATCACGGTAGTCAACGGACCGACTTGCCCATCGGCCGCGTGATGAGCATGCTGCCCGTCCCGGCCATCGCGAAGGAGGAGGGTAACGCCGTGGACCGAGCGCTCACCCGCTTCCAGGGGTCGATGCTGGTCCTGGCTGCGGGGACCACCTTCAGTCTCGGACCGCTGACCTTCCGCGCTCTGCTGGAGGCCGACGCCTGGCAGTACTTGTTCTATCGGAGCTTCTCGGCCGCTGTGGTCGCCACGCTGACCATCATGGTTCTCGGTCGGAATCCGATCCGTTCGATCGTCGAAGCAGGCCCTTGGCAAGCGGTGGCCGGCCTGGCTCTAGGAAGCTGCTTTGTCCTGTTCATCCTGTCGCTCAGCCGGGCCACCGCTGCGTTCGTCCTGTTGTTGCAGTGCACCAGCCCGTTCGTCGCGGCGATCCTTGGTCGTGTGTTCCTCCGGGAGAGGGTCCGACGGGACACGGTGGCAGCCATGCTCGTGGCGTCGATCGGTGTGGCGATCATGGTGGGAGGAGGGCTTGATGGTGGCGATCGCCTCGGGATCCTGTTCTCTCTCCTGCTTCCGGTCTTCCTGGGCGGATACACGGTCCTGATCCGTAGTTCCCCGGCCCGGGACCCGGGGGTTCCGACTGTGATCGGGGGCTTCACGGTCGCCGTGGTGGCCGGCCTGGTGTCACTGGTTGGACCGGGCCTCGACCTGCCGATCCGGGACGTGGCTATGGGTTGTATCGGCGGGGGCCTACTGATTGGCCTGGGCACACCGGTGTTCAACTACGCCCATCGGTTCGTGCCCCCGGCGGAGACCTCCCTGCTCCTGATTAGCGAAATCGTGCTGGCGCCGCTCTGGTTGTGGGTCTGGCCCGGCGAG
>JAKURX010000200.1 GCA_022451505.1 Acidimicrobiales bacterium | reverse complement strand
GACCGAGAATTTCGTTTGGGAACACCTCGAGATTGATGTCGTCCACTGCCCGGATGCCCCCGAACGATCGGCACATGCCAACCACCTTCAGGACCGGCGTGGTCTCCGCCAAGCCCGCGGAGGACTGTTGGGACCGCCTGTCGACCTGCTGGTCGTCGCCCAGTTGGCCCTCAGCGCGTGCCACGCCGGCCGCTGCGCCCTCGAGGAACACCGATCGCAAAATGTCGGGCCGTTGGAGGAGTTCCGCGGTTGGACCGTGGAACCTGATCTGGCCCTTCTCCATGAAGTAGGCCGTCTCGGCCAGGGTGAGCGCCGTGTTGACCGACTGTTCGACCAGGATCACCGTCACCCCCTCGTCGCGCACCTCGCGCACCAGGGGCAGGAGTTCCTCGACGACCACCGGGGCCAGCCCGAGGGTCAACTCGTCGATCATGAGCAACCGGGGCCGGGTCAGGAAGGCCATGGCCAGGCCGAGCATCTGCTGCTGGCCTCCAGACAGGTCGCCGGCCCGGTCGCCTAGGCGGTCGGCCAACTGGGGGAAACGTTCCAGGACCCGGTCACGGGCGGCATCCGGGTTGCTTCGACGGTTCAGCCACGAGGCGGATCGGAGGTTTTCTCCGACGGTTAGCGACGGGAAAACCCCGATCCCGCCGGGCAACTGGGAAACCCCGTGAGCGGCGATCTCGTTGGGCGGAGCGTGGGTGATTTCCCGCCCGTCCAGGATCACTGCTCCCCGTTCGGCTTCCACGATTCCGGAGATGGCTTTGAGCAGGGTGGACTTCCCGGCCCCGTTGGTGCCCAGCAGGGCCACGATGGCCCCCTCCTCTACCTCGAAGTCCACATCGAAAAGCACTTGGACGTCGCCATACCCGACCTGAAGATCTCGGCATAACAGCAACTTCCGGTCACCGCTCTGGCGGGCGAGCAGAACTTCTGAACGGGCAGCCGTGGTCTGCCACACATCCTTGATGTCGCCTGCGATCAGAGGTCCGGCCGACGAGACGATCAGGCCGCCGATGACTCCGATGGGCAGCATGACCACCATCCCGTATCGGATTCCCCAGTTATCAGCGATCCAGCCGACGAAAGGAAGGGCCAACAATCCGGGAAGAATCCAGAGCGCACTGATCGAAAACACCATCGACCGTGCGCGTGGCGGGGCAGCCATCGACAGCACGGCGAATATCCCGGGACCCAGAATGGCTCCGCAGATGATGAACGTTGCCGCAGCCGCAAAGGCAATACCCAGGTTGGGAGATAAAGCGTAGATGGCAGCCAAGCAGCCTTGAATGACCGCCGTGAGAGCCAGGAAACGCAGCACCAGCCCCGGGCCACGGGCCAGAAGACGGGTGCCGACCCGTGCCCCGATGATCAGCCCGATGACGCTCAGCGGCGCCAAGGCCGCCCCAAATATCGCTCGGGCTCGCACGTCAAGTCCGAAGATCTCTTCGAGAAAGAGGATGTTTAGCGCGTCGAATCCCACAAGGGAGACAGCTAAGAAGGGCATAGCGGCGAAGATTCGCCGGAGCACGCTGATCTTCCAGGCCATTCGCCAAGCCTCGGTGATAGACGGAGGCGCCTCCTCGAGGTCGATGGCCTCAGCCTTCGCTCCCACAGCTCGGCGTTCTTGAGCACCGCGGATCGGTTCCCGAAGCCGGACAGCAACAATGATCAAAAGCAGCGTGGGGAAGGCCAAGACGAAGAACGGCGCCCGCCAGCCGAAGTAGTAGCCGAGTAGGCCTGCTGTCAGGACGCCAATGGTTCCGCCAACCGGGTTGGCTGCCTGGTGGAACGAGAACGCCTTGAGCCGGTCCGCTGGGGGGAACCAGTCGGCGATCAGCGAGTTGTGAGTCGGACCGTTCACGGCCTTGCCGATCGCCGAGCCCGACCGGACAAAGGCGAGGAATACGATGCCGGTGGCCAGCCCGGTCGAGAATGAGAAGACCGACCAGGCCAGGGCTCCGATCAGCGCCAGTCGGACCCGGGAGTGACGGTCGGCCATGCCGGCGATCGGGACCTGTAGGGCCAGCGAGGCTGCTGTCACGACAGCGATGATGGTTAGAAGACCCTGATAGCCGAGTTCGAACTCGTCTCGGATCTCCGGGGCCAAGATCCCGAAGGCGGCACGGTCCAGTTCGTCGACGGCATTGAGTCCGAAGAGGATGAGCAGCGGGTAAAGCGGGCCACCTCCGGCGATGTTCCGCAATGTCCGCCTGGGGTGGCGGAGTGTGCCGAGTCCCCGGCGAACAGCCTCGTTGATGTCACCCCTTCCGGGGCGGATCACGGGGTCGGTCATGACAGTTCCTCAGGGCCGGTTGGCTGGTAGCGGTCAGGAGTAAATCCGGGGGCCTGGATGGCACGGTGCGCGGCGAGGCGTCGTAGGGCGGCGTCCCGCAGTTCGTAGAGGCCACCGGCTAGCCCGCCCGGAAGCACCAGCAGTACGACGAGTACCCCACCGCCGGTGGCCAAGAGGTACCAGTTGCCGGGCAGCCACCACAGGCCTCCCCACCAGTAGAGGGCGCCGATCGCCGCGCCGACCAGTGAGCCCAGCCCGCCGGCCACCCCGGCCACGAACAAACCGATGCTGGCTTGGGCCTCACCACCGATGACGATCGCCTGCTGATGGTGGGCTATCAGCGCCCCGGCCATGGCGGCCACAAAGCCGGAAATCCCAAAGGCCGTCAACTTTGCTTTCGTGGGACTTATACCAAAGGCTTCGACCGCTGTCTCGTTCTCCCGTAAGGCGATGAGTACCCGCCCGGTCCGGCTGTGGCGGATACCGGCCACCGCCACCAAAGTCACCA
>JAKURX010000020.1 GCA_022451505.1 Acidimicrobiales bacterium | reverse complement strand
CCTCCATGTCATGGAATAGATCAAACCGTCCCATCGAAAAGCGACGGCACGGATGGCGGCCCTACTGTCCACCAGCGACGAAGGGTATGCGCCGATGAGACGCGTGTCACAGGTCATGCCGATCGTCATCGTTTCGTAATACGAGTAGTCATCCTCCACTATTAGGAAAGATCGCTCCGTTCTCGTTCAAGAGCACCATTCACCGCCGGTCCCGGCCCGATACCCGGTTACCGTCAACGGTCGGGCCGCAAGCCCTCGGCCCGGTTCCGTCGATCGCGGGGAGAACCAGGGTGGGAGACCGGCGATTCCTCGACACCTCTTACGACCTGGAGACTGGCCGCCAGACGCTGGACCACTACGAGGCGTGGGCCGGAACCTATGACCAGGAGGTGGGCGTCGAGAACGCCTACGCCCAACCCACCCGGTGCGCAACAGCCCTGACCTCCGTAGTGGAACCCGGCGGACGGATCCTGGACGTGGGCTGCGGCACCGGGCTCTCCGGGCTGGCCCTCGCCGAGGTCGGGTTCACCAGCCTCGACGGCTGCGACTTCTCACCCCCCATGCTGGAACGGGCCGCAGCGACCGGTGTCTACGGCCGGCTCTTCGAATCCGACCTGAACAAGGGGCTCGATGTCGCCGACGACACCTACGATCACGCAGCGGCCGTCGGCGTGTTCTCGTTCGGGCACATCCGACCCTCCGCCCTCCGTGACGTCCTGCGCGTCGTCCGACCGGGCGGTGCCGTAGTCGTCGGCTTGAACGACCACTTCTGGGACGAGGGCCGTTTCCCCGCCGAACTGGACGCCATCGAGGCCGACGGTTCGGCTGCCGTGGCCTTCCGGGAGCACGGCGACCACCTGCCGGGTGCCGGCATCGAGGGTTGGGTCGTGGTCCTAGTCAGAGCGCAGGGCTGACCACCCGGCCACCGGCGCCGGGTGGATCCATCCTGGAGGTTTAGGACTGAGCGTGTTGCCAGCCGAACCGTCCCTTGATGCACAGGTGGCCGTGGGTCACCGAGTGGTCGGCCGGTGACGTCACCTTCACAATCCGCTCATCCTGGACGTGTAGTTCCAGGTTGCAGCCCACCCCGCAGAACGAGCACACCGTGGTGGTGACCTCCTGGCCCTCCTCGTTCCACGTACCGTCCAGGCGCATGTCGTGCTCGGTCTTGAAGGCCAGCGCCCCTGTCGGGCAGACCCCGATGCAGTTCCCGCAGTAGACGCAGGCCGAATCGGGAAGGGTTACGTCGTGCTCGGTGGAGATGTGGGCCCCGAAGCCCCGGCCGGCTGTGGCGATGGCGTAAGTGTGCTGGGCGTCATCGCCACAAGCCTCAACGCACTTGTAGCAGAGGATGCACCGCTCGTAGTCCCGAACGTAGAGGTCGTCCTGGACCTTCACCGGCTGGGCCACCGTCGCAATCTCGGACCGTTCTCCCATCCGCTCCGGCCGGGCCCCATAGTGCTCCATCCAGGCGTGGACCTCGGGGTCAGCCCGGTCCATCTCGACCGACGAGGCCAGCAGCTCGTAGACCATCCGCCGACTGGTGCGTACCCGCTCGGAGTCGGTGGACACCACCATTCCGTCTTCCACGGGCCGGGAACAGGACGGAACCAGGACCCGGGACCCCTCGACCTCGACTACGCAGACCCGGCACACGTTGACAGGTGTCAGGTTCTCGGCCCAGCACAGCGTTGGCGTGTCGATGCCCTGCCGGCGACAGGCGTCCAGGATGGTGGACCCCTCCGGAACGCGGATTGTCGCCCCGTCGATGGTGGCCTCGACCATGGTGGTCACGGAAACCGCCGTCTCGTTCATCGAGATCCCCCTCCGCCGATGCCGACCAGCAGGCCGAGGTCCAGAGCGCTGAGCACGGCACCTGAGGCCGTCTGACCCAAGCCGCAGATCGAGGCGTCCTTCATGACCGCCGCCAGGTCGTCCAGCAGGTCCCGTTCGTCATCCACCGTGGACCCCCGTCCCAGCCGAACCAGCACCTCCTCCTGGCGCACCGTTCCCACCCGGCAGGGCACGCACTGGCCACACGACTCGTCGCGGAAGAATTCGGCGATGCGCCGCACGGTGTCGACCAGGTCATCAGTCTCGTCGAACACCATGATCACGCCTGAGCCCAGCGATACGCCTGCGTCCCGGGTGGCCTCCAACGTCAGCGGCAGGTCCAGCGAGTCCGGTCCCACGAAGCTGCCGGCGGCGCCGCCCAACATGACGGTCCGCAGGCTCCGACCCTCTGGCAGGCCTCCGGCCAGGTCGATCAGGTCCCGCAGGGTGGCCCCAAACTCCACCTCGTAGGTGCCGGGGCGGACTACCCGCCCGCTGAGGCAGAACAACTTGGTCCCCGGCGACCGCTCCGTCCCCTTGGCGGCGTAGGCCGCTCCGCCGCCCAAGACAATGGGCAGTACGTTGACCAGCGTTTCCACGTTGTTGATGGCCGTGGGCTCGCCGAACAGACCGTGCGTGGTGGGAAACGGCGGCTTGTTCCGAGGCTCGCCCCGGAACCCCTCGAGCGAATTGAACAGCGCCGTCTCCTCGCCACAGATGTAGGCACCGGCCCCGCTGCGCAGCGAGATGTCGAAGCGACGTCCCGAGCCGGAGACGTCGTCGCCCAGGAGCCCCGCGGCCCGGGCCTCGGTGATGGCATGGTCCAGACGGTCGGTGGCCACCGGGTACTCACCCCGGATGTACAACCAGCCCTGCTCGGCCCCGACGGCCAGGCCGGCCACCGTCATAGCCTCGATGAGGGAGAACGGGTCGCCTTCCATGAGAACTCGGTCCTTAAAGGTTCCGGGCTCAGACTCGTCGGCATTACACACCAGGTGGCGGGGACGCCCCTCCTGGTCGGCCACGCCGCGCCACTTGATGCCGGTCGGGAAGGCGGCGCCGCCCCGACCGGACAACCCGGCCGTGGTCACCTCAGTAATCACCTGGCCCGATCCCATGGTCAGCGAGGCCTCCAGGGCTCGGTAGCCACCGTGGGCCCGGTAGTCCTCGAGGCTGGTCGGATCGACGATCCCGACACGGGCCAGGAGGCGTAGGCCGGGATCTCCAACTTGGGGGAGGGTGACCGACGGCGTGGAGGCGCCCGATCCGATGGCTGCCGCGACCTCGGCGACGCCAACCGGTCCGCCGTCCACCGAGGTGACGGTCACGTCTTCGCGCCCGGTCCGCTGGACCATCACCGCTGGTCCCCGCTCGCACTGGCCTAGGCACGGGCTTGCCTTGACGTGGTGCCCGTCGGCGGCCAGGTCGTCGATCAGCTTCAGCGCTCCGACGATTCGGCAGGCCACGTCGTCGCACACGTGCACAGTGTCGACGGCGGCCGGCGGCTCGTGGGTGAACAGGTGGTAGAAGGTGGCCACGCCGTAGCCCTCAGCGGGCGGCACCTCCAACTGCGCGCAGGCGTAGTCCAAGCCCCCCGGGCTAATCCAGCCGGCCGACCGCTGGAGGGCGTGGAGGGCCGGAAGTAATAGGTGGCGACGCTCCCGAGTGCGGTCCCGACCTCCATAGACCAACCGTTCGGACTCCCAGAGGACCACCGGACCAAGGCTGGCAATCGCCGCGTCGACGCCTGCCCTCTCGGCGTCGGTCGCCTCCTCCGTCGCCCCAAAGTGGAGGTCAGGCACCGGTGGCCACCCCGACGAGCTTGTCGACCCGCACGGCCGCCGCCTTGAACTCGGCCGTGCCCGACTTCGGGTCAACCGCGTCGCTGGTGATCTGGTTGATGTCGGTCGTCTCCGGGAAGTGGAAGGTGGTGTGGCACAGGCCTACGGCAAGGTGCTGGTCGATGCCAATGGTCATCTCGATGGCGCCCCGTCGGGACGACACGTTCACCCGCTCCCCCTCGACCACCCCCAGGTCGGCGGCGTCTGCCGGCGAGATCTCGAGCGCCTCCCCGGTGCGAATGGGCGAGGAGTACTTGTCGGTCTGCACGCCCGTGTTGTACGAGTCCAGGGCGCGCACGGTGGTCAGACGCAACGGGAACTCATCGGAAAGCTCGTCCAGCGGACGGCGATCCTCGACGCACGAAAACGGCGCCAGTCGTCCACCGGCCGGCCGCTCCCAGAGGCGGCCGTGGAGGAATGGGCTCCCGGGGTGGTCTTTGGTCGGGCACGGCCACTGGATGCCACCCTCCGTCTCGAGGCGCTCCCAGGACATGCCGGCGTGCATGGGCGAAACGGTCCGGAGTTCCTCCCAAAGTTCCTCGGCCGTGGGGTTCCCCCAGCCCCCGTCACCCATCTGAGCCGCCAGGTCGTTGATGATCCCGATCTCCTGGCGAGCCTCACCGGGTGGCGGTATGGCGGCCCGCATCCGTTGGACACGGCGCTCGCTGTTGGTGACCGTGCCGTCCGACTCCGCCCATCCCAGGGCGGCCGGCAGGACCACGTCGGCCATCTGGGCCGTACGGGTCAGGAACACGTCCTGTACGACCAGCACATCGAGCCGCTCGAGCATGGCCCTGGCGTGCTTGACGTCAGCCTCCGAGTCGGCCGGGTTCTCGCCGATGCAGTAGACGGCCTTGAGCTCGTCTCGCTCCATGGCCTCGAACATCTCGGTGAGGTTCCAGCCGTTGGTGGCCGGGATTTCACAGCCCCAGGCCCCTTCGAACTTGGCCCGCACTTCGTCATCCTCCACGTCCTGGAAGCCGGTGAGCTTGTTGGGCAGCGCACCCATGTCACCGCCGCCCTGCACGTTGTTCTGCCCGCGAAGGGGCACCAGACCGGAACCCCTCCGGCCCACGTGCCCGGTGAGTAGGGCGAGGTTGCAGAGGGCCTGGACGTTGTCCACCCCGGTGTGGTGCTCGGTGATGCCCAGGGTCCAACAGATCTGGGCCGTCGGGGCCGAGGCGTATCCGTGGGCCAGGTCCCGGATGGCCTCGGTGGGCACGCCGGTGACCTCCGCGGTCCGCTCCAGGGTCCACGACTCCACGAAGGCCACGAACTCCTCGTAGCCGGTGGTGGCGTTCCGGATGAACTCGTCATCGGTGAGGCCAGCGTGGATGATCTCGCGTGCCACTCCGTGGGCCAGGGCGATGTCGGTCCCGACGTCGAGGCCCAGCCAGGAGTCGGTGAACTTGGCCGTACCGGTTCGCCGGGGGTCGACGGTCCACGACCGGGCACCGTTGCTGATGCCCTTCAGGACGTGGTGGAAGAAGATGGGGTGCGCGTTGCGCGCGTTGGTCCCCCACATGACGATGGCGTCGGTCGTCTCGATTTCCTCATATGAGGAGGTGCCTCCGCCTGCTCCGAAGACCGTCGCCAGACCGACGACGCTAGGAGCGTGTCAAGTTCGATTGCAGCTGTCGATGTTGTTCGAGCCGATGACCCGTCGGGCGAACCGCTGGGCGGCGTAGTTCACCTCGTTGGTGGTCTTCGAGCAGCTGAACATGCCGAAGCCCGAAGGACCGTGGGTGTCGACCACGGAGCGGAACCCGGAGGCGGCCCGCTCGAGGGCCTCCTCCCAGGTCGCCTCGCGCAGCACCCCGTCCTCACGGACCATCGGTGTCGTCAGACGCTGGCTCATGTGTCCCCCATCATTGGAGTCCGGCCGGAATCCCTCAGTCGGCCTCGACGAGGGCCCTGGTCGGGAACCGTCGTCGAGGTCGGAACCTAGCGCGGTTTCCCGGGGGTCGGGCTTTCCCTCCAGTGGATCAAGAACCCTGCCAGTGGGGGTCTCGCTTCTCGACGAAAGCTTGCAGTCCCTCCTGCGCGTCCTCCGAGGCCAGCATGCGTTCGTAGGCCTCCAGATCACCCGACCGGAGGTGGGCGAACGCCTCCTCCAGGGAGAGGTGACGGGTGGTCCGGTCGATGGCTAGCACCGCCTCCACGGCCAGCGGGGCAGAAGCGGAGATCCGACCAGCTAACTCGAGGGCCGCTGCCCGGAGGTCGGCCACCGGCACCACCCGGTTAACGAGGCCCCACCGTTCGGCCTCCCGGGCATCTAGCCGTCGCCCACCTATGAGCACCTCGGTGGCCACCGCCGGCGGCAAAATCCGGGGCAGTCGGACCGCTCCGGTGTCGGGGATGATTCCCAGACTGGTCTCGGGCAGAAAAAACTCGGCGTGCTCGGCGGCCACCACAAACTCGGCGGCCAGGGCGATCTCGAAGCCGCCACCCACGGCCAGGCCGTTTACTGCACACACCACCGGCTTGTTCCTTCGGGGTAACTCACCAAAGCCACCGAAGCCACCCTCGCCGTAGTCGGCCTCGAACTCCTCGCCGTCGGCCGCCGCGCCGAGGTCCCAACCGGCCGAGAAGAACCGGTCACCGGCCCCCGTGAAGACGGCGACCCTCAGCGACGGGTCATCCCTGAACCCGGCGAACACTCGCCCCAGCTCACGGCTGGTGGCGGCGTCGATGGCGTTGGCCTTCGGACGGTCCAGGACCACCTCCATTACCCCGCCGTTCACCGTGGTCCGGACCGCCGCCCCGTCGCTCATCGTTGTCCCTCCGGGTCCTCGCGTTCGACCAGCACGTCAACCACCGTGGCACCCTCCGCCCCGGCAATCAACGGGTTGCACTCCACCTCAACCAGACCGTCTCCCGCCACGACCATCCGAACTACTCCGAGGACGGCATCCACCACGGCCTCCACATCGGCTCCCGGACGTCCCCGGTAGCCGGCCAGCAGTGGCCAGACCGACAGGCCCCGAAGGGCGGACCGTACGTCCTCCCCGGTGACCGGAAGCAGCAGGCTGCGGGTGTCCTCCAGGACCTCCACCAGGGTTCCGCCTGCGCCGACGGTGAGTAGCCAGCCCACCGGATCCTCCCGGCGTACCGAAACCAGCAGTTCGACGACCGCGTCGCCGACCTGACGCTCGACGATCACCGTCTCGGCGGCCGACGCCTCTGCGATCCGGCGGGCCACCTCGCCGACCGCACCGGCGTCGCTGAGGTCCAGCGCCACCGCGTCGGCCTCCGTCTTGTGAGCCAGCCCGGCGGCCTTGACCACCACCGGGTACCCCAGCCGGTCGGCCGCCTCCCCAGCCCCGTCGACCGACACCACCTCCCACCGGGGTACCGGAACCCCGGCCTCCTCTAGCAGTTTCCTGGCCTCGTCTCCCATCGTGCGACGCGTCGGCCCTGGGGGGCGCCCTGGTGGCAGGAGCGGCGGATGGTCGGGCCGGGCGCCCCACTGGGCCGCCGCCTCCAGGACCACGAGCGCCGCCTCAATACCCCGCACGGCCACCAGCCCGGCATCGGTCGCCGCTTCCTCGACGACCACCGGCAGGTTCTCGGCCAGGGAGGCGGCCACCACGCCCGGTGTCCCGGTCGATGCGCTGGCCTCGGCGAACGCCTCCAGGGTCGGCCACCAGGTGGCGTCGTCTAGTCCGGCGCCGGGGAAGTCCAAGATGAGGAGGGCGGCGTCGACCGGCCCGTCCAGCGCTGAGGTAAAGGTGTCGGTCAGGCGGTCCCGGTCTCCCCAGATGAAGGTGTGGTAGTCGAAGGGATTGGACACCGACACCAGGTCCGTCGCCTCGCCTCCGCCCAGGGCGGTGCGGATCCTCTCGGCCTGGGCGTCGGCGAAGGGGGGAAGGTTCAGGTCGAGGCCGGCACAGCGATCGGCGACGATCGACGCCTCGCCGCCCGAACAGCTCAGGCTGACGATCCGGTTCCCCGGCAGTCCCCCAATGCGGTCTAGGACCAGGAGGGTGTCGAGCAGCTCTGCAAGGGACCGGACGCGGCGGACGCCCAGGCGGTCGAAGAGGGCCCCGTAAGCGGCATCGGCACCGACCAGCGACGAGGTGTGGGAGACGGCGATCTCGGCGGCCCGGGGCGAGGAGCCGGTCTTGAGGGCGACGACCGGTACGCCCGCCGCCGACGCACGGCGGCAGGCCTCCTCGAAGCGGGCCACGTCATGCAGGGCCTCCACGTGGAGGCCCACGGCTGAAACCGCTGGGTCGCCCACCAGGTCCTCCAGGCACTCTTCGATTCCCACGTCGGCCTGGTTTCCCAGGGTCAGGAGGTGGCTGATGGACAGGGGCCGAGTTTGCAACGTGAGGTTGAGGCCGATGTTCCCGCTCTGTGTGACCAGGGCGACGCCCCGTTCCACCCGGGAGAGACCCTGCTGGTCCGGCCACAGGGCGGCACCCACCGTGGCCGACACCGTGCCGTAGCAGTTAGGGCCAACCACGGGCATACCGTCCGCGGCGGCCAGCAGATCCTGCTGGAGTGCCCGGCCGTCGTCCCCCGCCTCGGCGAACCCCGACGCGTAGCAGACGGCGGCACCTGCTCCCATGGCTGCCAACCGTCCCACCACGTCGACGGTGGCATAACGATTGACGGCCACCAGGGCGGCGTCGGGAACACCGGGAAGGTCGTCCACGGTCGGCAGGCACGGAATTCCGTCCAGCAAGGCCCGGGTCGGGTGCACCGGCCACAGGTCCCCGTCGAAGCCCAGGCGACGGCACTGTTCGAGAGCCAGTTCGGCCGGTCGACCCCCCACCACGGCCAGCGACCGCGGGGACAGGAGGCGGCCTAGGCGACCCATGGCTGGTCCACCCCGTCCGGTCAGCCGCCCAGCGGGCGGAGCATCTCACGGCTCACGATATGCCGCTGGATCTCGCTGGTGCCGTCCCAGATCCGGTCCACCCGGGCATCGCGCCAGATCCGCTCCAGGGGAAGCTCGTCCATCAGGCCCATACCGCCCAGGATCTGGATGGCCTCGTCGGACACGAACTGAAGCATCTCGGTGGACGAGAGCTTGGCCATCGCCGCGTCGCCGTCCGACATGGCACCGCGGTCCATGAGCCAGGCCGCCCGGTAGGTCATCAGCTCGGCCTCCACCATGCGGGTTCGCATGTCGGCCAGCTTGAACGAGACCCCCTGAAACTTGCCGACCTTCTGGCCGAACTGCTCCCGCGAAGCCGCCCATTCCAGGGCCACGGACAGGGCCCGGTCGGCCCGGCCCAGGCAGACGGCGGCCACCTGGAGCCGGGTGGCCCCTAGCCACTCGTTGGCCACCTCGAAGCCCCGGTGCTCCTCCCCCAGGACCTTGGAAGCCGGCACCCGACAGTCGTCAAAGTTCAGGATCAGGTTGTGGTAGCCGCGGTTGGAGACCGAGTTGTAGCCCGGCGCCACCTCCAGGCCCGGGGTGTCGTGGTCGACCAGGAACGAGGTGATGAGCTTTTTAGGACCCCGAGGGGTGTCCTCTTCCCCGGTGGCCGCGAACAGGATCGTGTAGTCGGCTAGGTCGGCGTGGCTGATGAAGTGCTTGGTGCCGTTGACGACGTAGTCGTCGCCATCCCGGACGGCCCTGCAGGACATGCCCCGGACGTCCGAACCGGCCCCCGGCTCGCTCATGGCCAGACAGTCCACCCGCTCGCCCCGGATGGTGGGCAGTAGGTACTCCTCGATCTGGTCCCCCGCGCAGGCCAGAAGGATGTTGGAAGGACGGGCCACCACGTAGTGCAGGGCGTACTGGGTCCAGCCGAACGCCCGGTCCACCAGGGCCATGGTCAGGTTGTCAAGCCCCCCGCCACCCAACTCGGCCGGCATGTTGGCTGCGTAGATCCCCGCCTCCAGGGAGCGGTCTCGGATCCGGGCCACCAGGTCGAGCGACACGTCGCCTAGTCGCTCCACCTCCTCCTCGTGGGGAATTAACTCGCGTTCGACGAAGGTCCGGACGGTGTCCACCACCATCTCCTGCTCGTTGGTCAGGGCGAAGTCCATGGTCAGCTCCGAGGATCGTCGATCGGGTCAGGTCAGGCCCATGACCTGACCCACCTGGGGCGGGACGGGCAGATCGGCGTGGGCTTTGGCGATGGCGGTCAGCGCAGCCGCCGGACCGGGAAGAAGGGGGGCCGTGGATCCGGCCCTGGTGTCCACGTGCAGCAGCATCTGCTCGGTGGTGCACAGCAGCTCACCGGTGGTGGCGTGCTCCATGGTGTGGAAGAAGTGGAGCCGCTTGGCGTCCACGCCCAGTACCTGGGTGGTGAACCGGAGTGGATCGGCCAGCGAGGCCTCTCGCTCGTAATTCAGGTGGGTCTCCACAGTGAAGAAAGTGTGGCCCGCCGACCGGTAGTCCTCGTCGACGCCCACATACCGGAAGAGCTTGTCGCTGGCCCACCCAAAGGCGGTCAGGAACGCCCACTCAGACATGTGGCCGTTGTAGTCCACCCAGTCGGGTTCGACGGTCGTCTCGTACAGGGTCAGCGGGGCAGCCACCGAGTCACCCTCCGACCACTGGGCCGGTACGCCGGCCTCGTGGATCCGGGCCTCCCGTTCGGCCACCAGCCGTCCAGCCCCCACGCCCAGCGGACGTAGCGATCGCATGACGTTGACCAGGTAGTCGTCGCGGAGGCGCTCCAGCTCAGCCATGGACCGGCCCTCGGCCTGCTCCTCGCAGCCGGTGGCCATTGCCTCGATGAGGTCCTCGGTCAAGTCCGGGGCCTCCAGCTTCGTCCACGGCAGCTTCAAGGCCGGGCCGAACTGGCTGAGCATGTGGCGCATTCCCTCTTCACCGCCCGCCAGGTGGAAGGTGAGGTTGGTCCCCATGCCGGCCCACCTCAGGCCCGGGCCGTAGTGCACCGCCTCGTCCAGCTCTCGCGTGGTGGCCACTCCGTCGTTGACCAGGTGCAGGATCTCCCGCCACAGGGCCTCCTGGAGCCGGTCCGAGAGGTAGCCCTCGATCTCGGTTCGGACGACCAGCGGGTGCATGACCAGGTCGTCGTAGTGGGCCAGGGCCGCATCCACCGCTTCGGTCGATGTCTGGCGACCGGCTACCACCTCAACCAGCGGCAACAGGTACACGGGGTTGAACGGGTGTCCGATGAGCACCCGCTCCGGGTGTCGGCAGCCCTCCTGGAGCCGGGTGGGCAGGAGCCCAGACGAGCTAGAAGCAATGACTACCTCGGGGCCGGCCGCCCCGGCCAGGGCCTGCAACAGGGGACGCTTGACGTCCTCGTCTTCCGGGGCGCTCTCCTGGATCCAGTCGACCCGCCCCGCTAGGTCATCGGCCGTCGCCGCCCACGCGAGGTGGCTCCGGTCGGCCCCCGGGAACAACCCCAGCCTGGTAGCCGACGGCCAGCCCCGATCCACGGTGGCCCGTAGCCGTTCCTCGGCACCCGGTGCCGGGTCCCAGGCCACCACGGCGTGGCCCCGGGCCAGCGCCCGAATAGCCCAGCCGGCCCCGATAACACCGGTGCCCACCACTCCGATGGTGCGCGGTGCGGTTCCTGCCACAATTCCTCCCCCGGGCGGTCGGTGCCTGACTCAGCCGAGCTTCAGGGTTCGGCGGGTGTCAGTCGAGGTCTGGATCCGGGCGCCCATCAGTTCCACGATCCGGACCGCCTTCTCGACCAACTGGGCGTTGGTGGCCAGCACCCCCCTCTCCAGGTAGAGGTTGTCCTCCAAGCCCACGCGCACGTGACCGCCCAGCATCACCGACTGGGTCACCATCGGCATCTGCATGGCCCCGAGGCCGAACGAGGTGAACTCGGCCTCGTCGGGAAGTCGGTTGACCATGGCCTGCAGGATCCCCACGTCCAGTGGCGTGCCGTAGGGGATGGACAGGCAGAGTTGGATCCAGTACGGGGCGTCGATGAGGCCCTCAGCGATCATGGTCTCGGCGAACCACAGGTTGCCGGTGTCGAAGACCTCCAGCTCAGGTCGCACCCCGAGCTCGCGGACCCGCTGGGCCATGATGCGCAGCATCGATGGGGTCGAGACGTAGACCTCGTTGTCGTCACCAAAGTTCAGTGACCCGCAGTCCATGGAGCAGATGTCGGGCCGGATGGCCTCCACGTGGGCCAGTCGCTCGGCGCCCCCGACCAGGTCGGTCCCTGGCTGCCAGGACATCGGGTCGTCATCAGGCCCGACGTTGAGATCCCCCCCCATCCCGGCGGTCAGGTTGACCACGACGTCCTCGTTCTTTTCCCGGATGCGCTCCACCACCTCCTGGTAGTAGGACACGGTCCGGGTCCCCCGGCCGGTCTCCGGCTCACGGACGTGGCAGTGCACGATGGCTGCACCGGCCGAGGCGGCGTCCAGGGCCGAGTCGGCGATCTGGGCCGGGGTCACCGGAACGTGCTCGCTGCGTCCGGCGGTGTCGCCGGCACCGGTCACGGCACACGAGATGATCACGTCGCGGTTCATGGATCGGGTCATCAACTACCTCCCAATTTCCCCGCCACGACGGGGCGACCGGGCCCGACGGCACTGCCGACCGGGCCGCCATTGTGTCCCTGGAGGCTCCTGCGTAGGCTTTCCTAAGGCTCAGGCCTCCAGATCCGCGCAGGCTACCCCGCCGTCCGCACCCACTGTGCCGGCGTCGGCGTGCCGAAGGAGCAACCATGAAGATCCTGTTCGCCGACGCGATCCCCGAGTCGTTCATCGAGATTCTTCGAGAGCGGGGCGACGAGTGCGTCGTCTCGCCCAATCTCGGTGCCGAGGATCTCCCCGAGACCATCGGGGGCTTCGACGTGCTGGTCGTCCGTAGCACCAGGGTCACAGCCGAGGCCATCGACCGTTCCGACAACCTGGGCCTCATCGTTCGGTCGGGCGCCGGCACCAACACCATCGACTGCCAGGCGGCGGCCGACGCCGGCATCTACGTGTGCAACGTGCCCGGCACCAACTCGGTAGCCGTGGCCGAGTTGGCCCTCGGCCTCCTTCTCGCCGTGGATCGCCACATCCCGGCGGCTACCGCCGACCTCAGGGCCGGCGTCTGGAACAAGAAGACATACAGCAACTCCGACGGTCTCCTGGGCAAGACATTCGGTGTGGTCGGCGTGGGCGAAATCGGCCTGGCCGCCGCCGAGCGGGCCCGAGCGTTCGGCATGACTGTGGTGGCCGAGCGCAAGGCCGACCGTCGGCCAGACGTCGAGGCTCGCATCCGGGCCATCGGGATCCGCCTGGTGGAGGACCTGGACACCCTGATCGCCGAATCGGACGTCATCTCGATCCACTTACCGGGTGGCGCGGACACCGAGAACCTGGTGGACGCCGACTTCCTGGAGAAGATGAGGCCGCGCGCCGTCCTGATTAACACCAGCCGTGGCGAGGTGGTCGACGAGGTCGCCCTGCTAGCGGCCATGGATACCAAGGGCATCCGGGCCGGTCTCGACGTGTTCCGCGACGAGCCGGGTAGCGGCACCGGAGAGTTCACGTCGGCCCTGGCCAGCCACCCCAACGTGGTGGGCACCCACCACATTGGGGCATCTACCCAACAGGCCCAGGACGCCACCTCGGCAGGCACTATCGAGGTCATCGAGGCCTACCGGATCGGTGACCCCGTGAACTGTGTCAACGTGGCCAGGACCCGGGTTGGGTCGACCACCATCACCATCCGGCACTTCGACCGGGTGGGCGTGCTGGCCAGCGCCCTAGAGGTGCTGCGTCAGGCTCACATCAACGTCCAGACCATGGAGAACAAGGTCTTCCAGGGCTCGAACGCCGCCATGGCCGTCATCGACGTGGCCGGTGAAGTCTCCCACGAGGTGAGGGATCAGTTGTCCGGTCTGGAGAACGTGATCCAGGTCCAAACCACGTCTCGCGAGCAGTGAACGTGCTGCGGCCCTTCCCGGGCCTGGTCGTGGACCCGGCATGGGCCGACCGAGTCACGACCGGACCGTACGACGCCTATTCACCGACCCAGCGGGCGGCCATCGCCGAGGCCAATCCGTACAGCTTCCTGAACGTAACCCGTTCCCAGGAGGATGTTCCGCCCGGCCGGCGGGACGACATTGACGGCCTGATCGCCGAGTGTGCCGGGTCGATGCAACGCATCTACGACGCCGGCGCCTACGTGCCCCACGACGCCCCGTCCCTGTTCCTGTATCGCCTGGCCACGGCCGACCACGTCCAGACCGGCATCATGGGGCTTGTCCCAGTGACCGAGCCCGGCGACCGGCGGGTTCTCCGCCACGAAGCGGTTCGTCCGGGCCGGGCCAACCTCCTGACCCGGCACCTACTGGAGGTCGGGATGTCCTCCAGCCCCATCTCGCTCACCTACCGGACCGACGACGCCCTGGACGCCGTCGTCGCAGCGTGCTGCAACGACGACCCGGTGCTGGAGTCGACCAGCGACGGCGTGCACCAGATGGTGTGGGCGATCAGCGGGGCGGCCGCCGACACCCTGGCCAACGCCCTGGGTGAACGGCCCCTGTACGTGACCGACGGGCACCACCGCCTAGCCGCCGCGGTGGAGGCTCGGACCCGGAACCCCGGCCTCGTCGACGACCACCCCCTGCAGTGGACCCAGGCCGTCTTATTCCCGGACGCCGAGATGCTGGTCCTGCCCTTTCACCGGCGGGTCGGCGACCGGGCGAGACGGTCGGCCGATGAACTGGTCGATGCTCTGTCCGGAGTCGGTGATCTGGTCCCGTGCCCCGGTATCGACGAGGCCCGACCCTCCGGTCCGGGGTCGGTCGGCGTGTACCTGGCCGATCGGTGGTTCTCCATGGACCTGCCCCCGGCCAGCGGTCGGCGGGCCGTCGACCTCCTGGACGTAGCTCGGCTCCAGGACGGGGTGCTGGCCCCAGTCTTCGGGATCGAGGACCCAGGCAGCGACCCGATGATCGACTACGTCCCCGAACCGGTCGGCATCGACGCCCTGGTTGAGCGCTGCGACGCCGATTCCCGGGTCGGGTTCATCGTCCACGCGACGTCGGTGGCCGAGATGATGGCCGTAGCCGACGAGGACGGCCTGATGCCGCCCAAGTCGTCGTACTTTGAGCCCAAGCCGCGATCCGGCGTGTTCGTCCGTCGCCTCGACCGAGAGCGCTCCTCGGGGGCAACAACCGCGTGACCAGTCTGGCGGTGCGCCGGGCACTCCTGCAGTTCCCGCAGGACGGCGAGCGGCGGTGGCTCTCGTTCGAGGCACCGTCGGACACCATCGTGGCCGAGGAACTCCATGACGTCCCGGCCGCCATGGCCGCCGCCCAGCAGGCGGCGGCCTCCGGACGGTGGGTGGTGGGTATGGTCTCCTACGACGCCGGACCGGCCTTTGACGACGCCATTCGCGCCGCTCGGGTACGTCGATGTCCGCTGGTCTCGTTCGGCGTATTTGACGGGCCCCGCCCGTCGTCCAGTGCCCCCGACGGGCAGCCGTCGGCTAGCGGCGGCTACCACGTCGGACCGTGGGCCCCAAACCGGTCCCGACCGGCCTACCTGACGTCGGTTCGGACAGTCCGGGAACTCATCGCCGCTGGCGAGACCTACCAGGTCAACTACACCATCCGGCTCCGGTCGCCGTTCAGCGGCGACCCGCTGGGCCTCTTCGGTGACCTGGTCCGGGCCCAGCGAGCCGACCACGCCGCCTACCTGGACCTGGGCGACCAGGCCGTCTGCTCAGCGTCGCCCGAGTTGTTCATCCGTCGCGAGGGCCGTCGCCTCACCTCGCGCCCTATGAAGGGCACCATCGGACGCCACCCGGACCCCGAGTTCGACACTCTGGCCGCCGCCCACTTGTCGCGCTCGGAGAAGGACCTGGCCGAGAACACGATGATCGTGGACATGGTGCGCAACGATCTGAGTCGGATTGCCGACCGGGGCTCGGTGATGGTCCCGGCCCTGTACACCGTGGAGACCTACCCCACCCTGCACACCATGACGTCGACGGTGGTGGCCGACTCGGACGCCGACCTATACACGCTGTTCGAGGCCCTCTTCCCCGCGGCGTCGATCACCGGCGCCCCCAAGGTCCGCACCACCGAGATCATCGAGGCTCTGGAGGGCGACGGTCGGGGGATCTACACCGGATCGATTGGGGCGCTGGCCCCGGACGGCACCCTGGAGTTCAACATCGCCATCCGAACCGTTTGGATCGACCGGGAACGGGGCACGGCTGAGTACGGCGTCGGCGGTGGCATCGTGTGGGACTCCGACCCGGACGAGGAGTGGCGAGAGGTCGAGCACAAGAGCCGGGTCCTGGGTCGGGCCCGGTCGGACTTCCGCCTCCTGGAGACCATGTCCTGGGATCCGGTCGGCGGCGTCGGCCTCCGCCATCGTCACGTCGACCGTATGGCGGCGTCGGCCGAGCACTTCGGCTTCGAGTTCGACGGCCGCCGCGTGGACGAGCTGCTCGACGGTGTGGAAGGAGAAGGCCCCCTCCGCCTCCGCCTGCTGAGCGCCCCTGACGGTGTGGCGGAACTCCAGGTGTCCGACGCACCGGAGCCCACCACCGAGCCGTGGGACGTGCCAGTGGACGTGGAGCCGGTACCTGGCGGACACGAGTTCCTGTTCCACAAGACCACGGTGCGCGAGGTCTACGACAATGCCCGGTCTCGCTTTCCAGGAGCGCCAGACGTGCTGCTGTGGAACGAGGTGGGCAAACTGACCGAGACGACCATCGGCAACCTAGTCCTGGACCTGGACGGCCGGCTGGTGACCCCGCCGGTGGCCTGTGGACTCCTCCCCGGCACCTTTCGGGCCCAGTTGCTGGACGACGGCACCGTCGTCGAGCAGGTGGTGTCACGGTCTGACCTTGACCGGGCGATCTCC
Organism: Acidimicrobiales bacterium; assembly: GCA_022451505.1. Classification (GTDB taxonomy): domain Bacteria; phylum Actinomycetota; class Acidimicrobiia; order Acidimicrobiales; family MedAcidi-G1; genus UBA9410. The sequence continues at coordinate 7,954 of JAKURX010000020.1, read as the reverse complement.
GTGTGGCTGGTCAACTCGGTACGGGGCTGGGTGCCCATCATCCCGGTGACCGACACCAGTGCCGTCCTCGGGGGGACCAGACGTCGCTACTGAAGGGACTCGACCCCAGGACGGGGCCCGGCCGGCGGAGGTGGCTCAGCCCCTGCGACGACGGATCTCGGCGGTGATGGCCGGGATGACCTGGTGCAGGTCGGCGATCACAGCGTGGCCGGCTCGGGTCACCATGTTGGCCTCCGGGTCGATATTGATGGCGAGGATGTTCTTGGCCGCCATGGCGCCAACCCAGTGCTGGATGGCGCCCGAGATGCCGCTGGCGATATAGATCTCTGGGGCGATCCGCGTGCCGGTCTGTCCGACCTGGTCGCTGTGGGGGCGCCAGCCGTTGTTGGTCACGGCCCGCGAACAGCCCACCACCCCACCCAACTCGGAGGCCAGTTCCTCCAGCGGCGCGAACGCCTCAGCCGAACCAACGCCCCGACCGCCACCCACCACTACAGGAGAAGTGGCGAGGGTAATGCCCTGGGTCAGGACGACCCGGTCTGCCACCACGGTGGCCGACAGTGACGGGTCCAGGTCGGGCAGGAATGGGGCCACCACTCCGGCGGCCGGCGCATCGGCCGGAGCGGCCTCCACAGCGTGGTGGGCCACGGAGACCAGCTTCACGTCTGCAGACAGCGTGGTGTCCTCGAGCAGAGAACCACCCCACTGGACCCGGGTCATGGACCAGTCACCGTCGGCGGGCTGGACCGTCCGGCAGTTGGCCACGAATGGCACCTCCAGGCGGGCCGCCACCTGGGCCAGGACCTCGTTGCCACGGTCTGTACCACAGGCCAGCACAGCCGCCGCCCCGGTGGCCCTCACCAACTGGACCACCGTCTCACCCCAGGCCTCGGGGCCGAAGTCAGTGAGGAGGTCGTGGGAGGCCAAGTGGACGGTGGCCGCCCCGTGGGCCGCCAGGCTGGTAGAGGCCGCCTCGGCGCCCTCGCCAATCACCACGGCGGCCAGTTCCAGTCCGGCCGCCGCAGCCAGCGGGCGCCCAAAGGCAAGGGCCTCCAGCGAGGCCTCCGCCAGGTGGCCCCGGTCGTGGTCGCAGACAACGAGCAGGCTCACGACAGCACCCCCAGCTCCTCCAACAGGTCCACGATCGCCGGGGCGGCCTCAGGACCGGTGCCCAAGATCACTGTCTCGCTGACCGTCTCCACTGGCCGGTGCAGACGCACCCGTTCCTGTCCACCGGCGCCGGCCGAGCGCTCGTCCACCACCACCTCGGCCTTCTTGGAAGCCAGCCGGCCCTTCATAGTCGGATACCGCGGGAGGTTGATCCCCTCCTTCACCCCGAGGACGGCGGGCAGGGGCACGTTGTAGACCTCAAAGCCGCCTTCGATCTCCCGACGGGCAGACGCCACGCCGTCGGCCACGTCGATGCCCTTGATCCCGTTGACTACCGGCCTACCCAGGGCATGGGCCACCCGGACCCCGACCTGGAACCCGCCTGCGTCCGCCGACTCATTGCCGAACAGGACGAGGTCAAACGGACCGATGACCGCCTCGACGTCAGCGACCGCTCCGGCCAGCGCTGCGGCAGTGCGCTGTGGATCCCAATCCACCTCGGTGATCGGAACCAAAATCAGGTGGTGGGCCCCGACGCTGGCCGCGTAGCGCAGCTGCTCCTCGGCCTCGACCGGGCCGAGGGTTAAGACGGTGACTTCGCCACCGTGGGCCTCGGTCAACCGGACGGCCTCTTCCACCGCGCACTCCTCGTGGGGGCTGGTGGTGAAGCCCAGGTGGGTCGAATCGACGGCCTGACCGTCGGCGGTGACGTTGATACGAGAACCGGGGGCCGGCACGCGCTTCACGCAGACGAGGATCCTCATCGGTGAGCCTCTCTCTTCCTCGGGTAGGGGGCGACCCGGGGGTCAGCCCTTCATCCGGGAGTCGGTGGGATCGAACACGGAGCCCGTGGTGGCGACCTCCACCGGGTAAAGCTCGTTCATGTACATCACCTGCAGGTCGGTCCCGGGAACGGCTAGTTCCCGGGGCAGGTAGGCCATCAGGAGGTGCCGGTCCACCGACGGCCCGTAGCCGGCCGATGTGACCCGGCTGACCCGGCCGTGGCTGTCGGTGATGCGACCACCGTCCGGGGTCAGGATCGGCTCGTTCCCACCCATCATGTGGCGCTTCTGACCCCGGCCGTCGGTCTGGTCCTCGACGGTCAGGGTGCACATCAGGACCTCAGGATCCCCGGCCTCCCGGGCAGTCAGGTAGGCCTCCTTGCCGATGAAGTCGGCGGCCTTGACCCTCGGTCGGGCCAGACCGGCTTCCACCGGGTTGTACTCACTCTCCAGCTCGGCGCCCATCAGGCGGTAGCCCTTCTCGAGCCGACCCGAGGACCCGTAGACGCCACCGCCGGTCGGGCGGATGCCCAGGTCGGCACCGGCCTCCATTAGGGCGTCCCATAGGGCCGGCCCGTCGTCCCAGGCTGCGTAGATCTCCCAGCCGGTGTCGCCAACGTAGGAGATGCGGAACAACTGGCACGGTAGACCAGCCACCTCAGCATCAACGATCGACCCGTAGGGCGAGTCGGTCTGGCTCAGGTCCTGGTCGGTGAGTTGAGACAGCACGGCCGGGGCGTTGGGGCCCCAAAGGCCGAGCGTGGTGACCTGCTCGGTGATGTTGCGGAACGACACCGAGCCGTCGGTCGGCATGTGGCGGCGGGTCCAGAACTCGTCCCTTCCACCGTCGAACACGCCGGTGACGATCCGCACCCGGTCCTCACTGAGGCGCATCATGGTCAGGTCGGAGTGAAACCCACCATCGGCGGTCAGCCACGGGGTGTAGATGGAGCGGCCGACCGGGACGTCCACCTTGTTGACGGCCAGGCGGTCGGCGTACTCGACGGCCCCCGGGCCCTCCAGCTCGTAGATCTGGAAGGCGCTGAGGTCCACCACGCCGCAGTTCTCGCGCAGGTTGAGGTGCTCACCGATGGTGATGGGGCTCCACCAGCGGTTATCCCATTCCACATCTCTCTCGGACAGGTTGTAGCGCTCTACCAGGTCGGCGTTGGCTCCGAACCACTGCGGGCGCTCCCAGGTTCGAGCCTGGAAGAACATGGCGTCCAAGTCCTCCTGACGGGAGAAGTAGGGGCCAACTCGCAGGTTCCGGCGGCCTTCCCACTGCTCGTCCGGGTGGACAATGCCGTACGTCTTGTTGAAGTGCTCCTCGGCCCGGGCCCAGATGTGCTCCTCGGTCCGCTCCTGGTCGTAGAAGCGCGCGATGTCGGCACCGTGGACGTCGATGACACGGGGATAGCCAAAGGTCATCCACTCGGCGACCACCTGAGCCATGCCTGGTCCCTCCTTGACCCACACCGCGGCGGCTGACCAAAGGTTGCGGACCTCGGGGGTCTCTCCGAGGCACGGCATGGTGTCCGGGGTCATGGCCAATAGGCCGTTGATGGCGTATTTGATTTCGGCGTCACCGAGCATTTCCATCAGCTCGATGGCCGTCTCCATCTGAGGGTCGAAGTCGTCCGGCGTGAACGGCATCTCAGTGGGTGACAGCGCCGCCTCCTCGTTGGATGGGATCTCGTCCGGGTGGTGAAAGATGGGCCGGTGGCCGTACGACCCGATCTCCATGGAGCCGGCCGATTGCCGCTCATAGCAAAGGGTGTCCATGTCTCGGACGATCGGGTAGCCGATCTCGTTATTGGTCTCGGCCAGGATGTCGACGGGGCCGACGTCGGCCATCTGGTGCACGGTGGGCACCAACGGGATGGCGGCACCGGCCATGTTGGCGATGCGGTTGGACCAGACGCCGCAGGCGATGACCACGTGGTCGGCCTGGATGGTGCCCTTGTCGGTGACTACTGAACGGACGGTGGTCACGCCTCCCTCGTCCTCGCTAGTTTCGATGTCGAGCACCTCGGTGTTGGCGAACACCTGGCAGCCGACCGTTTCGACGGCCTCCCTGCGCATGGTGGTGCCAGCCTCCAGCGAGTCGACCACCGACACCGTGGGACTGTAGAAGCCGCCGAGGATGACCTCCTCGTTGACGAATGGCACCAACTCGACAACCTCGGCCGGGGTGAGCAGGTGGGCCTCAATACCCCACGCCCTGGCTGACGTCATGCGGCGGGCCAGCTCGTGCATCCGGTCGGCGGTTCGGGCCACCTCGATACCTCCCGAATCGACCGAGAGTTGCATGTCCCGGTACTGGTTGGCGCTCTGCTCGCCAAGCAGTGCCATCTCCTTGTTGTGATCGACCGGGAAGATGAAGTTGGAGGCGTGGCCGGTCGAGCCGCCGGGGTTGGGCAGCGGGCCCTTCTCCAGCAGGACGAGGTCGGTCCAGCCCAAGCGGGCCAGGTGGCCGACGAGACAACTGCCGACGATGCCGGCGCCGATCACGACGACGTTGGCGCGAGTCGGGAGTTCGCTCATTCAGTTTCTCCTGGAACACAGCCCGGCATGACTCCACGAGGCGTCCGGGGTGGATCGGATGGGGCCCGACGGCGACCGCCGCAGGGCCGGGAAAGCGTACACATCCCTTCATCAGGTTGCTGACGGCCTACCACGGCCGTCTCCGGGTCGCCGCCCGGTCCCGGAGCCCACGAGCCAGGGCTAGTTTTCGCGCCGCGGAGCAGTGAGGATGGCTCCGGAGGATCGACTGGGGAGGGCTGATGACCGGTCCACAGCGGGTGCTAATCACCGGTGGCGCATCAGGCATCGGGCGGGCCATGGCCGACGCCTTCCGGAAGGACGGGGCCCTGGTGCACGTAGCCGACGTGGACGGAACGGCTGACCAGCCTCCCGGGGGCGGCTTCACGGAGGCCGACGTCTCCGACCCCAGCGACGTGGACCGCCTCTTCGACGATGTGATGGCTGGGCTCGGCGGCCTGGACGTCCTGTGCGCCAACGTCGGCATCGCCGGTCCGACCGGACCCGTCGAGGAACTGGAGGCTTCGGACTGGGACAGGACGATGGCCGTGAACGTGCGGAGCGCCTTCCTTTGCTGCCGCCGGGCCGTACCCCTGTTACGCGAGGCAGGAGGCGGTTCGATCCTGCTGACCGCTTCCACGGCGGGCATCACCGGATACCCGATGCGGTCGCCGTACGCAGCCTCCAAGTACGCCGTGGTGGGCCTGGGCCAGACGCTGGCCATGGAGGTTGGCGAGCTAGGCATCCGGGTCAACGTGATCTGTCCAGGGTCGGTGGACGGCGAACGCATGGACGGGGTGATCGCCGCCGAATCGGCTGCCACCGGGGTGCCCGAGGCCAACCTGCGGGCCGGCTATGAGAAGCAGGTCTCGATGCGGACCTTTGTGGAGGGGCGGGACATCGGTGCCATGGCCGTTTTTCTTGCCTCTCCGGCCGCCCGGTTCGTTAATGGCCAGACCATCTCGGTGGACGGCGGCCTGGAGACCCTCCGTAACTCCTGGCGGACCTAAAGGCGGCTGAACCCCTGGGACTCCCGGTCCTAACCGGCGACCACCAGAGCCACAACGGCCGAGGACCCGACCAGGCCGAGGGTCTGCCACCAGTCCTGGCGTTCGCCGTGGAAGAGAAAGGCGCAAGCCACGGTGACCAACGTGACTACGCCGTAGATGGCTGAAATCGGAGGTCCTCCGGTTGGTCGAACGGGAAGATCAGCCGGTGTGGCCTAGGGCGACGGAGATCGTCGCCGCAGAGGACCGGACCTGCTCGCCAATAATGTCGCGCAGCGTGTCGTCCGGGAACCGGTAGCTGGGACCGTGGCTGTGCAGGGCACCGGCCACGGCCCCGGCGGCGTTGAACAGCGGGGCGGCCACCGAATTGATGCCCTCGGAAAACTCCTCCTCCATCCAGACCACCCCGTCCTCCCTGACCTGCTGCAGGCGCTCGCGGATCAGAGCGGGCCGGATGACCGACCGGGCTGTGTAACGGTCCAGTTTGCGGTCCAGATAGCGGTCGACGGCGTCGTCGGGCCAGTGAGCGAGGACCACCATGCCCGACGGAACAACGTGCATCGGCAGGCTGACTCCGGTCCAGTCCCGGACCTGGACCGGGTTCGCGCAGTCCACCTGGCCGATGTAGTGGACGTCGTAGCCGGCGGGGATGGACACGCCGACCGCCTCGGCCACCATCTCGACCAGCTCCACCAGGTGTGGCTGAGCGACGGCCAGGAGGCTCTGGGTCGGGTCGATGCTGGCCGCCATGGTCACGACGGATGGACCGATCCGGTAGCCGGTCCCGGAGTCGAGACGCTCCACGGCACCCAGGCCCTCGAGCGTTGAGAGCAGACGGGCCACCGTGCTCGTCGGGAGGTCGAGGCGACGGGAGAGCTCGCTGATTCCCGCCGGATCGTCGGCTACCTCGCCCAGCAGTTGGAAGGCCCGGTCGATGCTCTGCACGCTCTGCATGGGATCCCACATGTCCTTCCAGGCCGGTATCGCTCTAGCAAAACAGACCCGTCCCACAGTGTGGGAAGGCCTTCCCAAACCGTGGAACAACTCTTTCGTCAGTGCTAGTCTTCCCATCATACAGGAACTTCCCACATCATGGGAAACGGCATTCAACCTCCGGGTGGCGTGCCGACCGTTCAGAACCGCCCTCGGGCACCCAAGGCTGACCCGGGCCATGACCGTGGCCCCCGATCCGCAACGGAGCGCATCATGGCCGAAGAGAACCCCGTCGACGAAGAGATCGATCTGGCGAGTCTCAGCGACGAGGACCTAACCGCCCAGATGCACGACGACCTCTACGACGGCCTGGCCGACGAGATCGTCGACGGCACCAACATCCTCCTCGGCCGGGGTTGGGGCGCCGACCGTGTACTGAACGACGCCCTGGTAGCGGGCATGCGGATCGTAGGCATCGACTTTCGCGACGGCATCCTCTTCGTTCCTGAGGTGCTGCTGGCCGCCAACGCCATGAAGGCCGGCATGGCCATTCTCCGGCCACTACTAGCCGAGACGGGGGCCGAGCCCATCGGGAAGGTGGTCATCGGCACCGTCAAGGGCGACATCCACGACATCGGCAAGAACCTGGTCGCCATGATGCTCGAGGGTGCGGGCTTCGAGGTCATCAACCTCGGCATCAACACCGACGTCGAGGAGTTCCTCGGGGCCCTGGACGAGCACAAGCCGGACATCCTCGGGATGTCGGCCCTGCTGACCACCACCATGCCCTACATGAAGGTCGTGATCGACACCCTCCAGGAGAAGAGCCTCCGGGAGGAGTACATCGTGATGGTGGGCGGGGCTCCCCTGAACGAGGAGTTCGGCGAGGCCATCGGCGCCGACGCCTATTGCCGCGATGCGGCAGTCGCCAGCGAGACAGCTTCGCGGCTAGTGGCCGAGCGGCGCAGCGCGGCCTGACCGACCATGAACGAGCCTTCCGGCGCGCCGGAGGCGTCCAGCGGACGGACCCTGGTTATCGCCTGTGGGGCGCTGGCCCGTGAGTTGCTCCAGGTAGTAGAGGCGAACGGCCTGGACCACGTCGACGTCGAGTGCCTGCCCGCCTCCTACCACAACACCCCCGAGGTAATCCCCGACCGGGTGGCTGAACGCGTCCGGGGTGCCGCCGACCGCTACGACAGGGTCTTCGTTGGCTATGGGGACTGCGGGACGGGCGGCCGCCTCGACGCCATGTGTGACGAGCTCGGGGTCGAGCGCCTGCCCGGTGACCACTGCTACGAGTTCCTCACCGGAAGCGCCGAGTTCGCCGACCTCCATGCCGAGGAGTTGGGGACCTTCTTCCTGACCGACTACCTGGTTAAGCACTTCGACCGTCTCGTCGTTCGGGCCTTCTGGCTGGACACCCACCCCGAGATGCGAGATGCCGTGTTCGGCAACTACCGCCGACTGGTCTATCTGTCACAAGCTGACGATCCCGATCTTGTGGAGCGCGCCCGGGTCGCCGCCGACCGCCTGGGACTCGCCTTCGAGCACCGGCGCACGGGCCTCGGGGAACTGGAGACC
>JAKURX010000002.1 GCA_022451505.1 Acidimicrobiales bacterium | reverse complement strand
AACACCGCGGAGCGGTCCCGGGTCCGGTCAAAACGGTAGGTGCCCCGCTCCTCCCAGACGGCGTCCCAGCGCTCCTCGATGTCCTCGAGGCCGGGCCGCTCGGGGATGGTGGGAACGGGCGCGGCGGCCGCTGCGTTGGGGTGGTCCATGACCGTCAGAGACTACCGGCGGACTTCCGGCACCCCGATAGCCTGCGCCGCCGTGACCCGCCACCCACAAGGCTCCGAGGATCGTCGGCGCGCCCGCCCACCAGGCTTCGGTGTGGTGTGGGTCACGGTGGCCCTAGACATGGTGGGGTTCGGGATCATGCTGCCCGTCCTTCCCTTGTACGCCGAGGAGTTTGGAGCCTCTCCGGCCGTGGCCGCCGCGGTGCTGGCCGTTTTCTCGGCCGCCCAGATGGTGGCCGCCCCGCTATGGGGGCGCCTCTCGGACCGGGTGGGACGTAAGCCAGTGCTGGTCGCCGCGCTGGTTGGCTCTTCGCTGGGCAGCCTGGTCACCGGTCTGGCCGGCGCCCTGTGGGTGCTGTTTCTGGGCCGGGTCCTGGACGGGGCGTCCGGGTCGTCGTACGCCGTGGGCCAGGCTGCGGTGGCCGACCTGGCCAAGCCAGAGGACCGGCCCCGACTGCTGGGCCTGTTGGCCGCCGCCTTTGGGGTGGGCTTCGTAGCCGGCCCGCTGATCGGATCGATCGCTGCCCTGGGTAGTCGGGAGCTCCCGTTTTTCGTGGCCGCCGCCCTAGCCGCCGCCAACGCCCTGGTGGCTCTGGTGCGCCTGCCGGCGGGGCGTCCGGCTCCGACCGGGGCTCCGGGGCCCCGGACCGGGGGACTGGCCTCGTGGGGCTCGGCGGGACCGGCCGTACGGCGCCTGGCCGGCCTGGCCATGGTGGCCATGGTGGGTTTTGCCGGGTTCGAGGCCACGTTCGCCCTGCTGGTGGAGCGGCGCTTCCCGGAGGTCGGGGATCCCACGATCTACGGGCTGTTCGCCTCTATCGGCCTGATGATGGTGTTCGTGCAGGCCCGGATCGTGGGCCCGGCCAACGCCCGCCTGGGGACCCGGCCGACTCTGCGCACCTCCCTGGCCCTGGTGGCGGCCGGCATGGTCGTGCTGGCGGCCGGGGGAGGCTGGCCCGGCCTGGCCGTGGCCTTGGTGCTGCTGGTCGCGGGCCAAGGGGTGTTCGGGCCGACGTTGTCCAACGCCACGGTGGAGACGGTGCCCATCGAGGGTCGAGGGGCGGCTCTCGGGTTGCAGCAGGGAGCGGGGGCGTCGGGACGGATCCTGGGACCGCTGCTGGCTGGCCTGCTCTTCGACCGCGTTGGTGTGGAAGCCCCGTACCTGGTGGCCGCCGCGCTGGCCGTTACTGCTATAGCCCTCGTGCGAGACTCCGACGCGTGAGCGATCCTGGATCGACCGATTCAAGGTTCGGTGACCAGGTTGCTGCCTCGTGGTGGACCAGGGGCAAGGCGGCCATCATCGACCTCCTCATCTTCTTCGGCGTTGCCGTGGTGCCCGGAGCGATCTTCATCGCTGGCTTCGTCGTGGCCTGGGACGAAGGCCGCCCAGGCGTGCCGGAGGGCTTTTCGTTTGACGCCGCGGCGGTCCTGTTAATCGTGATCGGCGGGATTCTGGGCCTCGGATGGCTCATTTGGGGCGGGTGGCTATTCGGCTACCGCCAGGGCGTCACCGGCCTGACACCCGGTAAGCGGCGCCTTGGCATTCACCTGGTCGACGGAGATTCCGGTCTGGTTCCGGGTGGTGCCAAGGGCGTGGGTCGCTGGCTGGTCCCAGGCATCGTCGGTGGGATCCAAGGCATCGGCAACGCCCTCCAACTCATCGACATTCTGTGGCCGCTGTGGGACTCCAAGAACCAACGTCTCATCGACAAGGTCTTCAAAACCCGAGTGCTGGTCGGCTCACCTGCGGGGGTTGACACCGGGCCGCCTTTGCCAGAGAGCCCTATCATTAGTTGACCCCACCCGGACTGCAGGAAACCGGTCTGGGTAGGCGGTCGCCCGGCTGAGGACCGGTCTACGGGCTAGCCCTACCATCCGGCTATGGCACGGTTGCGGCAGGTTCGAAGGGCTGATCTCCATCCGGGAGCCGAGCCGATCTTCCAGTTGCTGTTCGGCGACCGGGACCCGGTCGACGAGCCCGGCACCCCGACGGGTACTCCGGGTGACTGGTGGACCACCTTTGCCCTGGTTCCCGACGTGTTCGACCATGCCGTGGCGGGATTCGCCCTGTACCGGAGCTCCCGGCGCCTGCTCGACCCGAAGCTCCGAGAACTGGGCCAAGCCCGGGTTGGCTGGTGTGTGGGTAGCCGGTTCGTCTACTCCCAGCACTGCAAGTCCTGTCGCACCGTCGGCATCCCCGACGAGAAGATCGCTGCCATCGAGTCTTGGGAGACAGCCGATTGCTTCGACGCCGCCGAGCGGGCCGTCCTGGCCTTCACCGACGCCCTGTCCATCCAACACGGTCGGGTCCCCGATGGCGTGTTCGACGCCCTTCGGGACCACCTGTCCGACGAGGAGATCCTGGAGTTGGCTTACATAGTCGGCACCTACGCAATGCACGGGGCGCTCAGCCGAGCCTTACGCCTCGAGTACGACGCCGAACCACGGGTCCTTGCTGAGGAACCCGGAGACGAAGAGTCACTCAGTGCCGATTACACCCGCGACGAGTTGAGGCGCATCTTCCGAGTGGTGGATCCCACGGACGGATCCTGACCAACGACGTAATCTCTCGGGTTCGCTCACCGTGTTTCCAACGGATCGGCATCCTCCCCCGAACGGGTTCAGGTAAGACTCAAGACTTCGGTCAGCCGTTGACCGAGAACGAACTGTTGGGGTTGATCTCCCGGTTACGCCGGTAGAAGCCCATATCCATCTCAAGGCCCGTGTAGACACCGGCGACCACCACAGGGTCGGCGTCGTGGTCGTGGCCCCCCTCGACGGCCTCGATCAGTTCGGCCATGCAGTAGCCGGCCACTGGGGCGTTCTTGAACTGATTACCGCTCGACCCGATGGCTACGTAGAAACCGGCCAGGTCGGTCCGGTCGTAGATAGGGATCCAGTCGTCGGACACGTCGTAGAGGTCGACGATGCCCTTCTTCTCGGACGGCACACCGAGGTCGGGCATGCGGCGGGCCAGGCGCAGCACCTGGGCGTTCCACTGCTCGTCGGTCACCACGTCGTCGAAGACGTCGGGGTCGTCCACCCAGACCTGCGCGTCGCATGCTGGGTCTTCGGAGCCGATAAGGATGTTGTTGCCCGACTCGGGCCGGACGTAGATGGCCAGGTCGGAGTCCGACGAGTGAAGGCCGTCCTTTTCGAAGTCCAGATTGGTCGGCGCCGGGACGTGGTGCACCTCGTGGCGCAGGGCCTTGGTCTTGATGTTCATGGAGTCGTACACGCCGGCCATCTTGTTGATGACGAACGAGTGCGGTCCGGCCACGTTGACCACTACCGGTGCGTCGACCTCGGTACCGTCGGCCAGCGTGATCCCGGTCACCCGGTTATCGGCCCGCCGAACTTCGACCACCTCAGTATTGAAGCGGAACTCACCACCCTTGGCCTCGGTGGCCCGCTGCAGGTTGTGGGTGGCCAGCTGGGGGTCGCTGACATAACCCGAGTCCGGGGTGTAGAGGGCGCCGATCAACTCTCCCTCCGGCTCGGTCCAGAAGCGATCGTCTTCAGGACGGCAAGGTTCGCCGTGGGTGCCGTGCTCGTAGAACGGGTAGCGCTCCCGGAGCTGATCGTTGTCCAGTATCTCGTAGGGCACGCCCACCTCGTCGAACAGCGGCAGGACCTTTTCGTGGTGTCCGCCCTCGAGCATGAACAGGACGGTTCCGCACTGCATGTACAGGGCGTGGCCGCGCTCGTCCTCGCTGTCCAGGTAGTTCGACCAGTCCTTCCAATAGGAGAAGCCTTCGTAGGCCATGGCTACGCCGTCAAATGTTGAGTAGTGGGCGCGCACGATGGCGCACGAGTTGCTCGTCGACCCGTAGCCGGACGCTGGCAGTTTGTCGACGTTGAGGGTCTTCCAGCCCTTCTTGGCCAACTCGAAGGCGGTGGCGCCGCCAATCACGCCGGCGCCGATAATGATGGCGTCGTAGCGTTCGTTGTCACTCATGATGCTTCCTCGGATCACTCTGGCTGCACGCCGCGGGCGCACAGGCTGAACGTCTCGTCACTCGGATTATCAGCGTCCACCAGGGACGCCCGAAGGAGGGCGGCCGATCAGCTCAGCCGCGCATCCGCTCGCCGGCGGGATCGTACAAGGGTTCCATCTGGAGGCGAGCTGGACGCATTTGTCCCAGGATCTCGACTTCGAAGCCGTCAAGGCCGGAGGACCCGTCGGCGAGATGGGCGGGGATGTAGCCCAGTCCGACGCTGCAGCCGATGTGGTGGGCGAAGCCGCCGGAGGTAAGGAACCCCACGCACTCGCCGGAGTGGAATACCGGCTCGTCGTGGATGGCGTCGGCGTCGTCGGCGTCGATGACCAGGGTGACCAGGCGGCGAGACGGGCCCCGCTCCAACTCATCCCTGGCCGCCTCCCGGCCGATGAAGTCGGCCGGCTTATCCACCTTCACGAACCGCGACATGCCGGCCTCGGCCGGGGTGAAGTCAGGCCGGTACTCCAGGTTCCACACACCAAAACCTTTCTCTAGGCGCAGGGACATGAAGGCCCGGCCTCCGAACGGAGTGACGTCCAGGTGGCGGCCGTCCCCTCCTGGCCCCCCGGCCACCACGATGGCCTGCCGCAGGGTCTCCTGGTGCTTCCCGGCGCAGTAAAGCTCGTAGCCCACCTCCCCGGGAAACGACAGACGGGCCAGCACCACCGGCACCCCACCCACCGTCATCTCCCGCAGGTCTCGGAACCGCAGGCCGTGGCTGGAGACGTCGTCGTCGGTTAGCCGACCCAGGAGGTCCCGAGAATCCGGACCGGAGAGGGACCAGCCCAGCAGGTCCTCGCTCCGGTCGACGACCGCCACCCCCTCGTCAGGGAGGCGCTGCAGGAACAGCCGCATGGTGATGGCCGGCATGGCACCCGAGCCGAACAGCACGAACCGGTCCTCGGCTAGGCGCCCCACCGTCAGGTCGGCGGCCAGCCGACCCTTCGGGGTCAGGACCGGGGTGAGGGTCAGGCGCCCGACCTTCGGCAGGTGGTTGGCCACGATGCCGTCCAGGAAGCGAGCAGCTCCGGGACCCGAGACCTCGTATTTGGCGAAGTTGGCGATCTCCAGGAGGCCGACACCGGTGCGCACGGCCCGGCACTCCTCAGCGACTGGTCCGAATGCGTTGGACCGGCGGAAGGTGGGGATTTCGATCTGTCCGGGTCCCTCCGGGGAGAACCAGAGGGCGTGCTCCAAGCCGAAGGATGCGCCCCACACCGCTCCCTGGGCGTCCAGGGCGTTGTACGACGGCGTAGTCCGCCATTCCCGGGCCGCCGGCAGCTCCTCGTTGGGGTAGGTGAGCATGAAGCGTCGCCGGTAGTTCTCCTGGGACTTCAGGAAGGTGTAATCCCTGGTGGCGAAGCCTCCGAACCGGCCGACGTCCATGGCGTACACGTCCATCTCCGGCTCGCCGTCAATGATCCACTGGGCCAGGCACAGGCCGACACCGCCGGCCTGGCAGAGCCCGGCCATCACCGCGCAGGCCACCCAGTAGTTGTCGATACCGGGGACCGGGCCGATGAGTGGGTTGCCGTCCGGGGCGAAGGTGAATGGGCCATTAACGACCCGGGCGATGCCGGCGGAGGCAAGGGCGGGCATTCGCTGCTGGGCAACCTCGATCCGGTCGGCGAACCGCTCCAGGTCGGGAGTCAGCAGGCGCATCCCGAAGTCCAGGGGTGTGGTGTCGACGGACCAGGGTTTTCCGGCGTTTTCATAGGTTCCCACCAGCAGACCGTTGCCCTCCTGTCGGGTGTAGACGCCACCCTCGTAGTCAATGGTTACCGCCAGCTCGCCGTCGTGGTCGACGATTTCCTGGAGCTCCTCGGTGATCACGTACTGGTGCTCCATGGGCAGTAGGGGCAGTTCGACGCCGACCAATCGGCCCAGTTCCCGAGCCCACAGGCCACCGGCGTTCACGACCACCTCGGCGTTGATGAGCCCCTTCTCGGTGTGGACGTCCCATGAGCCGTCGGGTCGCTGCGTCAGGTCATGGACCGGGTTGTTCCGGATGATCTCGGCACCGTGGTGGATGGCTGACCTGGCGTAGGCGTTGGTCACGCCCGATGGGTCGACGCTCCCATCCGCCGGTTCGAACAGGGCGCCCAGGTACTCGTCGGTGTTAATCAGCGGGTTGAGGCGCTTCACCTCGTCCATGGAGATGAAGTCGGCATCCATGCCCATGTATCGGGCCTTGGCCCGCTCCAGACGCAGGTAGTCGAGGCGCTCGGGTGTGGAGGCCAGGTAGATGCCTCCCGGCCAGCGCGTGCCACAGGAGACGCCGGACAGCGCCTCGATCTCGGCATACAGGGCCAGGGTGTAGGACTGAAGGGAGGCGATGTTGGGGTCGGAGTTGACGGTGTGGACGACCCCAGCGGCGTGCCAGGTGGATCCGGCAGTGAGTTCGGCCCGTTCGACCAGCATGCAGTTGTCCATGCCCATCTTGGCCAGGTGGTACAGCACACTGACACCAGTGACGCCGCCACCGATAACCACCGCATCGACTCTCGTCCTCATTCCTTGTTCGCCTTTTGGTAGTCGGGTGTTCCGGTTGGTCCGTGTTCCTGCCGGTAAGTGGGCCTAGTACCAGGCGTCGTCCATTGACGCCTTCCTACGTTCCACGAACTCGGTCAGGGCCTCGCCCACACCGGCCGGCAGGGGTGGCGACTCGTGGTTGGCTAGGCGGGCCTTCCAGTCGGCGTTGGCCCGCTGTCGAGCATCCAGCTCGCCCTCCTCGCTCCACTGCTCCCACGAGGCCGAGTCGCCAAAGGTGGCCTCGTAGTAGGCGGTCTCGTAGTTAGCCAGGGTGTGGGCCGATCCGAGGAAGTGGCTGCCCGGCCCCACCTCGTGGAAGCCGCCCATGGCGAAGGCGTTGTCATCCAGGGCCATGCCGCGGAGCAGGTGGTGGGTCATTCCCAGCCTGTCGTTGTCGAGCACCAACTTCTCGTAGTCCATTACCAGGCCACCCTCCAGCCAGCCTGCGGCGTGCAGCACGAAGTTCGCTCCGGCCATCATCGCCGTGTACAGCGAGGCGGCGCTCTCTTGGGCGGCCTGGGCGTCGGGCAGCTTGGATGAGGTGAAAGAGCCGCCACAGCGCACAGGTACGCCCAGGCGTCGCGCCAACTGGCCGACAGCGAAGTAGGCCAGCCCGGCCTCAGGGGTGCCGAACGTCGGGGCGCCAGACCTCAGTGACATGGTGGTCAGGAAGTTCCCGTAGATGGCCGGCGCGCCGGGACGGACCAGCTGGGTGAGGGCCATCCCCACCATGGCCTCGGCGTGGGCCTGGGCCACTGCGCCGGCCGGGGTCACCGGCCCCATAGCCCCGCCCAGGATGAACGGGCAGATGACCATGCCCTGGCCGGCCGCCGCGTAGTGCCGGATCACCTCGGTGACCGCACCGTCGTACACCAGCGGCGAGTTCACATTGATGTTGGCCATGATCACGCAGTGGTCGTCGAGGCGGTCGGCGCCGAAAACGATGCGGGCCATCTCGATGGAGTCCAACGCCCGCTCGGGTGCGGTGATGGCCCCCAGAAGCGGCTTGGAGGAGTGCTGGAAGTGGAGCGCCAGCATGTCCAGGTGGCGCTTGTTGACCGCGACGTCAGTCGGTTCGCAGATCACCAGGCCCGAGTGCTGTGTCCACTCCAGGGTGTGGTTGATCTTTACTAGGTCCTCAAGGTCGGCCATGGTGCCGTAGCGGCGCCCCCGGTCCAGGTCCCGGACGAACGGCATGCCGTACCCGGGGGCGAACACGGTGTGTTTACCCCCGATGGTCACCGACCGCTCGGGGTCCCGGGAGTGCTGGACAAACTCACTAGGGGCGCTGCGGGTAACGATGTCGGTCACGAGGCCGGGGTCGAAGCGGAGCCGCGGCCCGTCAACGGTGGCCCCGGCGTCGCGGAACAGTTCGATGGTGACCTCGTCGCCCCACACCTCGATCCCGACCTCGGCCAGGATCCGGTCGGCGTGCTCCTGGATCAGGTCGAGACCGTCCTCCTCGAGCAGGTCGTAGTAGGGGATCCGCCGTTCGAGCTTCTGGACGACGTCCGATGCCCGTGACCGGGACCGAGCGCTGCGGTCTCTTCGGCGTCGCCGGGTAGCGGTCATGGCGTGTCGTACCCTCCCGGATCTCCAGTTGCGGCCACCGGGCGTCGGCGGATCCGATAGCCCGGTCGGCAGATCGTACGAACGGGCTGGTGGTGGCGCAACGACGTACCCCGTGGACCGGCACCGTCGTGCCGGACCGGGCCGGGTACCGTCGCCGCCGTGGCTGTCTCCGCGCCCGGACCCCCTCCGGACCTCCGCCCTGCCGACGAGCTGGATGCCGCCGACCCCCTGGCCGGCTTTCGCGACGAGTTCGTCCACGCCGATGACGAACCGGGGTTTGTCTACCTGGACGGCAACTCGCTGGGTCGCCTCCCGCGGCGGGCTGTCGCTCTGGCCTCCGAGGTGGTGGAGCGGCAGTGGGGCCATCGCCTGATCCGCAGTTGGAACGAGGGCTGGTTCGACTTGCCGATCCGCCTCGGCGACCGCTTGGCCGGGTTGGTGGGGGCTGGTCCCGGTGAGGTGGTGCTGGCCGAAAACACGTCGGTGTGCCTCTACAAGGCGGCCGTGGCCGCCTTGGGGGTACGGCCGGACCGGACTCGGATTCTGACCGACGATCTGAACTTCCCGTCCGATGTTCAGGTCTTGCGGGCCGCGGCCCGGGCTGCCGGACCGGAACACGAGGTGGTGGTGGTGGGATCCGATGGGGTGCATGGTCCGCTGGACGGTCTGCGGGCGGCCCTGGACGACCGGACGGCCCTGGTGTCGCTCTCGCACGTGGCCTACCGGTCGGGATGGAGCTGGGACCTGGGAGACGTCACCGGGATGGCCCACGATGCCGGGGCCCTGGTCCTCTGGGACCTCTCCCATTCGGTGGGGGCGGTCCCGATCGACTTGGGGGCTGCCCGGGCGGACCTAGCCGTGGGGTGTACCTATAAGTACCTCAACGGAGGTCCGGGTTCCCCGGCCTTCCTGTACGTCTCGGCCGACCTGCCGGAACTAACCAACCCGGTGGCTGGCTGGTACGGCAGCGACGACCCGTTCGACTTCGACTTCAACGCCGACCGAGCCGCCGGGGCGACACGGTTCCTGACCGGCACGCCGCCCGTCCTGTCGGCGGCGCTGGTGGGCCCCGGTCTGGACCTGGTGCTGGAGGCCGGGATGGACAGGCTGCGGGCCAAGTCGGTAGCCCTGACCGAGCGATTCTTGGTCCTGGCCGATGAGTATCTGGTGGAGCGGGGATTCGAGGTGCGCTCCCCCCGGGACGCCGACCGACGGGGTTCCCACGTGGCGCTGGCCCACCCAGAGGCCCGGGCTGTCGGCCAGGCCCTCATCCACGAGGAGTCGGTGGTTCCCGACCACCGTCCTCCCGATCTGCTGCGCTTCGGCTTCGCTCCGCTCTATATCCGGTTCGCCGACGTGGACGAGGCGGTGGCCCGCATGGTGCGGGTGGTGGACTCCGGTGGTGCCGACCGGTGGCGGGAGGCCGCGCCGGTCGTCCCCTGACCGGTCAGGTCCCGGGGTCTCCCGACCAGGTCGGTTATCGGGATCACCGTGCAGCCCGTCGGGTCTCAATCTTGTGGCTATCGGTCGTGGTCTTTTCGGTGGGCGGTTCCATATATCGGGCGTGTTCAGTGGGCTAGGCCGGCCACCACGCGATCGGCGACCAACGTGCCGATCTCCAGCGATGCTGTGGCGGCGGGTGATGGGGCGTTCAGGACGTGCAACGACCGGTCGCCGTCGAGCAGGTGGAAGTCATCGAGCAGGGTGCCACCCCTGTCAACAGCCTGGGCCCTTACTCCTGCGGGCGCCCGACGAACGTCGGCGGCATCGAGGCCTGGGACTAGCAGTCGTGCGGCTGTCATGAAGCGGTGACGTGACAACGACCTGAACATCTCGTCTAGGCCGGGGCGCCAGTAGCGACGCAGGAGCCGTGCCGTGCCGGGCCACACCAGGGTTGAAGCCATGTCGCGTAGTGAGATGTCGGACCAGTTGTAGCCCTCCCGGGCTAGGGCTAGCACGGCGTTGGGGCCGGCGTGGACCCCGCCGTCGAGGTTCCGGGTGAGGTGCACACCCAGGAACGGGAAACGCGGATCGGGAACCGGGTAGACCAGACCCCGGACCAGGTCGGCCGACGGGCCGGTCACGTCCAGGTACTCGCCCCGGAAGGGCAGGATGCGGGCGTCGGGTCGCGCTCCTGAACGTCGAGCGACCCGGTCAGCGTGGAGTCCGGCGCATCCCACCAGGAACCGGGATCGGATCGGGCCATTCGGCGTGTCGATTAGCCAGCCTTCGGCGGTTGTCGTCGCCCGTCCGGCTTGGACTCCGGTCCGGACTTCTCCACCCGCCGCCGCGACTAGCCCGGCGAGGGATCGGGCCACGGCGGCGAAGTCGGCTCGGCCGGTGGATGGGACGTGCAGGGCGGCCACACAGGACACGTGGGGCTCGTGTTCGGCCGCCGCCCCAGGGGTGAGTTCGGTGACCGGCACTCCGTTGGCCCGGGCCCGTTCGGCCAGGGCGGTCAACTGGGGCCGCTGGTCGTCCGATGTGGCCACGACCAGTTTGCCGCAGCGGTCGTGGGCGATTCCGTGGTCGGCGCAGAAGTCCACCAACCGTTCGCCACCCCGGACGGCTAGGCCGGCCTTCAGCGAGCCGGGTGGGTAGTAGAGGCCGGCGTGGATCACCCCGCTGTTGCGGCCCGTCTGGTGGACGGCGACGGTGTTCTCCTTCTCAAGCACCACCACCGAGATGCCGGGCAGGCGGCGGATCAGGGCGTGGGCTGTGGCCAGGCCGAGGATGCCTCCGCCCACCACGACCACGTCAGCCCGAGGGTCGGTGAGGACGACCATGGTCCGACGCTACCCGTGGCCCTGAACCGGGCCGGTTGTCGGAAGACGAGGGTGCCTTGGTACCGCTCCGCTATGGCGTGGATGGATTGGAACCGGAGCGGCCTTGTTCGATGGCCCGCTGAGGGTGGGTCGGGCGGAGGACTAGCGCCGAGTTAGAGCGACGAGAGGGTCGACGTGTTCCAGGTCGAAGGTCTCGGCCACGGCGCGATCGGTCACGCCACGGGCGCAGACGTTTAGGCCGTTCAGCAGGTGCGGGTCGGCCTTCAGAGCGGCATCGGTTCCTCTGTCGGCCAGGGACAGCGTGAATGGCAGGGTTGCGTTGGACAGGGCCTGAGTGGACGTGCGGGGCACGGCGCCTGGCATGTTGGCCACGCAGTAGTGGACGATGCCGCCCACCGCGAAGGTGGGGTTGGTGTGAGTGGTGGGCTTCGTGGTCTCGAAGCAGCCACCCTGGTCGACGGCGACGTCGACAATCACCGAGCCGGGCCGCATGCGTCTGAGCATGTCGCGGGTCACCAGGTGGGGTGCCCGAGCCCCCTTGACGAGCACGGCGCCGATCACCATGTCGGCGTCGTACACCGAGGCCTCGAGCTCGGCTTTCGTGGAGTACACGGTCTTGACCCGACCGGCGAAGCGCTTGGCCAGGCCGTCTAGCACGGCAGGGCTGCGGTCCAGAACGGTGACATCGGCGCCCAGGCCTACGGCCATCTCGGCTGCGTTCTCGCCGACCACCCCGCCGCCGATGACGACGACCCGGCCCGGACGCACGCCGGGTACGCCGCCCAGCAGTAGGCCGGCGCCACCCTGGGTGGCCTCCAGTGCGTGGGCTCCGGCCTGGATAGACATGCGGCCGGCGATGGCCGACATGGGTGCCAGGAGCGGTAGGCGGCCGGCGTCGTCTGTCACCGTCTCGTAGGCGATACAAGTTGCCCCGCTGGCCAGGAGGTCCTCGGTCTGGGGACGGTCGGCCGCCAGGTGGAGGAAGGTGAACAGGGTGTGGTGGGGCCGGAGGCGGGCCCGCTCGGGGGCGAGCGGTTCCTTGACCTTGACGATCATCTCGGCGTCGGCGAACACCTGGTCGGCCGAACTGGCGATGGTCGCGCCGACCTCCTTGTAGGCCACGTCGCCGAACCCGGCGCCCTCGCCGGCACCGGTTTCGATGCGCACGTCGTGGCCGCGGGCCACCAGTTCTCCGGCGGCGGCCGGAGTAAGGCCGACCCGTCGCTCGGCGTTCTTTGTCTCGGCGGGGACCCCGATGTCCATGGAAGTGCTCCGTCGTCCGGTGGGGCTGTCATGCCCCTCGTGGGGTCAACGCTACGGTCGTGGTGACGCTGTTTGATTGTGTAAACCAGCGCAAGAGTTTCAAAGTACGCAATTAAAAGGCGTAGAGTTCTTGGGATGAGCGAAAAAAATGTGCTAAAAGAATCATTGGGAGAACTGAATGCCATCGACCGATCGCTGCTGGCGCTGCTCCAGGAGGACGGTCGAGTTCCCAACGTGGACCTGGCCGAGGCCGTCCACCTGTCGCCCTCGGCCTGCCTCCGGCGGGTCCGACGCCTGGAGGAGGTTGGCCTGATTGCCCGCTACGTGGCCCTAGTGGACCCGGCTGCCGTGGGTCTGGGTACTGACGTATTTGTGGAGATCACGCTGACCGGTCAAGACGAGCCGACCCTGGACGCCTTCGAGCGGGCGGTCAGCGACCGCCCGGAGATCCTCAGTTGCCATCTGATGGCCGGCGACTTTGACTACCTGGTTCACGTGGTGGTCCGGGACGTAGCCGACTACGAGGTCCTCCACCGGACCCACCTGGCCCAGCTGCCCGGGGTGGCCCGTATGGTGTCCAGCTTCGCCCTCCGTCCGATCTGCGACCGGACGGCTTACCCGCTGGGCTGACGTAGAGCCGGGGAGGGTCAGGCGGTGGTACCGGCCTGCTGGATCCCGTCGATGAGTAGCTCGATCACGACGCCGATTTTGCCTTACGGGCCAATTAGGCCAACCTACGATCCGATTCGAGCGGAGAAGGAAGTCATGACCGCTACCAACACAGCCGCCCCATACACGCTGATCTCGTCGGACTGCCACGCCGGCGGGAACATGAAGGCCTACGAGGAGTACCTCGCACCGGCCTACCGGGAGGCCTTCGCCGAGTGGCGGGGCGCCTACTCCAACCCCTTCCGTGACCTTCAGGACGACGGCCGGTCACGCAACTGGGACAACGACCGGCGCAACGGCGATCTGGACGCTGAGGGGGTGGCCGCCGAAATCGTCTTCCCGAACACCGTCCCTCCGTTCTTCCCGACCGGGGCGCTCATCACCTATCCGCCTACCAACCGTCCCGACTACGACCGGCGTCTCGAGGGCGTTCGTACCCATAACCGGTGGCTGAAGGACTGGTGTGCCGCTCACCCGGAACGCCGCTGCGGCTTACCCCAGGTGTTCCTCTTTGATCTCGACGACACCATCGCCGATCTGGAGTTGGCTGCCGAGAACGGCCACTCCAGCTTCATGCTCCCCGCTGTGCCACCCGACTCCGGGACGCCCGGCCTTTACGACCCGGTTTACGACCGCCTGTGGGCCGCCTGTCGGGACCTCGACCTGACGATCACCCAGCATGGCGGTTCGGGCAACCCCAGATATGGCGACACCCCGGCGGCCGGCCTCATGTTCCTACTGGAGGTGCCGTTCTTCGCCCATCGGAACCTTTCGCATCTCATTATGTCCGGGGTGTTCAATCGGTTCCCGGAACTCCGTTACGTGATGACCGAACAGGGCGTGGCCTGGGTGCTTGAGGACCTCCGCCGGATGGACGGCTACCACGCCCAGATGGCCTCGGGTCGGGTCGGTGAACTGGGCTTCTCCGCCGACCTCGTGCTGCCCGACAGGCCCAGCGAGTACTTCGCCCGCAACGTCTGGATCGGGGCTAGTTTCCCGAGCCCGTCGGAGGCTGACG
The DNA here is from genome assembly GCA_022451505.1 of Acidimicrobiales bacterium. GTDB lineage: Bacteria > Actinomycetota > Acidimicrobiia > Acidimicrobiales > MedAcidi-G1 > UBA9410. The sequence goes on along the minus strand of JAKURX010000002.1, from coordinate 42,891 downwards.
CCATGAAAAAGGTTGGTATCGAACGGATGATGTGGGGGAGCGACTACCCCCACAACGAGAGCACGTTCCCCTACAACCGGGACCACCTCCGCCGCTCATTCAGCGGTTGGGATGAGGCCGACCTTCGGAAGGTCTTCGCCGAGAACGCGGCCGAGGTGTACCGCATCGACCTCGACGCCCTGGCGCCGCTGGCCGAGCGCATCGGGCCTTCGGTCGACGAGGTGGCTACGCCACTGGATGAGGTTCCGAAGGACGCCTTCAGCCCGGCCTTCACCCGGCCCTGAACCCCGGACCTCACAAGTCGCGGTCCGTCTCCGGCGCTGGTTACCCGTCTACTCGGTGATGCCGAAGCGCTCCAGGCCGAACGCCTAGATGGCGTTACCCCGCATCAGCTTGTAGACCTCGTCGTCGTCGAGGCCCGCCTCCCGGCAGATCTTCGTAGCCACGTCCAGCGTATGGGGGTACGTCGTATCGGCGTGGGGGAAGTCCACCTCGAAGCAGATCTGGTCCAGGCCGATGACGTCTCGGTTCTTGAGACCAATCTCGTCGTCGAAGATGCAGCCCCAGACGTGGCCCGGGATGTACGAACTGGGTGGCTCAGGCAAATCGATGCCGAAGCTGGCGTCTCCCCGCTCGGCCCAGATCTTGTCCATGCGCTCTATCACGTAGGGCATCCACCCGACCTGGCCCTCGGCGTAGGCGATCTTCAGCTTCGGGAACCGGACGAACATCCCGGACAGGATGTAGTCGCACATGGACCCCATGGCGTTGGCGAACGTGATTGTGGACGACACCGAGAACGGCGCGTCGGGCGACGTGGTCGGCATCTTGGAACTAGACCCGATGTGCATATTGACAATGGTGTCCGTCTCCTGGCAGGCCACGAAGAACGGATCCCAGAAGCGGCCCTTGTCGTGGATGGACGGCAAGCCCAGCGGGAACGGGTTCTCGGAGAAAGCCACAGCGAACGAGCCCTTGTCGGCACACCGGTGGACCTCGGCGGCCGCAGCGACCGGGTCCCACAGAGGGATAAGGGTCAGCGGGATGAGGCGACCGCGCCCGTCGCCGGCGCACCACTCGTCGATTATCCAGTCGTTGTAGGCCTGGACGCAGAGCAGGGCGAGGTCCTTGTCCTCCCGCTCCAGAAAGGCCTGGCCGCAGAACCGGGGCAGCACGTTGGGGAAGCAGACCGACACGTCGACATGGTTCTCGTCCATGGCAGCCAGCCGGTCGGCCTGCTTCCACCCCGCCGGGTGGATCTCGTCGAAGGTAACGGGGACCACGTCCAGCTCGTCGAAGCCGACGGCCGCCGACAACTTGGGGAAGGGATAGACGAGGTCGTCGTACAACCACCAGTCGCACATCGCCGCGCCCTCGACTCCCTTCTCGAACGAGAAGACGCCGCCCTCAAAGTTGAACTCGGCCGTGTCGCGCTCAACCCGGGGACACCGGTCCTGGTACTTCGCCGGCAGGCGGGAGGTCCACAGGTCGGGTGGCTCCACCACGTGGTCATCGACCGAGATGATGCGAGGAATGGTCGTCATTGCAACTCCTGAGCGTTTCTGACGGTCCGTCAGGTTTAGGTCTACCCTAGCGCCGGACCCCGCCGACGTCCCATCCACCGGGCGGATCCCAGGGTCAGAGCTGGCTGACTAGCAGGGCTCGGGTCCGGCCGAACTCGTCGGCCGTGGTACCGAACTCCAGGGCCGCGAAGTCGGTCACCCCGGCCTCGGCCAGATCGGCCAGTTGGGTGGCCACTTCCTCCTCGGAGCCCACGATGGCCACGTCGCCCGGGTGGTCGACACCCTCGCGGTCCAGCATGGCCCGGTAAGACGGCAACTGCCCGTAGATCTCGAAGACGGCCGCCGCCGCCGAGCGGGCCGCCTCGACGTCGTTGGTCACACAGGTCGGGAGGCTGCATACGATCCGGGGTGTGGCACGGCCAGCGGCCGCCGCCGCCTCGTTCATGCGGGGGGCGATGTGGGAGGCCACTGTGCGCGGCCCGACCATCCAGAGGATGGTGCCGTCGGTGTGGTGCCCAGCCACCCGCAGGGCCTGCTCGCCCAGGGCAGCCACCATCACCGACGGAGGCCGGTCTGTGGGCCGACCAGTGTCCACGTGGGCGGTGAACGCCTCCCCATCAAATGACACCGATCCCGACTCCAGCAGAGGCTGGAGGATCGACAGGTAGTCGATTAGGTGGCGGATGGGCCTCTCGAACGACAGCCCCAACATGCCCTCGATCACCGGGCGGTGAGACAGGCCGATCCCCAGGACAAGAGAACGGTCCCTCAAGGCGGCCGCCGTAGTCAGGGCCTGACCAGCCAGTGCGGTGGGGTGGCGAGGGTAGGTCGGTACCACCGCCGTGCCGAACTCGAGTCCGGGTGCAGTGTCGGCCAACGCCGTGAAGGCGGTCAGGGCATCGACGAGCCCGGTCTGGGCCAGCCACCAGCCCGAGAACCCATCGTCGGCTGCCCGTTCTGCGTGCTCCCGTAGGCGTCCCAGGTCGGCGTGGAGGAGTTCGGCCGAGGCGTTCAGAGCGATGTGCATGGGGTCTCCGGTCAGTTGGTGGTCGGCTGGTGGGCGGCCTTGGCCCGGGTCACTAGGGCGTCGGCGAAGTTGTCCAGAAAGGCCTCGGCGGCGACCAGGAACCGATCGCTGCCCCCGTCGGGGAGCGGGTCGATGACCAGGGACCAAGCCATTAGGCAGGTCTCGCCGCGGTCGGTGAACGCCGTGGTGCCTTGGTACAGAACGACCGGTGCGCCGGTCAACTCGTAAACTCGACGCCACGGCGGCTCGAAGGAGATCACCTGTTCGGCAAGGCGTAAGTCACCGACCGTGAACTCCACCCGGGCACCGAGGCCGTGCGGGGCCGGATCCCCCTCGGTCACGTAGCCACCGGCCCGTTCGGAAATCAGGGTACAGAGGGCGTCGAAGGCCGCCGCCCGGGGCGCAGGGACCTCTCGCTCGACGACGATGGTCACGTACTCCTTCTTCGGGCGGGGCTCGGCACCCGGATCCCCTTGTCGGTCGGCCATGGCCCCCCCTCGAGTCAGTGTGGCAGTTACGCCCCGGCGAGGGGAACCCGGCTCACGCCGGACACCACCAGGGAGAGACACCGGCGAGGGCGACCAGTAGGACCGGGAAGAGGCGAGGAGAGCATCGGGGCACGCACGGCGCGTAGCGTTCCAGCCCGCCTCGCCCCCACCGCCACCGGGCTGTGAGACTCACCCGACCGGGACCGAAATGAGGAGGGGCCATGGCGACCGACCAGGCGCTGGCCGACGAGATCGTCGACACCATCCGCACGTGGGTCGACCGCGAGGTCATGCCGAACGCCGCCGAGTTCGAGCACTCCGACACCTTCCCCCAGGCCATGTTCGACCAGATGTGCGACTTCGGGCTGTTCGGCTCCACCATCCCCGAGGAGTACGGGGGCCTGGGCCTGGACATCACCACCTACGCCCGGATCATCGAGGAGATCTCCCGAGGCTTCATGTCCCTAGCCGGCATCCTCAACACACACAAAATCGGCGCCACCATGATCGGCCGGTTCGGGACCGAGGAGCAGCGCCAGCGGTTCCTTCCCCGGATGTGCGACGGCTCGTTTCGGGCTGCCTTCTCGCTGTCGGAACCCGACGCCGGCAGCGACACAGGTGCCATTCGGTGCCGGGCCGAGCGGGACGGCGACGAGTGGGTGGTCAACGGCACCAAGTTCTGGGTTACCAACGGCCAGCGGTCGTCCCTTGTCATGCTGATGGCCCGCACCCCCGATGACCGCATCACCTGCTTCCTGGTCGAGAAGGAGCCGGGCGGGTCGTTTGAGGGGATCACGGTCTCGAAAAACATCGAAAAGCTGGGCTACAAGGGCCTAGAGACGGTCGAGATGTCCTACGTGGACCACCGCGTGCCCCACGCCAACGTGCTGGGCGGAGACGAGGGGATGGGCCACGGTCGGCAGTACGCCCTCTCGGCCCTCGAGTTGGGTCGGATCAACGTGGCTGCCCGGTCAGTCGGCGTAGCCCAGGCGGCCTTCGATGCGGCCATGCGGTACGCCCAGCAGCGCGAGACGTTCGGCCGACCCATCTACGAGCACCAGGCCATCCAGTTCAAGCTGGCCGATATGGCTACCAAACTGCAGGCGGCCCGCCTCATGACCTACGACGCCGCCCGGCGGGCCGACGCCGGGCAACGGGTCGACATGGAGGCCGGCATGGCCAAGCTGTTCGCCTCCGAGGCGGCGTTCGAGATCGCCACCGAGGCGTTGCGCATCCACGGCGGCAACGGCTACACCACCGAGTTCCCGGTGGAGCGCTACTTTCGCGACACCCCGCTAATGATCATCGGCGAGGGAACGAGCGAGATCCAGAAGATGGTTATCGCCAGAAAGCTGCTCGAGCGCTATCCCGCCGAGTGAGCACGGGCGTCCACCGGTCGGAAGCTGAGCAGAAGGAACGAGAGCGACCTTGAGCGAGACCATCCCGGCCCGGGGAATCCCCGGCCAGTCCAGCACCTCCATCCTGGGCAACGCCGTGCTGCGTCGCGAGGACGCCACGCTGATTCGGGGTCGGGGGGAGTACGTGGCCAACCAGCAGTTTGAGGACCTGCTGCACGCCCACTTCGTGCGCTCCACGACAGCCCACGGCACCATCCTGTCGGTCGATGCGGACGAGGCCCGCTCCATGCCCGGCGTGGTGGCCGTGTACACAGCCGACGACCTCGGGCTCGAGGACCGGAAGCCGCCCATGGGCTTCTACGCCAAGGAAGCCTGTCGCTCCCTCCTGGCCCGTGAACGGGTGCGGTTCGTGGGCGAGCCAGTAGCCGTGGTGGTGGCCGAGACGGCCTACCAGGCCGCCGACGCCGCCGAAGCCGTCTGGGCCGACGTCGACCCCCTCCCCGCCGTGGTCTCCGTGGACGACGCCGTGGCCGCCGACACCGTCCTATTCGACGGACGATCCGACAACGTCATGTGGGAGATCCCGTCCACCGGCGCCATCGACTTCTCCGGATGCGAGGCCGTGGTCACCGAGAGACTCTGGAATTCTCGGGTGGCCGCTGTTCCTATCGAGACCCGGGTCGTCGCTGCTGCTTACGTCGACGGGAAGTTGACCTGTTGGGCCAGCTCCCAGGGAACCCACGGCTTCCGGGACGGGGTGGCGGAGTCCCTGGATATGGAACCCGCCGACGTCCGGGTGCTGGTGAAGGACATCGGCGGCGGGTTCGGCGCCAAGGGCATGGTCTCCGAGGAGGAGATCGTGGTGGCCCAACTGGCCCGCCTGCTGGGGCGCCCGGTGCGCTGGGTGGAGAGCCGCACCGAGAACCTGTCGGCCTACGTCCACGGACGGGCCCAGGGCCAGACAGTCACCCTCGGCGGGACCCGGGACGGACGGGTCACTCACTACCGCCTTGAAATAGTCCAGGACTGTGGGGCTTACCCCAAGTACGGGCCCTTTCTCCCTGAGTTCACCCGCCAACTTGCCACCGGGGTCTACGACATCGCCAATGTGGAGTTTTCAGCAGTCAGCGTGGCCACCAACACGGCCCCAATTTGCGCCTACCGGGGCGCTGGACGGCCGGAGGCTACGGCGGCCATCGAGCGAGCCATGGACCTGTTCGCCGTGGAAATCGGAATGGACCCCACCGAGGTGCGGCGGGCCAACTTCGTGGCTCCCGAGGCCTTCCCGTACACCACGCCCACCGGCACCAGCATGGACTGCGGCGACTATGAGGGGTCGCTGGACCGGGCCTTGGAGACTGTCGACTACGCCGGGTTGCGGGTCGAACAGCAACGGCGCCGCGACGCTGGTGACCCGGTGCAGATGGGCATCGGGGTGGCCACCTACGTGGAGATCACGGGCTTCGGGGGCAGCGAGTACGCCGAAGTCCGCCTGAGGTCCGACGGCACGGTGCTGGCCTCCACCGGTGCTACACCGATCGGAACGGGCCACCACACCACGTGGGCCATGCTGGTCGCTGACCGCCTAGGCCTGCCGTTGGACGCCATCGAGGTATTCCACGGCGACACCGAGGCCATCCCCACCGGGAACACAACGGGCGGGTCCCGCTCCGTGCAAATTGCCGGCTCGGCAATGGCCGACGCCTCGGAAAAGCTGGTCGAGGTGGCCCGTGAAGCGGCCGCTGACCTCTTGGAGGCGGCGCCTGCCGACGTCGTCCACGACCGGGAACACGGGGCGTTCCACGTGGCCGGCACGCCGAGCATGGCACGTACGTGGGCCGACGTAGCTGGAGCGGCCGACGGCGAGCTGGCCGGCCTATCCGACCACTCCCAGGACGGGGCCACTTTCCCCTTCGGTACCCACGTGGTGGTCGTGGAACTGGATACGGAGACCGGCCAGGCCGTCATCGACCGGGTGGTGTCCGTGGACGACTCGGGTCGGATCGTGAACCCGCTGCTGGCTGCCGGCCAGATCCACGGCGGCCTGGCCCAGGGCATCGCCCAGGGGCTGATGGAGGAGTTTCGCTACGACGAGGATGGCAATCCGCAGACCACCAACTTGGCCGACTACACGGCGGTGTCCACCATGGAGGTACCGAGCTACGAGCGAAGCTTCATGGAGACCCCGACGCCCCGGAACCCGCTGGGGGCCAAGGGCATCGGGGAGTCGGGGAGCATCGGCTCGACGGCCGCAGTGCAGAGCGCAGTGGTCGACGCCCTGGCGCCGTACGGGATCCGGCACCTGGACATGCCGATGACGCCGGAGAGGGTCTGGGCGGCCATCGACGCCTCCTGAGCGCCGACCCGGGCCGTCCCCGACCACCGGTAGCGTCGGCTGCCATGAACGACCCGAACCCGCACCTGGTCGAGCGGATGCAGGGCCACCGCCTGTCGATCTTCGCCGAGATGTCGATGCTGGCCCTCGAGACGGGGGCTATCAACCTGGGCCAGGGTTTTCCCGACACCGACGGCCCTTCCGAGGTGCTCGACGCCGCGGTGGCCGCAATCCGAGCCGGCCACAACCAGTACCCCCCGGACCGTGGTATCCCGGAACTTAGGCAGGCCGTGGCCGACCACCAGCGACGGTTCTACGGCCTGGACGTGGACCCGGCCGACGTCATGGTGTCCACTGGGGCCTCAGAGGCCCTAGGCGCTTCGATCCTGGCTCTCGTGGAGCCCGGCCAGGAGGTCGTGGTCTTCGAGCCCTACTTCGACCTATACGCGGCGATTATCGAGCTGGCCGGCGGGGTACGTCGGTCGGTCACGCTCCGGGCCCCTGATTACTCGTTCGACGAGGCCGACCTAGAGGCAGCCATCGGACCCGACACCCGGCTGATCCTGCTCAACACCCCCCACAACCCGACGGGCAAGGTGTTCAGCTCCGACGAGCTGGCCGCCATCGCCCGGGTCGCCCTCCAGCACGACCTGTTGGTGGTCACCGACGAGGTCTACGAGCACATGACCTACGACGGGATACGCCACGTCCCGCTGGCCACGTTGCCCGGTATGGCCGACCGCACGGTCACCATCTCGTCGGGGGGGAAATCTTTCGGGACCACGGGTTGGAAGGTGGGCTGGGCCCACGCAAAGTCGGACCTGATCCAGGCCGTCCACACCATCAAGCAGCACCTAACGTTCACCAGCGGGGCGCCCTTCCAGCGGGCCATGGTCACCGCCCTGAACCTGGGCGACGACTACTTCACCGGCCTAGCCGCCGACCTCTGGGCCAAGCGGGACCGGGTGTCGGCCGGCCTGGCCGCCGCCGGCCTGGACGTCTATCCCGCCCCGGGCACCTACTACCTGACGGCCGACGTCCGGCCCCTCGGCTACGACGACGGCATGGACTTCTGCCGGGACCTCCCGGGCCGGTGCGGCGTGGTGGCCATTCCCAACCGGGTCTTCTACGACGACCAGCAGGCAGGCCGGTCCATTGTGCGCTTCGCCTACTGCAAGCGGATCGAGGTCCTCGACGAGGCCATGGACCGGCTGTCCGGTCTGGCAGCCTGAGGCCATGAGGATCGCCGCACTCCAGCACGACATCGTGTGGGAGGACGCCGCGGCCACCTGCGACCGCCTGGAGCCCCTTATCGCCGCCGCGGCGGACGACGGGGCCCGGCTGGTCGTCCTAACCGAGATGTTCGGTCCCGGCTTCTCGCTGGCCGCCGACCGGATCGCCGAACCTCCCGGCGGCCCCACTGAGCAGTTCCTGGTAGCCCGGGCCGCCGAGCAAGACGTGTGGATCGGTGGGTCAATCCCGACCCGGGACCGCAACGATGCCCACCCGGTGAACCGCTTCCTGCTGGTTGGGCCGGACGGCACCCGACACCACTACGACAAACTGCACCCGTTCACGTTCGCCGACGAGCACAAGCACTACCGGCCTGGTCACCACCCGGCCACCGTGGAGGTGGACGGGCTACGGGTCTCGCTCTTCGTCTGCTACGACCTGCGGTTCGCCAATGCCTTCTGGGACCGGGCCGCCGACACCGACGTCTACCTGGTGGTAGCCAACTGGCCGGAGTCCCGGCGCCACCATTGGCGGACCCTGCTGCTGGCCCGGGCCATCGAGAACCAGGCCTACGTGGTAGGCGTTAACCGGGTCGGGGTGGCCGACGGGCTGACCTACTCAGGCGACACGGTGATTGTGGACCCGATGGGCGAAGTGCTGGCTGAGGGGGTCGACCACGCCGAGAGCGTCGTGGTGGCCGACGTGGACCCGGAACGGGTCACCGAGGTACGCGACGCCTACCGGTTCCTCCCCGACCGGCGCGGCTGATGGCCGCCCCCGACTGCCTGGAACGGGCCCGTCTCCTGGTCGAGCCGGCCCTGGAGGCTGCGGTGGACCGGCTGTGCGCAGACCTCCGACTCCCGGCCGGTTACCACTTCGGGTGGGATGAGCACAACGGCTCGCCGGCTGGTGTCGGGGCGGGTAAGGGCCTCCGACCGACGCTGGCCCTCCTATCGGCCGAGGCCGTGGGCGCTCCAGCCGAGGTCGGGGTTCCCGGGGCAGTGGCCGTGGAGCTGGTCCACAACTTCTCGCTGGTCCACGACGACATCATCGACGGCGACACCGAACGACGTCACCGGGCCACCGTCTGGTCGGCCTTCGGGGTGGATGACGCGGTAATTTCCGGCGACGCCCTGCACACTCTGGCCTTCCAGGTCCTGCTGGACGACCCGACCCCCGAGCGGGTGGTGGCCACCACCCGGCTGGTTGACGCCACGGCGGCCATGATCGCCGGACAGGCTGCCGACATGGCCTTTGACGACCGGCTCGACGTGGACCTAGCGGCCTGCCTGGCCATGGAGGCCGACAAGACCGGTGCCCTGCTCGGATACGCCGCCTCGGTCGGTGCCGTGCTGGCCGGGGCCGACACCACCCGGGTGAACGCCCTGGAAGCCTTCGGGCAGGAGATGGGTTTGGCCTTCCAGGCCGTGGATGACGTGCTGGGCATCTGGGGAGATCCGACGGTGACTGGGAAGGCGGCTGGCAACGATCTACGGGAGCGCAAGAAGTCACTGCCGGTGGCCCTGGTGCTGGACGCCGGCGACTCGGCGGCTGACGAGCTGCGTGCCGTATACGCCGGCGACGGTGACCTTTCCGATGCCGACGTGATACGGGTAGCGGCACTCATCGAGGAGGCTGGGGGCCGGGACCGGACAGTGGTCGAGGCCCGGCAGCACCTGGACACCGCCCTGGACACCCTGGGTGGCGTCGACCTGGTCGAAACCGTGGTCGTCGAGCTGGCCGGTCTGGCCTGCTTCGTGGTCGAGCGCGACTTCTAGGACGGCCGCCTCACAGGCGGTGGATTGCCCCCAGGCGGACCACGGCCCGACCCTCCTCGCGGGAGGCGGCCAGGTCCACCTCGCCGTCAAGCACCCACTCGTGGTGGCCCTCGGGGTCGGCGACAGTCTGGCGGACCGGCCACCGGTCAGGTCCGCTGTCATCCAGGGAAAAGAAGGCACCACCCCGGGCGTGGCTGTCGGTAGGGAGCTCGGGGTGCTCCTCCCAGTACGGGGCGATGGACTCCGTCACGTCGTCGGCCGTTCGCCGCACGTCGCCCACCGTGGGCACCCCAGCCAGCGCCTCGTGGTCATCGAGGCGGCGACGAGACAGCAGCTGGACCCATCGGAAGACCTCGTTACGGACCATCACCCGGAAGGCCCGGGCGTTGCGGGTCACGTCCGGTCGGTCGGGTACCTGGTCCTCGACCGTCCCGACCGTCTCATCGGTGGGGTGGCGGAGCTTCTCCCACTCGTCCAGCAGGCTGGAGTCCACCTGGCGGATCGTTTCTCCCATCCAGGCCTCCAGGTCGTAAAGGGCCTCGGTCTTGGAGTCCTCGGGCACATTCTGGACCAGCGCCTTGTAGGCCTCGCCTAGGTACCGCAGCACAGTCCCCTCGGAGCGCTTGAGGCCGTGATGTTCGATGTATTGGCGGAAGTCGAAGCCGGTTTCGTACAGCTCTCGGGCCACCGACTTGGGCTTCACGTTCTCGTCGCCCACCCAGGGGTGATGCCTGCGGAACACGTCGAACGTGCCGTACAGGAACTCCTTTAGCGGTCGGGGCGGCTCCACCTCGGCCAGGCGCTCCATGCGTTCCTCGTATTCGACGCCCTCCATCTTGAGCCGGGCCACCAGCTCAGAGCGGAGCCGGTCGACCTGGGCGGCCAGGATCACGCTGGGGTTCTCCAGCACCGATTCGATCACCGAAAGGACGTCCAGGGCGTGGGCCCGGGTCGTGGCGTCCGGATCGGGGTTCGGAGCGGTCGGGATCCCCGGGTCGTTGGGCCGGTCGGCCAACTCGGGGATGACCTCGAGGGCGAACAGGGACAGCGGTTGATGGAGGGCGAAGCGGTCCTGCAGATCGACGCCGACCGAGACCATCCGCCCCTCATCGTCCGGCTCGTCCAGTTCCACGACGATCCCAGCGTCGCGCAGTGACCGGTAGACGCCGATGGCCTTACGGACGTGGCGGCGCTGGCGGTCGCGGGGCTCGTGGTTGTCCAGCAGGAGGCGCCTGAGGTCCCGGCGGCCGTCCCCGGGACGGGACAGCACGTTGAGCACCATCTGGTGGGAGACTTCGAACGAGGACGTGAGTGGCTCGGGCGCCCCGGAGACCAGCCGGTCGAACGTCTCCACGTTCCAGTGGGCGTAGCCCCGTTCCGGAGGCTTCTTCCTCACCAGCTTCTTCCGCTTGGCGGGGTCGGCGACCGTCTTGGCCTCAGCCCGCCGGTTTTCGATCCAGTGCACCGGTGCCTGGACCCACACGTGGCCCTCGTCGTCGAAGCCCCGTCGCCCGGCCCGCCCGGCGATCTGGGCGAATTCCCGGTTGCCGAGCAGCCGGGTCGACACCCCGTCGTACTTACAGAGCTGCGTGAACAGCACGGTCCGGATGGGGACGTTCACCCCCACCCCGAGGGTGTCGGTGCCGCAGATCAGCTTTAGGAGGCCGGCCTGGGCCAGCTTCTCGACCAGGAGTCGGTAGCGGGGGAGCATCCCGGCGTGGTGCAGGCCGATCCCGTGGCCGATGAACCGCTTCAGGTCCTTGCCGATCGGTGTGTCGAACCGGAACCCGCCCACCCCCTCGCGAACGGCCACCTTCTGCTCCTTGGAGAGCACGTCGAGGCTGCATAGGTCCTGGGCCTTCTCAGCGGCCGCCTTCTGGGTGAAGTGGACGATGTAGACCGGCGCCCGGTCGGTCTCGACCAGCTCGGTGATGGACTCGTGGAGGGGGGTCTCCTGATACTGGAAGGTGAGAGGCACCGGCCGGACTGTGCCGGCCACGGTGACCGCCGGTCGGCCGGTCCGGCGGATCAGGTCCTCGGTGAACCGGGCCGTTGGACCGAGGGTGGCTGACATGAGCAGGAACTGGGCCTGCGGCAGTTCCAGCAGGGGGACCTGCCAGGCCCAGCCCCGTTGGGGGTCGGCGTAGAAGTGAAACTCGTCGGCCACCACCAGGCCAAACGGACAGGCCGCACCCTCGCGCAGGGCCTGGTGAGCGAGGATCTCGGCGGTTGCGCAGACGATTGGCGCATCGGCGTTGACCGAGGCGTCGCCTGTGACCATGCCCACGTTGGTCGCGCCGAAGTCGCGGGCCAGGGCGAAGAACTTCTCGCTGACCAGCGCCTTGATGGGCGCGGTGTAGATGCTGCGGTCGCCGCGGGCAAGGGCCGCCGCGTGGGCCGCTATGGCCACCAGCGACTTCCCGGATCCGGTGGGGGTGGCCAGCACAACGTGACTGCCGCCCAGAATCTCTAGGACGGCCTCCTCCTGAGCGTCGTAGAGATCCAGGCCCCTCTCGGCTGCCCAGTCGATAAACAGCTCGGCCACCCGGTCGGGGTCGGTCCCGGCGGGGATCCGGTCGGCCAGGGTGGCGTCATACACGGCCATCAGGCGGCGTTGGGATGGACGCCGAACCGGGTGGCCAGCAACTCGTAGGACCGGACCCGGGCCTCGTGGTCGTGGCAGATGGTGACCACCATCAACTCCTCGGCACCGAACGCCTCGACCATGGGGTCCAACCGGGCGGCCACCCGGTCGGGTGACCCGTGGGCGACCGACCGGCGGCCCGGTTGAATGGGAACGGGACGGGAGGTCGACTCCCCTGGGGCGGCGGGGATGGGACCCCGGAGGCCAGAGGCCCGCCAGGCCCGAACGGCGGCCACCAGAGCCTCGGCCTCGTCGTCGGTCTCGGCGCACAGCGCGCTGGCACAGAGCAGGACCCGTGGTTCCGGACAGCGGTCCGATGGCTGGAACTGGCGCCGGTAGGCCTCCACGATTGGTGCCCCGTCGACCTGGGCGATGAAGTCGGCCCAGCCCAGCGGTAACCCAAAGTGGGCGGCGTAGGCGGCCGAGTCGGCGCTAGAGGCCAGCAGCCAGACCTCGGGGGGCCGTTCGGGTCGGGGGGTGGCCCGCACTCCCTGGATGGGGCTGTGGGCGGGCAAGGTGTCGTCCAGCAGATGGATCAACTCCTCCAACTGGTTGGGGTAGTGCTCCAGCGGCGTACGGGCACCGCCCCGGGCTAGGGCGGCCGCCGTGAGGTGGTCGGATCCCGGCGCCCGGCCCACCCCGAGATCGATGCGGCCCGGGTGAAGTGAGGCCAGTACGCAGAACGCCTCGGCCACCTTCAGCGGGGCGTAGTGGGTGAGCATCACACCGCCGGAGCCCACCCGGAGCCGCTCGGTAGCCCCGGCGAGGGAGCCAATCAGGACCTCCGGGCTGGACCCGGCCAACCCTGTCATGCCGTGGTGCTCAGCCACCCAGTAGCGGTGGTAGCCCATGGTCTCGCAGCGGCGGGCCAGGTCCAGGGTGTTGCGCAGGGCGTCGCCGGGGCTGGACCCCTCAGGGACTGGTGACTGGTCGAGCACCGAGAGGCGGAGGCTCACCTTGGGCTCCCGGCGGCCACTGGCCGGATTAGGTCGGCCCGCTCGCCTTCGACCACGGCGTGTAGGGCACAACCCTCTAGGTGGTCGTTGACCATGCCCATGGCCTGCATCAACGCGTACGCGGTAGTCGGTCCGACGAACGTCCAGCCCCGCCGTTTGAGGTCCCGGCTAAGGGTGGTCGCGGCGGGCGTGGTGGTCGGGATGTGACCCTCGTTGGTCCGGGTCGACCCGTCGGGTTCGAAGCCCCACAGGTAGGCGGCCAGCGAGCCGAACTCGGTGATCACCTCCAGGGCCCGGGCGGCGTTGTTGATAGTGGACTCGACCTTGCCCCGGTGACGCACGATTCCAGCGTCGGCCAGGCATCGCTCCACGTCCCGATCGTTGAACTGGGCTACAAGGGTCGGGTCGAAGCCGGCGAAAGCAGCCCGGAAGTTCTCCCTCTTGCGCAGAATGGTCAACCACGACAGGCCGGCCTGAAATCCCTCTAGGCAGGCCTTTTCGAACAAGCGGACATCGTCGACCACCGGTAGACCCCACTCCTGGTCGTGGTAGGCGAGGTAGTCGGCCCGGTCTCCGGGCCACCAGCACCGGACGACGCCGTCGAGGCCGGTGGTCAGGTGCTCGCCCATATCTTTGGCTCCACGTTGTCTCCGCTTCCGTCGGTCGGAGAGGCCGACAGTACGCTCCCTGCCGACACCACGGACCTACGGAGGTCTCCATGATCGTCATTGCCGGCACCATCACGTTCGACCCCGACAAGGCAGAACAGATGCTGGCATCGGCGACCACGCTGATGGAGGCCACTCGGGCCGAGGAGGGGTGCCTCGACTACGTGATGGCTGCCGATCCGCTCATCCCAGGCCTGTTGAGGCTCTTCGAGCGGTGGGAAAACGAAGAGCATCTCGGAGCCCACATGGCTGCTCCCCACAGTCGGACCTTCCAGAAGTCACTCGGGGACTGCGGTGTCTCCGGCGTGTCGATAGACCGCTACGAGGTCGCTTCGGTCACCAAGCTGCTCTAAGCCACGGCGTCCCTCGGCTACTGAACAACCTGGGTTCCGACCAACAGGGGGTGACCACCGCCCGGGGTCCGGGATAGATTTCGTTGCCATGGACCTCTCCCTTGTAAAGAATTTTGCCGACGTCATTGACCTCGGGGCAGCGGCCCTCGGGGACCGGGACATGATCGTCCTCGGCGATGACCGCCTGTCGTGGAACGACATCCAGGCTCGGGCCGGCCAGACGGCCAATGCCCTGGCCGCCGACGGCGTCGTCTCTCAGGACCGGGTGGCCTTCATTGACAAGAACTCGATCGAGTACTTCGAGTTGGCGTTCGGCGCGGCCTACCTGAACGCAGTGACCGTTGCCGTGAACTGGCGCCTAGCTCCACCGGAGATGGCTTACATCGTCAACGACTCGCAGGCGAAGGTCCTGGTGATCCACGAGGAGTTCGCCGAGCAGTTGGCGACCTTTGAGGCCGACCTGACCCACGTCGAGCGGATCGTGGTCATCGGTTCGGCAGGGGACCACGTCTCGTACGACGAGTGGCGAGATGCCCACGGATCGGATTGCGAGAGGTTGCCAGTGGCTGACGATGACGTCTGCTCACAGCTCTACACCTCAGGCACTACCGGCCTGCCCAAGGGAGCCCAGATCACTAACGCCAACTTCCAGGCCCTGTTCGACACGGTGGACTGGGACATGGACGAGAACTCCCGCAACCTCTGTGTCATGCCGCTGTTCCACATTGCTGGTAGCGGCTGGGCGCAGTTCGGCATGGCTAACGGGGCCACCACGATCATGATGCGGGAGTTCGATCCGGTGGCTGGACTGCAGATCGTGGAAGCGGAGGCGACCACGCACGCCATCTTCGTACCCGCCATCCTCCAGTTCTTCCTGATGGTGCCCAGCGAGGGCGTCGACCTGTCATCGATGCAGTACATCGCCTACGGAGCCTCGCCCATCACTGAGGACGTCCTGGTGAAATCCATGGAGCAGTTCGGATGCAACTACTTCCAGGTGTACGGGATGACAGAGACCACCGGCGGAGGGACCACGCTGCCGCCCGAGGACCACGGGGGCGACGCCGACCCGAAGCTGCTGCGGTCGGCCGGCAAGCCCATCCGGGGCATGGAGATGAAGATCGTCGAACCGGAAACCGGTGAGGAAGTAGCTGACGGCGAGGTGGGCGAGGTCTGGATGCGTCACGGCGGGGTCATGAAGGGTTACTGGAACATGCCCGAGGAGACGGCCAAGGCCCTGCCGGGCGACGGTTGGCTCCGGAGCGGGGATCTCGCCTATATGGAGGACGGTTACCTCTACATCCACGACCGGGTGAAGGACATGATCATCTCGGGTGGGGAGAACGTGTACCCAGCCGAGGTGGAGAACGCCCTGATGTCGCATGAGGGGATCGCCGACGTGGCGGTCATTGGCGTGCCAGACGAGAAGTGGGGAGAGGTGGGCAAGGCCCTGGTCATCCCGGTAGCCGACTCCGGGGTAACGGCCGACGAGATCCTGGTCCACGCTCGGGAGCACTTGGCCGGCTTCAAGTGCCCGAAGACGGTGGACTTCGTCGAGGCCATCCCCCGGAACCCGTCGGGCAAGATCCTCAAGCGTGAACTGCGCGAGCCCTACTGGGAGGGCCACGAACGCCGGGTTTCCTGACCGTATCGGGTACGGCGCCCACTTCGGGACGGGACGGACCCCGGCCCTAGGGTCGCCGGCCATGGACATCCGACTGGACGGCAAAGTCGCCATCGTTACCGGCGGCTCGCGAGGAATAGGTCGCGGCATTGCTGCAGCCATGGCGGAGGCCGGAGCCAAGGTGATGATCACCAGCCGCAACGAGGAGACCTGTGCGGCCACGGTTGAAGACCTCCGGGCCTCGACGGGTGGCGACCTGGCCTGGGTGGCCGGCCACGTGGGAAAAGGCGAGGACATGCAACGGGTGCTGGACGGCACCATGGAGGCTTTTGGGGCAGTCGATGTACTGATCAATAACGCGGCGACTAACCCATATGCCGGGCCGGTCATCGACATCGACATACCCAGGTGGGAGAAGACCTTCGCCACCAACCTGACCACTCCGTTGGTGTGGACCCAGGCCGTCTGGAACCTCTGGATGAAGGAGCACGGCGGGGCCGTGGTCAACGTCTCATCGGTTGGCGCCTTCGGCACCAACGCCATCCTGGGCGTCTACGACCTGACCAAGCGGGCCCTCATCCACCTGACCGAGCAGTTGGCGGCCGAGGTGGGCCCAGCGGTTCGGGTCAACGCCGTGTGCCCGGGCCTGGTCCGCACCGACTTTGCCCGTGCGCTGTGGGAAGACGGACGGGGCGACGCCATCGCCGAGGTCCTGCCGTTGAAGCGGCTGGGCGAGCCGGAGGACATCGCTCGAACGGTGCTCTTCCTCGCCTCAGATGCCTCGAGTTGGATGACCGGCCACGCCGTGTTGGTTGACGGCGGGCAATTGGTCAGCCTTTCCTGACCAGACAGGCATCGAATCTGTCGGTTAGGAGCGCCGGTCAGATCTCGAGTTGGGCGGCTACCGCCTCGGCGGCGTCGATGAATTCCTCCACCATGTCCAGAACGACCTGTCCGGCGCCCCGGGTCCGGTTCATGGTCCCAACCACCTGGCCCACGAAGTAAGTGGCCAATTCCTCCGCTCCCGAACCCTCGCGGTGGGCCGCTCGGTTGATGCGTTCCATCACGGCGCTGGTCAGCATGGGCTGCAGCGGCATTCCCAGCGGCTCGGGAGTGTCGGCCCGGTCCCACTCGTCGGTCCATGCCGTGCGCAACATGCGGGCCGGTTTACCGGTAATCGACCGGGAGCGCAGGGTGTCTCCCGAACTGGCAGCAAGCATCTTGGATTTGACCACCGGGTGGGTCTCTGCCTCTTCTGTGGTTAGCCACACGGATCCGCACCAGACGCCGGCCGCGCCAAGGGCCATAGCAGCTGCCATTTGGCGACCCCGCCCAATGCCGCCTGCACCAAGGACCGGTACTGGGGCCACGGCGTCGACTACCTCGGGGAGCAGAACCATGGATCCGATCTGACCGGTGTGGCCTCCGCCCTCTGTGCCCTGGGCGATGATGACGTCGGCACCCGCCGCCACATGACGTTCGGCGTGTACCCGGGTACCGGCCAGAGCTCCCACCTTCACCCCTGCCTCTCGGCAGCGCTGAACCATTTCAGATGGCGGAGGTCCGAGGGCATTGGCAACCAGCGAGGGGCGGTGAGCCAAGGCGATGTCGAGTTGTTGGCTTGCCCGGTTGGCCGAGAACGGGGCCTCTCCCGGGCGTATGGCCCAGCCCGCCGCGTCGGGGTCCTCGGGGACCTGGTAGCGCTCCATCAGGTCGTCGAGGAACTCTTGGTGAGCACCCGGGATGGCGGCCACCAGGTCGGCGACGTCTAGCCCTCCCTCGTCGGAGCCTGCGTACCGTGCTGGCACGATGAGATCCACGCCGTAGGGGCGGTCACCGATCTCGGCCTCGATCCAAGCTAGGTCGGTCTCCAGCCCGCTGTCGCTGTGGCCGACAGCACCCAGCACCCCAAGTCCGCCGGCCTTCGATACGGCCGCCACCACATCACGACAGTGGGTGAAGGCGAGGATCGGGAACTCGATCCCGAACATTTCGGTGATCGGTGTCTGCATGGGGCTCCTCGGTTCAGAAGGCCACTAGTCCGTCGGGGTCCATTTCAGCTGCCTGGCCGACGTGTTCCTCGTCGACCATCGCTACGAGGGTGGCACGGTCGGTGGTTCCACCCCACACCCGGGCCCCCTCGTCGGTTAGGAGGGCCACCAGGGCATGCTCCGGCCGGTCGTTTCGGTCATAGACAACCGTGTAGCCGTCGATGGTTCCCTTACCTGCAAAGGTGGGATCCGGCACTCGGACGGGAAGTTCCTCCATCTCGGATTGAAGGTTCTCTCTCCGGTACGCGGCTATCGGGGGCTCCGAGCCGTATACGCCGAAAGCATGCTTGCCGAAATACCCGCCGTTGGCGTAGATAAATCCCGTCCCGGGGAGTTCTCTCAGCCTCTCCACCATGGCAGCAAGGCTCTGGCCCACCGAGTTGGAGTGGGGGCCACCGGCAAAGGTCAGTCCACCGGTCACGGTTAGGGGCCGATCTCCGTCAAGGTCGATACCCAACTCGGTCGAGCACACCTGCACTGACGCCGGGAAACACGCGTAGAGATCCAGGTGATCGACGTCGTCGACTCCTAGATCTGCAAGGGCAAGGGCCCGGTGGCCAGCGATTCTGGCCCCTGGGGACCGATGCAGGTCCCAACGCACACTGGGTGACGGCGGGTCCTCCGCACGTGTTCCCACCTGAGGGAAAATCCAGCGTTCCCGGGGAATTCCTAGCGCTTCGGCCCGGGCAACCGACAGGATCAAGACTGCTGAGGCCTGATCCACGCTGTTGTTGGCCATCATGGCTCGGGTGTACGGGGTGGCGACCATGCGATTGCCATCGATCGGTGTGGTGATCTCGTCGGGGGTCATCGGCGTGCGGACCGCAGCATGGGGGTTTTCCACGGCTACGGCGTTGAAGCGGGACCACAACTCGCCGACCCTTTGTCGGTGTTCAGACACTGATTCGCGCCTGGAGTGTCGGATCGCCGTCTCGACAACGGGGTAGAAAACCCCGGGGGCCACAACGCCTCGGCTCATTTCATGGTCGGTGGCCATTGGCAGCAGGCCCGCATACTTTTCGGCCGGCGGGAGAGATTCGTCTACGTCCCGGCGGAAGTCCACGCCCATCCGACGGGCTCGTCGGCGCGACCGATAGGACTCGCCGCCGACCATGGCCGCTGCCTCTATGTCTCCGCTGGCGATCTGGGTGGCCAGGTGGTCCAGCAGACACTGGGGCGAGGTCCCGGACAGCCCGGTGAGCAGGGTAGAGGCAATGCTGGCGCCAACCTGGTCGGCCACTTGTTGTCCAGGGTCGGCATAACTCCAGATCCCACCGACCACGCCGAGTACTTCGAGGCCGGCGATGCAGCCTGGGCTGCCTGCGTCGACTGCCGCGCTGCGTAGGGCGTCGACCATTAACTCGACAGGGGTCCGGGCGGCCGTTGGGTCACTTACCCGGTCGGTGACCTGGGCAACACCCACGATCACCGGGGCCCGGGGGTCGAGGGACATGGTGCAATCATCGTCCGTCCGTGACGACCTGTCTCACCGGGTCGCTCAGCCGCCATCGAATACTGACGCCTACAATCGTCGGCATGCCATACCAGGCGCCCGAATACCACCCGGCCTTCGAGGAGTACTGCGAGACGATCTTCGAACTTGCCGAGGATGATCTAGAAGTGATCCAGGCTCGGATCGCCGAACGGCTCGAGGTCAGCCGTCCGGCCGTCTCCGAGATGATCAAGCGCATGGAGAAGGAGGGCCTAGTCACCAGCGACGCGGCGGGGATCTCGCTGACCGCTGATGGTCGGGACCTGGCCTCCTCGGTGGTCCGTCGGCACCGCCTGGCCGAGCGGTTCCTAACCGATGTCCTGGGCCTGACGTGGACCGAAGCCCACCATGAGGCAGGCAAGTGGGAGCACGTCATCTCTCCGTCCGTAGAGGACGCCCTGAACCGCCTTTTAGGGAGTCCGACCACCTGCCCCCATGGAAATCCCATCCCTGGTAGTTCTTACCGGGAGCCTGACACCCGACACCTAGCCGATGTTGCCGTGGGTGAGTCCTTCACGGTGAACCGCATTCCCGAAGAGCTGGAGTTCGCTGACGGTCTGCTGCAGTTCTTGGAGGACTCCAGCCTGATGCCCGGTGAGATGGGTCGGGTGAGGTCGGCTGACGAGGGAACGATCACCGTGGAGATCGCTGGCCGACGAGTGGACGTCGGGTCCTTCGCCGCCGACCGCATTCTGGTCACAACACGTTGACGCCCCGTCCGGTCGGGCGGTCTTAACGCAGGTGCTCGCTTCGGCGGATGACGAGCAACCAAGTCATGGTGGCGCTGATGGCCAGCAGGACCAGTGCCAGGACGGCCATCTCGGGGAGAAACAGCGCCTCGTAGGTGTTCCAGATCTGGGTGGCCAGGGTCCGAAAGCCGATCGGTGAGGCCAGCAGCGTGGCCGGCAACTCCTTCATGGTGGACAGCATGACCAACCCAGCGCCGGCGGCCAGGCCTGGTGCCATGAGCGGAAGTTCGACGGTGGCTAGCCGACGTAGTCGGCCAGCACCCAGTAGGCGGGCCGCGTCCTCCATGCGCAGGGGGACAGCCTCGACGGCCACCTGGGTCGTCCGGACGGCCTGGGCCCCGAAGTGCACCACGTAGGCGAATACCAGCACGGGCATCGAGCCGATTAGGAACTCGAATGGCGAAGCGTGCAGAGTCCAAAAGACCATGGACAGGGCGACCACCAGGCCCGGGATGGCGAAGCCTGCTACCACCACGGCGTTGACTACGCCACCCACCCGGGAGCGGTGGCGAGCTAGGAGGTACGCCACCGGAAGGACTACGGCCACGGCCACCACGGCCGTCACCGTGCTCACCCAGATGGTGTTCCACGTCGGCGCTACCACGTCGTCCCAGTCCAGTCGGAGCCCAGTGCCGCCGCGACGGGATCTGAACCATCCGAAGAGGCCCCAGTCGGCTAGCGACACGGCGGGGGCCACCAAGGCCAGTCCAACGACGGCGGCCGTGGCCGTGGTGCAGGCCGCTTTCCACCGGCCCAGGGGAACGACGAGAGCCCGGCGGTCGCCGATAGCACCGACCCGAGCACCCCTGCGGGTTCCGGAACGGGCCACCGTGCGCTCGGCGGCCACTACCAGAAGGGCCAGGACTAGGAGGAGCAGGGCCAGAGCGAACGACCTGTCCCGGTCGAAGAGGCGGGTGCGGAAGATGGTCTGGGTGAGAGTCTCGAACCGCATGAGGTGCACAGCGCCGAAATCACTGAGGGTGTAGAGAAACACCAGTAGCGAGCCGGCGGCAATTGATGGCCCCACCTGGGGTAGGACGACTCGGAGAAACACCCGGCGGGGTCCGTCGCCAAGGAGACGGGCGTTTTCCTCGAAGGCGGTGGAGAGGGTGGTCAGCCGGGCCGCCACCGGGAGGTACACGTATGGGTAGGTAAAGAGGGTGAGGACTAGCCACGACCCAACCAGGCCGTGGAGGCGAATAGTCAGCTCAATGCCGAATACTCCAGCCAAGTCGTGGACCACGCCGCCGGGAGTAAGACCGGAGATAAATGCCGCGGCACCCACGAAGCTGGGGTAAACGAGCGGCAGGGGGACGACAACTCGCCAGAGGCGGCGCAACGGCAGGTCCGTCCGGGTGGTTAGCCAGGCCAGCCCGGTGCCCAGTAGAGCGGTTGAGACAGAGACTAGAGCGGCCAGCTGTACGGTCCGCCAGAGGGGATCAAGGGTCTGTCGGGATCCGAGGAGAGCCAGCGGAGATTCCGAACCGCCGGCCGCTCGCCATGCCACATACCCGCCGGGAAGGGCGAACAAGGCGGCGATGAGGATCGCCGTCGCCAGAAGTGGTTTTGGGGGCCGCCCGACGCCCGTCCGGCGTCGAGCAGTCCCTGTTCGTGGAACCTTGGTGATGTCCGTCATCCTGATCGCTTCGTCCAGCGGAGGCCTCGTCGACGGTTAGTCACCGTGGCCCCCTGGTTCACTGGTCGAGGACGCCGCTCGCCTCGATGATCTCGATCGTGCGAGTGAACTCGGCCGCTATGTCGTCGATGTCGACGGCGCCTACTCGGTCGACCGGAGCCGGTGGCAAGACGTCAGCCGGAGCCACGCCGAGGGCCAGCGGGTACTCGTAGACGCTGTCGGTCAAGTACCGCTGCTGTTCGTCGCTGAGCAGATGGGTGAGCAGGCGATTGGCGGCACCCTGTTTGTTGCTCTCATTCAGCACAGCTGCCGTAGCGATGATCATCAGACCACCGTCATCCCCTGGGACGAAACCATGGTTGGCCGACCGCTGGGCGTTCCCGTTCGCGGCCACCTTCTGGAAGTTGTAGTAGTGGTTCACGAGCCCAAACTGGATCTCGTTGCGGCCTACGGCTTCCACGATGGCACCGTTTTTCGGGTAGAAGCGGGACCCGTTAGCCACCATGTCGTTCAGCCATCCGGTGGCAACGTTGTCGCCATTGCGGAGTCGGAACAGCGTGAACCAGTCCTGGAATGAGGAGTTGCTCCCTGGTACGGCAACTCTGCCTGCGTACTCAGGGCCGGTCAGGTCGAAGACCGAGCCGGGAAGGTCTTCGGTCGCCACCTCGTCCACGTTGTAGACAAGAACCCTTCCTCGCCCAGCGAACCCAACCCAGGTACCGGCGGGGGATCGATCAGTAGTCGCCACGCGGGCCAATACGTCGTCGTCCAGTTCCGCCAACATGCCTAGATCATCTAGATACCCAGCGGGGCCGGGGCTCCGGGACAAGAACACATCAGCCGGAGTCTTGGTTCCTTCCTCAGCCAGGAGCAGAGCCAGATCATTTGACGAGCCGTAGCGAACGTCTAGGGCGACACCCGTGTCTGCGGTGAATGCCTCGAAGATCGGGCCTACCAACTTCTCACTTCGACCCGAGTAAACGGTCAATGACTCGGGATCGTCGCTCCCGCATGCTGTGAGCATGGCGGTGAGCCCAAGAACTAATAGAAGGGCGGCCGCCATGCGGCTTGGTCGCCTTGAGGGTCGTTGGCCCATGGGTGAGATCCCGCCTCTTGACTCAATGCGTAAAGGGTCCTTAACAACATGTGAAGGGAACCTAACAAAAGCGATTTGGGAATCAAACGTCGAGAGCTACCGCACCAGGGCCGACATATGTCACATCCACCTGGTCCCCACGCTGGAAGGCCACGTCGGGCTCAGTGCGCGCCTGGATGAATGTGCCGTCGTGGAGCCGGACCAGGACCATTGCGTCGTGGCCGTAGTACTCCACCAGCTCGACGGTGCCGTCCCCACCGCTGGCCACCCGGATGTCCTCGGGCCGCAACAGCAGTTCGGCGGGCCCGTCCACGTCACGCGACACCGGTACGTCACCCACCGGGGTCGCACAGATTCCGACGGCCGAGGGCACCGGGAGCAGGTTGGCGTCGCCTACGAAACGGGCCACCCACCGGTCCACCGGGTGGCGGTATAACTCGTCGGGGGTTCCCACCTGGGCCAGGCGGCCGTCGTTGAGCACGGCCACCCGGTCGCCGAGGACGAACGCCTCTTCCTGATCGTGGGTGACAAAGACCGTAGTGATGCCTAACTCCACCAGGAGGCGGTAGATCTCACCCCGGACCTGGACCCGGAGGGAAGAGTCCAGGCCAGAGAACGGTTCATCCAGCAGCAGTACGCCGGGGCGTGGAGCCAGGGCACGGGCCAGGGCAACCCTCTGCTGTTGACCCCCGGACAGCGATCCGGGCATCCGCCGGTCCAGGCCGGTCAATCCAACCATCTCCAGGGCCTCGACCACCCGGTCAGAGCGGCGCTCTGACCGCGGGAGGCCGTAGGCCACGTTCTGACCCACGTTGAGGTGGGGGAAGAGGGCGCCGTCCTGAAACACCATCCCGATTCGCCGCCGTTCTGGCGGGACGAATGTCCGGTCGTCGCTCAGGACCCGGTCACCGAGGAGGACCGTTCCGGTCTGCTGGCGTTCCAACCCGGCGATGGTCCGTAGGAGGGTGGTCTTGCCGCAGCCGCTGGGCCCGAGGAGCGCTACCACCTCACCGGCCGCCACCTCGAGCGAGACGTCGTCGAGGACCGTCGGCCCGTCGTACGCCACCGAGAGGTCGGCCACCGTGAGGCCCTCGGCAGTAGCCCGGGGGACGGCCGTCCGCTTGTTCAGCATGCCTAACAGGTTAGGTCGGGTCGAACCACAGCCCACAGGTGGGGTCGTCCGGCACGGTGTCTTCGGCTGGCTACCGTGCGAACGTGACTGGGGTTGATATCGGCTGGTGGGGGCTGGCGGCGTCAATTGTTCCGGTGGTTGTCGTGGCCGGTATCTCGTTGCGGCGTCGCCTCGGCCTGGAACGCTCGCTGGCCGAGGCCACGGTGCGGGCCATTGCCCAACTGGTGCTCGCCGGATGGGCTCTCACTCTCCTGCTGGACGGCGACACGCCGATGGCCTGGGCGTGGGCCTGGGTGGTGGCAATGGTCCCGGTGGCAGGCGACGCCGCCCGGAGGCGGGAACCCCGCCTGGCCGGCCTGGGGTGGATGACCGCCGTGGGCGCCTCCCTAGGCCTCGGCGTTTCGCTGGCCACCGTGTTCGCCCTAGGGATCCTGCCCCTGGAGGCCCGGGTGCTGGTCCCGGTGTCGGGGATGGTGGTCGGCAACTCGCTGAAGGTTGTGGTCGTAGCGGCCGCCCGGCTGGTTGACGGCCTCCGGGACCGGGCCGGAGAGGTAGAGGCACTGCTGGCCTTAGGGTTCCGGCCAGCGTGGGCCGTGCGCGACGTGGCCTCTGACGCCCTCCGCTTGGCCCTCCTGCCCCAGATCGAGACCACCCGGTCGGTGGGTGTGGTGTTCCTACCCGGCGCCCTGACCGGCCTGATCCTGGCCGGTGTCGATCCGATCCAGGCGGCCCTCGTTCAAGCGGCGCTCCTGTTCCTGATCCTGGGCACGGCCGCTGTGACCGGCCTGGTTGTGGTGTTCTTCGGGGTGCGGGTCTTCCTCACCGACGATCAGCGACTGGTTCCGCCGGCCGTCTGAGCCCAACGGTTCCGAGCCCGCCGGTCAGGAACCGGGCCTTCGCACCCACGGGTCGCCGTCGGCCTCCACTGAGGCCAGCAGTTCGAGTGCCGTGGTGACCGGTAGCCCGATGACGTTTTCTCGGCTCCCCACTAACTCGACCACGAAGTCGGCCCCTCCGCCCTGGAGCCCGTAGCCTCCGGCCTTGTCGAGCGGTTCGCCGGAGGCCACGTAGGACTCCACCTCAGCCTCGGACAGTGTCCGCCACGTCACCTTGGTGGACACGGTGGTGGACGCTCGCCCAGACGGACCGGCCACCGCCACCCCGGTCACCACGTTGTGGGTCCGCCCCGAGAGGCGCCGGAGCATGGTGGACGCCCGCTCCGGGGTCCCGGGCTTTCCCAGCGCCTCGCCGTCCAGCACGACCACCGTGTCGGCGGCCACCACTCGCTCCCCGGGCCCGGCTACCGCATCCCGCTTGGCACACGCCAGGCGCTCTACGAGGGCCGCTGGGTCCTCGCTGGGTCGCGGCGCCTCGTCCACCTCGGCCACCCGGACCTCGGGTTCGATTCCGAGGTCACGGAGCAGGGCTAGGCGACGCGGCGAGGCTGACGCCAGAACGAGCCGGTCGGGGACCATGGACGGACGGTCGGAGGTGGTCAGCCGCCGGAGACCAGAACCTCAGCCTCGGCTGGTGGGGGCGTGGCGTCCTCCGGGTCGTCCAGCCAGCCCTCAGGGAGAGCCACGGGCCGGGGTCCGTTTCGGTGGCTCCGGGGCGTGCGCAGCGAGTTTGGGTCCAGAGCCATATCCGGATCCAGGTCGGTCAGCAGGTCGGCTAGCAACCCGTCTAGGTGGTCGAGGTCGGTGATGGACTGGAGTTTGCTTCGAGCCGCCGGCCCGGTCGCGTAGCCCTTCAGGTACCAGGCGGTGTGCTTGCGGAAGTCCCGGATGCCGTGTGGTCCGGCCCAAGCCACCAGCAGACGGGCGTGTCGGGCCATGGTTGTCGTGACTTGGCGCAGCGATGGGGGAGGACCCGGCTCGCGGCCGCCGGACGACGAGTCAGCTCCGAACACGGAGGCCAGGTCGCCGAACAGCCATGGTCGGCCCAGGCAGCCCCGACCCACCACTACGCCGTCGCAGCCCGTGACGCGCATCAGGCGTAGGGCGTCCCACGGCTCCCACACGTCGCCATTCCCGAAGACCGGGATGGTGGCCACCGCGGCCTTCAGGTCGGCCACCGCTGTCCAGTCGGCCTCCCCGGAGTACAGCTGCTCGGCTGTCCGGGCGTGGAGCGACACGGCCGACGCCCCCACGGCCTCAGCGATCCGGCCTGCCTCCAGAAACGTCAGGTGGTCGTCGTCGGTTCCCTTCCGGAACTTCACGGTAACTGGGACGTCCCCCGAACGTTCGACGGCAGCCCGGACGATGGCTTCGAACAGGCGCGGCTTCAACGGGATGGCCGCTCCACCGCCTCGCCGGGTCACCTTGGGCATGGGACAGCCGAAGTTCATGTCGACGTGGTCGACTCGTCCCTCGCCGACCAGCATGTCCACAGCCCGGCCGATGCTGTCCGGCTCGGTTCCGTAAAGCTGGATGCTCCGAGGCGATTCCTCGGGGGCGAAGTGGGCCAGGCGAGTCGTCTTGAGGTGGCCGTCGACCAGGCCCCGGGCGGTGACCATCTCGCTGACGTACAGGCCGGCACCGAACTCTCGGCACATGGTGCGAAACGGGGCATTGGTGACCCCGGCCATCGGCGCCAGAACCACGGGCGGCCACACCTCCAGCGGACCGATGCGGGGCACAGCGAACTCGCCGGGAGTGGCCAGCCGGACGTCCCTGTTCACCTCGCTGCGCAGGCCCATGGGTTCAAGGCTACGGGCCGACCGGCAGTAGCCCGGTCGCGGGTTCACTGAGCTAGCCGGAAGCCCTGGTGGTCAGTGGTGCTGTCCGGGGTGGTGCCCGATCGGGCGGCCGGCCGGTAGCGGTGGCAGTAACTGTCGTGACAGAGGTACGAGCCGCCCTTGACCACTCGGTCGACTCCCAATGGCGGCCCGACTGGGTCCTGGACCGGCGTCCCCGCCCCATGGTCGGTACCGAACCAGTCGGCCGTCCACTCCCACACGTTCCCCGAGCAGTTGTAAAGGCCGAAGCCGTTGGGTTCAAAGGCGTCCACCGGGCAGGTTCCGGCCCAGCCATCGTCCGCGCTGTCCTCTGCCGGAAACGTTCCGGTGAAGATGTTGAACCGGTGTCGGTCGGGGCCGTCGGGCTGGGTCTCGTCACCCCACGGCAGGCGTTTCTGGTCCAGCCCGCCCCGGGCCGCGTGCTCCCATTCGGCTTCCGTGGGAAGTCGGCCTCCGGCCCAGCCAGCGAACGCCTCGGCATCGAACCACGACACGTGGACCACCGGATGGTTCGACCAGTTGACGGGGTCGTCCTGCGGTCCGTTGGGATGCCGCCAGTCGGCGCCGAACACCTGACGCCACCACTCGGCTCCCACCACGCCCCGTGTGGGCTCGAAGTCGTCGGGTAGGTGCCCGGCGAACACGAACGACCATCCCGCTCGTTCGCTGGTCGTGACGTGGCCGGTGGCTTCCACGAAGGCGGCAAACTCGGCCGTGGTCACCGTGGTGGCCGAGATAGCGAACGGTGACACTCGCACCTCGCGCACCGGGTCCTCGCCATCGGACGGGTACCCGCCGTTCTCGTTCCCCATGCGGAACGCACCACCCGGCAGGTCAACCATGCGGGCCAGGGGATCAGCGTTCATTGGTGTTCCGGTCAGAGGCCGGCCAGGAACCGGCGCACGGCCGCCGCGCATTCGGTCGGCGCCTTTACGTGGACCATGTGGCCCGTGTCGGGAACGACCACCGTTTCCCGCACGTTTAGGTCCCGTTCGAACAGGCTGGCCGAGGCGGCGAAGCGCGCGTCGTGTTCCCCGAGCAGCACCAGGACCGGAACCTCGATGTCGGCCAGGTGGTCGATGACGTGGGCATCGGTGTGCATCGAGAGCTCATCGGCTCCGGCCGGGAGATCCAGCTTCTCCATGGAGGCCCGAACCGAGGCGTTCCACTGCTCTCGGGCCTCCGCCTTCCGAAACCCCGGTCCGGTGGCCACCAGCACCAAGCCAGCCACTTCGTCGGGGTGGTTCACAGCGTGGGCTAGCGACAGGTACCCCCCGAGGCTGTGGCCCATGAGCACGGCCGGTCGGCCGGCATGATCCAGTACGGCAGTCAGGTCCCCCAGGGCGTGGGCCCGGGTGTACTCCCCGGGAGCCGGGGTCTCACTGTCGCCGTGTCCCCGGAGGTCCCACGTGGTCACCGCGTGGTTGGCGGCTAGGTCGTCAACCATCGATGACCAGACGTGGCGGTCATTGGCCCATCCCGTGGTGGCTACCACCGGGTGTCCGGTCGGCCCGTCAGGACCACGGGTTTCACTTGCTAGGGCGGTACCACCCGCCCCGACCAGCATCACCGGGCTACTCACCGGAGGGCCCGGAAGAACTCGCGGACGTCGGCCACGAACTCTTTGGGCCGTTCCATGGCGGCGAAGTGCCCTCCCCGGTCGTGTTCCCGCCAGAAGGTGATGTTGCGGTCGGCCTCTACCCACCGACGTCGCCCTACCATCAGTTCCTCCGGGAAGGCGGAGACTCCGAAGGGAATCTCGGTATTCGGCGGTGGGAGACGCCCCTCGGTCAGGTCCCGGCGGAACTCCAGATAGAAGCGGGCCGACGAGGTGATGGTCCCGGTGTACCAATAGGTACTTACGTTGGCCAGCAGGTCGTCGCGGTCCACGACGTCGAGGGGATCACCGTCGTGGTCGGTCCAACCGTGAAACTTCTCGCCGATCCACGACAGCAACCCAGCCGGCGAGTCGTGGAGGCCAACCCCCAGGGTGTGGGGGCGGGTCTCTTGGATACGGAAGTAGCCGTTGTCCTCGGCCTGGTACCAGGCCAATCGGTCGAGGTGTCGCTGCTCGACCGGGGTGACGTCGTCGAGGTCACCGTCGCGGCCCCTCGGGAAGGCGGCGACCATATTGAGGTGGCAGCCGACCACGTGGTCGGGATCGTGGCCGGCGATGTGTTGTGACACCAACGATCCCCAGTCACCGCCCTGCACGCCGTAACGGTCGTAGCCGAGGCGGTCAGCCAGCAGGGCGAAGGCCCGTCCCGTCCGGTCAGGCCCCCAGCCCTGGTCGGCCGTCGGGCCGGACCAGGCGTAACCGGGAAGCGACGGGGCGATCACGTGGAAGGCGTCTCCCGGTTCACCTCCGTGGGCAGCCGGGTCGGTCAGCGGGCCCAGCACCTGCAGGAACTCCACGATCGACCCCGGCCACCCGTGGGAGATGAGTAGGGGGAGGGCGTCGGGTTCTGGGGACCGCTGGTGGATGGCGTGGATCCGCTGGCCGTCGATAGTCGTGGTGACCTGGTCGAAGGAGTTGATGCGGGCCTCGGCGGATCGCCAGTCGAAGCCGTCGGCCCAGTAGTCGGCCAGGCTCCGAAGCCACGCCAGGGTGCAGCCGTCATCCCACCCCGTGACAACGACCAGGTCGGGCCACCGGCTGTCGGCCCGGCGTCGTCGCAGGTCGAAGACAGCCTCGTCGGAGACCCCCACGGTGAACTGTTCGAAGAGGTCTGCGTCGGCCATCGTGCTCCCGGAGTCAGGCCCCGCTCCCGGGGCGCAGTTCGACCGTACCCGTGGTGGCCGGCGGGCTGGGAAGCCGGCTTGGTGGTGGGACTACGGTCGCCAGCGTGGAATTGGTCGGCGCACGGGTATTGGTGACCGGTGGATCGAAGGGGATCGGGGCCGCGCTGGCCCGGGCCTACGCAACGGCGGGTGCTCACGAGGTGGTGGCCGCCCGGGCCTCCAACGAGCTTCACGCCGTGGCGGCCGAGGTGGGTGGGGACGCTGTGGTCGTCGACCTGACCGACGCCGGCGCTGTTGAGGCCCTGGTGCCGGTCGTGGAGACCGACCACGGGCCGATCGACGTGCTGGTGAACAACGCCGGGATGGAGACCACCGACATGGCCGCCGTAATCGACCCCGCTGTTGTTCGGGCCGCCACGCGGCTGAATCTGGAGGCACCTATGGTGCTGACCCGACACGTCCTGCCCGGGATGCTGGCCCGGGGACGCGGGCACTTGGTGTTCCTGTCCTCGATTGCCGGCACGGCGGGGTTCCCGACCATGGCCACCTACTCCGCCACCAAAGCTGGGGTGTCCAACTTCGTGCGGTCACTGCGGTTGGAGCTGAAAGCCACGCCAATCGGGACGACCACAGTGGCGCCGGGGCCGGTGGCCACCCGCATGTGGGACGCCGTGGAGGCCACCTCGCCCAGCGGACGGAAGGTGCTGGCCCGGATGAACCTGGTTCGCATGCTGCCTGTCGCCGATCCGGACCGCCTGGCCCGGCGGGTCGTGCGGGCCACCGGTCGCGGGTCACGCCATGTCCGGACGCCGCGGCGCCTGATGGGAAATTTCTTGTTCGCCGAGGCGGCGCAGCGCCTGACCGAGGGTTTGCTGATTGGGGTGCGCCTGGACCCCTCCGACACCCGTCCCGGTACCCGGTAACTCCGCTGCCGGGCGGCTACGCGTGCTCGGCCAGTTCTCGGAGCCGTCCCAACACGGCGGCCGGCTGGCCGCCGATGGGCGTCACGTTCAGCGACGTCACGCCGGCCTCCCGGTAGGCGGCCAGCCTGTCGATCACGTAGGCCTCGTCACCGCACAGCGATGTGTTCTCGACCAGCTCAGCGGGCAGCAGATCAGCCGCCTCCTCCTTTCGACCGTCCAGGTAGGCATCCTGGACGGCCACCGCTTCGTCGACGAATCCGTAGGCCTTGCAGACGTCGTTGTAGAAGTTCTTTCCCCGGGCACCCATGCCGCCGATGTAGAGGGCAGCCCCTGGGCGGACCAGGTCGCGGTATTGCGTCGCGTCGTCGCCGATGGCCACGAGACCGCCCGCCACCACGTCCAGCTCTCCGAGAGAGGGGTCCCGGCGGGCCAGGCCGGCGGCCACGGCATCACCCCAGACCAGGTCCATGCGCTCCGGGTAGACAAGGAAGGGCAGCCAGCCGTCACAGGTGGCCGCCGTCTCCTCGACGCTCTTCGGGCCGAGGGCGGCGATGTAGATCGGGATATCGGCTCGCTTCAGGTGGTTGATGATCTTCAGCGGCTTCCCTAAGCCGGTGCCCTGGTCAGCGGGGAGGGGCAGGGTGAAGACGTCTCCATCGTGGACTAGGCGTTCCCGGCGCCAGGCGGCCCGGCAGATCTGGACAATCTCCCGGGTGCGGGTCAGCGGCTTGGCGTACGGGACCCCGTGGAACCCCTCGATGACCTGTGGGCCAGAGGCGCCTAGGCCTAGGACAAACCGGCCGTCCGACAGGGCATCCAGGCCGGCCGCCGTCTGGGCCAGGAGGGCCGGGGTACGGCTGTACGTGTTAAGGATGCCGCTGCCCAATTCGACGGTGGATGTGCTGGCGGCCAGGTAACCCAGCAGGCTTACCGCGTCGAAGCCGTAGGCCTCGGGGATCCAGATCCGGTCGACGCCGGCCGCCTCCAGCTCCCGGGCCTGGGTGGCGGCTGTCTGGGGGTCGGTGGCGTAGTTCAGGGTGGTCGAGATGCGCATGGCCCGATCCTCGCATCCCCATCGGACCCGGGCCCCAGCCGGCAGGGAGGGGTCAGCGGCGGAGGACACGCGGCGCACCGCGGCGGCTGTCAGAAACAACGGCGCGGTCCCGGCCACCATGGTCAGGCGGTAGCCGTCGGCGAAGCCGAGCCGGCCGTCTCGACCAGGCCGGACCGGACAGCCTCCGGAGCTTGCTGGGCCACGTGGATGGCGGATTTTCCCCGCAAGCGGTTCCCCACAGGCTCGCCGAGGGACGCCACGCTTGAGGGGACGAGTCTCTGGTCACCCGTCACACGGCATCCGGGCCCTGACGGACCGTCACCTACCATCGGTCCATGAACCCGGCGCGCCCCGGACCGACCCCCCTGGTTGATGGCTTCGAGCCGGCCTCCCGGGCGGACTGGACCGCCCTAGCCGAGGCCGGTCTGCGGGGCCGTACCGTCGACGACCTAGCCATGGTTACAGCAGACGGGATCCGCATCGCCCCGGTGTACGGACCCGAAGACGGGCAGCCGGCCGGTCTGCCCGGGGCGGCGCCGTTCACCCGGGGAGCCACCGCCGCCGGGGCTACGCCCGACGGATGGGACGTACGGGCCCTGGTCGTGGACGAGGGTCCGGAAGACGCCAACCGAACGGTGCTGGACGAGCTGCAACGGGGTTCCACCTCGGTGCTGCTGGATCCCCAGGCCATCGGCATCGCGGGTCCAGCCGACCTGGCCGCCGTGCTGAACGGCGACCACCTGGACATGACGACCGTGGCCCTGGCGCCTGGGCCGACGACAAACGAGGTGGCCGGCTGGCTTCTTGATCTCTGGGAGGCGAGCGGCGTTACCGAGGCCGAACGGCGGGGCCACCTGGGCCTGGACCCCCTCGGGGTGGCCGCACGCTACGGCGGACCGCCGACGGTTGACGCCGCTGCCCTGGACCTCGTGGCCCGGGCCCGACCACTACCTGGGGTCCGGGCGCTGGAAGTCGACGCCACCCCTTACGCCGACGCTGGGACCAGCGACGCCGGCCAGCTGGCCTCCGCCCTGTCCACCGGAGTGACCTACCTGCGGGCCCTCGTCGACCACGGGATCGACCTGTCCGACGCCCTAGCAACCCTTTCGGTCACCCTCCCGGCCGACGCCGACCAGTTCCTTACCGTGGCCCGGTTCCGGGCCTTCCGCCGCGTGTGGACTCGTATGGCCGAGGCCTGTGGAGCTGACCCGGCGGAGGGCGCCGTTTACCAGCACGCCCTCACCTCGGCTGCCATGCTCAGCCGTCGCGACCCGTGGGTGAACATGCTGCGGTCCACGGTGGCTGCCTTCGCCGCCGGAATTGGCGGTGCCCGGTCGGTGACCGTGCGCCCCTTCGACAGTGCGTTGGGGCGGCCGGACGAGTTCGGCCGACGCACGGCTCGCAACCTGCAGCTCCTGCTCCTGGAGGAGAGCAGACTTTCCGCCGTTATCGACCCGGCCGGCGGTTCGTGGTACGTGGAGGACCTGACCGGCCGGTTGGCCGCCGCGACCTGGGAACGGTTTCGGAACCTTGAGGCCGAGGGGGGTATGGCCACCGCGCTGGCCTCGGGTCGGGCGACCGCCGAGGCTGAGGCCGGCTGGGCCCGACGGTACGAACGCCTAGCGACCCGGGCCGATCCCCTTACCGGGGTGTCCGAGTTCCCCGACCTCGACGAGGTGGCCGTGCGGCGACCGCCGGGCCCTCCACCGGCGGAGGGCCCGTTGCCCCTTCGTCGGTCGGCCTCGGTGTTCGAGGCGTTGCGGGACGCCGCCGACGGGGCCGCTGATCAGCCGACCGTGCGGATCATCGCCCTAGGCCCCCTGGACGGGCATGCTGAGCGGGTCACCTTCGCCCGCAACCTGTTCGCGGTGGCTGGGATTCGTGCCGTCGATGGTGACCTCGACAGTCTCGACTCAGACGGTCCCGCCGTGCTGTGCGGGTCCGACGACCGGTACGCCGCAGAGGCTGCCCGGACGGCATCCTCCCTGAAGGCCTCCGGTGCCGGATGGGTGGCGCTGGTCGGCGAGCCGGGCGACGACGAGGCGGCCTGGCAGGCTGCTGGTATCGACGAGTTCCTCCACCCGGGAATTGACGTGGTCGAGGTACTGGGTAGGGCTCTGGACTGGTGCGGGGTGGAGCGATGAACGCCATCCCCGACTTCAGCACTGTGGAACTGGGGGACA
Organism: Acidimicrobiales bacterium; assembly: GCA_022451505.1. Taxonomy (GTDB): domain Bacteria; phylum Actinomycetota; class Acidimicrobiia; order Acidimicrobiales; family MedAcidi-G1; genus UBA9410. The sequence goes on along the minus strand of JAKURX010000002.1, from coordinate 9,109 downwards.
GCCCAGCTCCGAACGACCTGGACGCCTGGGCCGACCGGGTGGCGGCTGAGACTGGGCGGGGTCCCGAACTCCTGGTCCGTCGGACACCCGAGCAGATCAACGTTCCTGCCCTGTCCACGGAGGCTGACGTGGCGGGCCTGGACACCCTTGACGGATGGCCGGGGATCGCGCCGTATCTCCGCGGGCCGTACCCAACTATGTACGCCAGCCAGCCGTGGACCATCCGCCAGTACGCCGGGTACTCCACGGCCGAGGAGAGCAATGCCTTCTACCGGCGCAACCTGGCCGCCGGTCAGCGGGGCCTCAGCGTGGCCTTCGACCTGGCCACCCACCGGGGCTACGACAGCGACCACCCGCGGGTGGCCGGCGACGTCGGGATGGCAGGGGTGTCCATCGACTCCATCCTCGACATGCGCACGCTCTTTGAGGGGATCCCGCTGGACCGGATGAGTGTCTCCATGACCATGAACGGGGCCGTGCTGCCCGTCCTGGCCCTCTACATCGTGGCCGCCGAGGAGCAGGGGGTTGCGCCGTCGCAACTGTCGGGGACCATCCAGAACGACATTCTCAAGGAGTTCATGGTCCGGAACACGTACATCTACCCGCCTGCCCCGTCCATGCGGATCATCTCGGACATCTTCGCCTACACCAGTGCCGAGATGCCGCGTTTCAACTCAATCTCCGTCTCCGGCTACCACATGCAAGAGGCAGGGGCCACGGCCGACCTGGAACTGGCCTACACGTTGGCCGACGGGGTGGAGTACGTGCGAGCCGGTGTGGCTGCAGGGCTGGACGTCGACGCCTTCGCCCCGCGCCTTAGTTTCTTCTGGGCTATCGGCATGGACTTCTTTATGGAGGTAGCCAAACTGCGGGCTGCCCGGCTGCTGTGGGCAGACCTCATGAAGCAGTTCGAGCCGCGGGACCCCCGGTCGTCGTCGTTGCGCACCCATTCTCAGACGTCGGGCTGGAGCCTCACCGCCCAGGACGTCTACAACAACGTGGTCCGCACCTGCGTGGAGGCCATGGCGGCCACCCAGGGCCACACCCAGTCGCTGCACACCAACGCCTTGGACGAGGCGTTGGCCCTTCCGACCGACTTTTCGGCCCGCATCGCTCGGAACACCCAGCTGTTCCTCCAGCAGGAGAGCGGTACGTGTCGGGTGGCCGATCCGTGGGCCGGCAGTTACCACGTGGAGCGGCTTACCCACGACCTGGCGGTCAGGGTCCGGGAGCACCTGGTCGAGGTGGAGGAGATCGGCGGGATGGCCCAGGCCATCGAGGCCGGCATCCCCAAGTTGCGGATCGAGGAGGCGGCGGCTCGCACCCAGGCCCGGATCGACTCCGGACGTCAATCGGTCATCGGGGTGAACTGCTACCGACCAGAGGGCCACGACGAGGTCGAGGTGCGTCGAGTGGACAACGCCCGGGTCCTGGCCGACCAGGTGGCCAAGCTGGAACGGCTCCGCGCCGAGCGTGATCCCGCAGCTTGTTCCGCGGCACTGGACGCCCTGACCCGGGGTGCTGCCGACGTCCGGGCCAACCTGTTAGCTCTGGCCGTCGACGCGGCTCGGGCGAGGGCTACGGTCGGGGAGATCAGCGACGCCCTGGAGACGGTCTACGGGCGTCACGTGGCGGAGGTCCGCACTATCTCCGGAGTGTTCAACAGAGAGGTCGGCGACGGCGAAGCCGTCGGATTGGCGCGCCGCCGGGTGGTCGACTTCGAAGCGAGCCATGGCCGGCGGCCCCGCATCCTGGTGGCCAAGGTCGGCCAGGACGGCCACGATCGGGGCCAGAAGGTCATCGCTACGGCCTTCGCCGACCTGGGATTCGACGTCGACATCGGACCCCTGTTCTCCACCCCGGCCGAGGTGGCCCTCCAGGCGGTGGAGAACGACGTGCACGTGGTGGGCGTGAGCTCACTTGCCGCCGGCCACCTGACGCTGGTGCCCGAACTCCTGGCCGAGCTGGTGGCCCTGGGCCGGGACGACATCGCCATCGTGGTCGGTGGGGTCATCCCGCCAGCCGACCACGACGTCCTGCTGGCCGCCGGGGCAGCGGCCGTGTTCCCATCGGGGACGGTGGTTACCGAGGCGGCCGTCGACCTGCTCGACTGGCTGGCCTGACCGGGACCAGGGCCGTGACCGTCCATGAACTGGTCGAGGGGGTTCTGGCCGCTGATCGAGCCGCTGTTGGCCGGGCCCTGACCCTGGTCGAGTCCACTCGGTCCGACCACCGGGTACAGGCCCGTGAGTTGCTGGACGTCCTGCTTCTCCACGCCGTGGAGTCGCACCGGGTAGGCATCACGGGCGTTCCCGGTGTGGGCAAGAGCACGTTCATCGAGTCCCTGGGTACCAAGCTGACCGGCGCTGGCCACCGGGTGGCCGTGCTGGCCGTGGACCCGACCAGCAAGCTGACTGGTGGCAGCATTCTGGGCGACAAGACCCGCATGCTCCGCCTGGCCAACGATCCGGCGGCTTTCGTGCGCCCGTCGCCCAGCGCCGGGACCCTGGGCGGGGTGAGCCGAACGACCCGGGAGACCATGGTCGTCCTGGAGGCCGCCGGCTACGACGTGGTGCTGGTGGAGACGGTCGGAGTGGGACAGTCGGAGACCGTGGTGGCTGGCATGGTCGACTTCTTCCTGTTGCTGATGCTGCCCGGCGCCGGTGACGAACTTCAGGGCATCAAAAAGGGTGTCCTGGAGTTGGCCGACATGATCGCCATCAACAAAGCGGATGGGGACAACGCGCCGGCGGCCCGGACGGCGGCCCGTGACTACTCGGCCGCCCTCCGCCTCACCGAGGCGACCAGCCCGACCTGGACGCCGAGCGTGGTGACCTGCGCCGGCCTGACGGGCGACGGTCTAGATGAGCTCTGGGACCAGGTGGTGGCCCACCGGTCCACCCTCATGGCCACCGGCGAGTGGGAGGACCGTCGTCGGGCCCAGCGCCTGGCATGGATGTGGTCGATGGTGGAGGACCGGCTGCTGACCGCCCTGCGGACTGACCCCGGAGTGCTGGACCTTCTAGGTTCGGTCGAGGCTGATGTCCGCGACGGGCGGACCTCGCCGGCGGCCGCCGCTGACCGGTTGCTCGACGCCTTCGGCGGCTGACCCAGTGGACCGGCGGGTCTTCCTGCGGAACGGCCTGGCAGCGACCGCCGGCTCGGTCCTCTTGGCCACCACCCCAGCGGGCGCTACTGCTGCCCAACCCGGCGTCGGTCCGTACGGGTCGCTTGACGGGCGGTCGCCCGACGGGAACGGGCTGGTGCTCCCCGAGGGGTTTGCCTCGCGGATCGTTGCCGTGGGGGGTAGCCCGGTGAACGGGACGGACTACCGGTGGCCCGTCTTCCCCGATGGCAAGGGGACGGTTCCGGTGGCCGACGGGGGCTGGATCCTGGCCTGCAACCACGAAGTATTCGACTTCCAGACCCCCGGCGAGCGGTGGGGTGGGGCGTCGGCCGTCCGGTTCGCTGCCGACGGATCGATCACTGGAGCCTCGGCCATCCTCACTGACAGTCATTCCAACAGTCGGGGCGCCACCACCCCGTGGGGGACCTGGTTGTCTTGCCAGGAGGCCTTCGGAGGGGACGGTCGCGTCTGGGAGTGCGATCCGATGGGGCATGACCCGGCGGTAGCCCGTAATGCCCTGGGGGTGCGCACCCACGGGTCGGTGGCCGTCGACCCGGCCGGAGGCCACTGCTACCTGACCGAGGCCCACCGCGACGGCCGGCTTTACCGCTTCACCATCTTGGATGAGGCGGATTCGGATGCTGCGTTGGCCGACGGGCTCCTGGAGGCCATGGCCGTCGACCGGGACGGTGGCGTGTCGTGGTTGGCGGTTCCCGACCCGTCGGCGACCGTGATCCCCACCCGGGTCCAGGTCGCCGACGGGTTCGTGACCCCGGTGGGGGGTGGAGTCTGGGTCCATGACGGCGTGCTCCTGTTCACCACCGCGCTGGACGACCGGGTCCACGCCGTGGACCTAGCCGGGCAACGCCACTCGGTGGTCTGGGACGGTTCGGGCCACCGCCAACCGCTGGTCGGCATCGGTGACCTGACCGTCCACACCAGGTCGGGAGACCTCTTCGTGGTCGAGGATCGGGGTGACATGGAGGTGGCGGTGGTTAGCCCCGAGGGAGAGGTGGCCCCGTTTTGCCGCATGGTCGGTGCCGACCACCGCCTATCCCAGGCCACCGGGCCGTGTTTCGATCCGTCCGGGACCCGGTTCTACGTGAGCTCGCTCCGGGGGCGGGGCGAGGCGCTAGTCCGGGACATGGTGCCGGCCATCGACTGGGGGACCGGTGCCGAGGGCCGTCACGTTGGCGTGACCTGGGAGGTGAGCGGCCCGTTCCGCGCCAAACCCAGTGTGATATTGGAAGGAGGGCCGGAGGTTCCGAGTACCACGACGGAGATCCGGACCTCACCAGCCACGACGACCTCCCACTCCATTGCTACAACGACCTCCCACTCCATTGCTACAACGACCTCCCACGCCGTCGGGACGACGACCGTCGCCACCGTGGAACCCGGGACGCCGTCCCCGTCGACGACGCTGGAGAGGGCAGGGGACCTCTCGGTATCGGAGGGACCGGTGGAGGCCGGTGGGCCTCGCCGGGAGCCGAGCGGGGGCCTGCCGGCGGTTGGGCTAGGGGCCGCTGCGGTGCTGATCGCTGGCGGAGCGGCCCTGGTGTTGCGGCGCCGACGAAGCGACCGCTGAAAGGTTGTTCTGGGCGACGGCCGGGGCTTCGGGTCTAGAAGTCCTCGTCGAACGCCACGTCGCCTTCGACGCCTACCTGGTAGGCGACGACCGTGCGCTCGAAGAAGTTGGTCAACTCCTGGACGTCCTGCAGTTCCATGAAGCCGAACGGGTTCTTCACGTGGTACCGCCGGCTCAGGCCCAACTGGGCCAGGCGCTGGTCGGCCACGAACTGCAGGTACTGCTTGGTGTCGGCGGTCGACATACCGGGTACCCCCTGGCCGAGGAGGTCCTCGGCAAACCGGTACTCGCAGTCGATGGCCTCCTCGATCATCTCGTAGATCCGGTTGCCCAGGTCCTCGTCGAACAGCTCGGGTTGTTCGCGGCGCACCGTGTCGATGACTGCGAAAGCGAAGTTCATGTGGCAACTCTCGTCGCGAAACACCCAGTTGGTGCCGGCGGCCAGCCCGTTCAGGAGGCCCTTGGAGCGCAGGAAGTAGACGTAGGCAAAAGCGGCGAAGAAGAAGAGGCCCTCGATGCACGTGGCAAAGCAGATGAGATTCAACAGGAAGGTCTTGCGCTTCTCGTCGGTGTCCAGCTCGTTGAGGTGCTCCACCGAGTTCATCCACTTGAAGCAGAATTCACCCTTCTGGGCGATAGAGGGGATGCTGTGGATGGCCGCGAAAGCGTCCTCCCGCTCGGCCATGTCCGGGATGTAGTTGTCGAGCAGCGTCAGGTAGAACTGGACGTGGAGCGCCTCCTCGTAGAGTTGGCGCGACAGGTACATCCGGGCCTCGGGGGCGTTGATGTGCTGGTAGAGGTTCAGCACCAGGTTGTTGGCCACGATCGAGTCACCGGTGGCGAAGAAGGCGACTAGCCGGTTGATGAGGTGCTTCTCGGCTGGGACCAGCTTTCGGTCTAGGTCGACCAGGTCGTCGGAGAAGTCGATCTCGTCGACCGTCCAGGTGTTCTTGATGGCGTCCCGGTACATCTCGTAGAACTCCGGGTACCGCATGGGTCGGAGCGTCAGGTCAAATCCCGGGTCCAAGATGTTGATCCGGCGGGCCGCGGGGTCAATGCGCGGGGCGGCCTCGTCGGCCGGTTCCTCGAACGGGACTTCTGCCAGGGCCATCAGTCGCACGCTTCGCAGGACTCGGGGTTCTCCAATGAGCAGGCCACGGTCTCGGCGTCCGTGAACGTGGGCTTTTCCACCGGTTCACCCTCGTCGGGGCCTCCAGCCGGGCCGCCGGTCGTTGTCTTGTTGATGCGGGTTGCCGGACGGGAGCGCAGGTAGTAGGTGGTCTTCACGCCGGACTTCCAGGCGTGAAGGTACATGGAGCTGAGCTTGCCGATGGTGGGTGACTCCATGAATAGGTTCAGCGACTGGCTCTGGTCGACGAAGGCGCCGCGTTCGGCAGCCATGTCGATCAGCGATCGCATCGGGATCTCCCACGCCGTGCGATAGACGTCCTTCAGGTCGTCCGTGATGCCCTCCACGTTCTGGATGGATCCCTCGGCCATCTTGACCCGGTTGGCCATGGCTTCGTTCCACAGCCCCCGGTCTTGGAGTTCACGCACCAGGTACCGGTTGATCTGCATGAACTCGCCGGACAGCGTCTCGCGCTTAAAGAGGTTCGAGACCTGGGGTTCGATGCACTCGCAGCATCCGGCGATCGAGGCGATAGTCGCCGTGGGGGCGATGGCGATGAGCAGCGAGTTCCGGAGGCCATGCTCGGCCACTCGGGCCCGCAGGGTTTCCCAGCGGGCGGCGGCGGTCGGTTCCACTCCCCATAGGTCGAACTGCAGGTCGCCCGTGGCCGCCCGGGTGAGAGCGAAGTTGTCGTGGGGCCCAGAGGCCTCGGCCAATTCCGTCGAAGCCCAGAGGGCGTTGAAGTAGATCTCCTCAGAGATCCGCTTCGAGAGGTCACGGGCCTCCGGGGCGTCGAAGGGGAGGCCGAGCTTGAAGAACACGTCCTGGAGGCCCATGAGACCCAGGCCGACCGGACGCCACGCGTTGTTCGAGGTCGACGCTTCCTCAGTGGGGTAGTAGTTGATGTCAACCACCCGGTCCAGGAACGGAACAGCCAGGCGAACTACCTCAGCGAGGCGCTGGAAATCGAACACCCCGTCGGCCACTAGGGCCCCGAGGTTCACCGAGCCGAGGTTGCACACCGCGGTCTCCGACTGGTCGGTGACCTCCAGGATCTCCGTGCACAGGTTGGACAGGTGCACCACCCGTCCTTCGGTACCCGTCTGGTTGCACTTCGTGTTTGAGGCGTCCTTAAACGTCATCCAGCCGTTACCGGTCTGGGCCAGAGAGCGCATCATGCGGCTGTAGAGCTCGCGGGCCGGGATCTGGCGTTCGTAGATGCCCTCCTCCTCGGCCTTCTGGTAGGCAGCCTCGAACTCGGCGCCGTACAGGTCGGTGAGGTGGGGGACCTTTCGTGGATCGAACAGCGACCACTTCCAATCCTTTTCCACCCGCTCCATGAACAGATCGGGAATCCAGTTGGCCAGGTTCAGGTTGTGGGTGCGGCGGGTGGGGTCGCCGGTGTTCTCCCGGAGGTCCAGGAAGTCCTCGATGTCAGCGTGCCAGGACTCCAGGTAGACACAGGCCGCCCCCTTCCGCCGTCCGCCCTGGTTCACGGCGGCCACCGAACTGTCCAGAGTCTTCAGCCACGGGACGATGCCGTTGGACAGGCCGTTGGTGCCCCGGATGAGCGAGCCCTTGGAGCGGATCCGGTGCCAGGCCACGCCGATGCCGCCGGCGAACTTCGAGAGCTTGGCAATGTCGGTGTACCGCTTGTAGATGCCGTCGAGACTGTCCTCCGGTGAGTCCAGCAGGTAGCAGCTCGACATCTGGGGGTGGCTGGTGCCTGAGTTGAAGAGTGTCGGGCTGGACGGGAGGTACTGCAGCGACGAGATGAGCCGGTAGAAGCGGATGGCCTCCTCGGGGCAGGTGGAGAGGCCGCAGGCCACTCGGAGGAAGAAGTACTGGGGAGTTTCCACCACCATGCGGTTCTCGGGGTGCCGCAGGAGGTAGCGGTCGTAAACGGTACGCAGGCCGAAGAACTCGAACAGTTGGTCCCGCTCGCCCTCCACAGTGTCGTTGAGCTTCCGGGCGTTGGTGGCCACGAAACTGGCCACCTCGGCACCGATTAGGCCCTGGTCGACGCCCACGGCTACCGACTGGGAGAACGAGTGGATGTCCTGGTTTCGGACCTCCTTGTCGATCACGGTGGACAAGAGGCGGGCGGCGAGGCGGGAGTAGTTGGGCTCCTCGACAATGAAGGCAGCCGAGGTCCGGATGGACAGTTCGTCGAGCTCCTCGGTGGTGGCGCCGTCGCATAAGCCGGAGATGGTCCGGGTAGCCACCCGCATCGGGTCGACGCCGGGGAGACCGGCCGCGCACCGTTCAACGGCCCGCACAATCTTGTTGACGTCGACCGGCTCCAGGTCACCGTTGCGTTTCCGCACCCGCATGGCCGTGGCGCCGGTCGACTCGGTGCCCGGTCCCTCGATGCGATCCTCGGTGATGGTCATCGCCCAGTCCCTCTTTCCCCCGGTCGTCCCGCCGGTGTTCCCGCTGCCACGGTTCGCCTCGTCCGTTCCCGGAGCGACGCGTGTCCCCTCGAGTGGCCACCGGGCGGTGGTTCGGGGAGTTCGCGAGCGCGACCCGGAAATGAATTGCACGCATGTAATTACAACCGTGTCAAGAGAATCCCCACCCTCTCGGACAGGTTTTCCTGGCGGTCGCGCGAGGTGTGGTCGGACCGGGCTCCGAGGCGCCCAGAATCGCGCGCCTCGTGGCCGTCTTCAGATAGCCGGGACCTTGGGCCCGGCCGCCCATGGTGCTGGTCGGCCTAACGTGTCGGCCATGGCCCAGCCGTCTCCCATCCTCGACGTCGACCTCCCGGCCTTCGAGTCAGGCGATGCGGCGACCCGGGCGGCCGTGGTCGACGGCACCATGCGGAGCCTGGCCACCGGGTTCGTGTACGTCCGCCACGACCTCTCCGAGGACCTACTGGACGATGCCTACGGTCGCCTGGCTGCCTTCTTCTCGCTCCCCCAGGACCGCAAGGACCGGTGCACGGTACCGGGATCCAACGGGCAGACCGGCTACACGGGCCTGCTGGTGGAGACGGCCGCCGTATCTGAGGTGCCGGACTTCAAGGAGATGCTCAACTGGAGCCTGCCGGTACCCGCTGGGCATCCGCTGCGCTTGCGCTACCCCCACCGTTACGGCGACCCGACCCTGCCCGACGAGGACCTACCCGGGACCACCGAGGTCCTCATGGCGTTCCACCACACGATCCTGGATCTGCAGCGTCGGGTACTGCGGATTCTGGCCGTTGGGCTGGGCGTGGACGAGGGCTACTTCGACGTCATGCTCCGGGACCGGGCCGCCCTCACCC
>JAKURX010000199.1 GCA_022451505.1 Acidimicrobiales bacterium | reverse complement strand
CTGTGCGAGGGGACGGGCACCAACGTGTTTCTGGTCATCGACGGGGTGCTGGTTACCCCGCCGCTTTCCTCGGGTTGCCTGGCTGGGATCACCCGAGAACTGGTCTTGGAGTTGGCCGAGGTTGTGGAGCGAGACGTCGACCCGGGTGAGTTCGCGGTCGCCTCCGAGGCGTTCCTGACCTCGTCGACCCGGGAGGTGGGTGCCATCTCGGCGGTCGACGACACGGTGCTGCCGGAGGCCCCGGGGCCAGTCACCGCGGGACTGGTAGCGGCCTTCGCCGCCCTGGTGGCCACCAGCCCCGACCCGTAGGTCGGGCTCCGTTAGACGGACTTCAGGTGGGTGACCTCGCCGGCGGACACCGGTACTAGGTCGTCTTCCGGGTCGTCGGGCCGGACGAGTAGCGATCCGTCTGTGGTGATGTCCACCGCGCTGCCCTCCACCGGTCCGGTGGGTGTTTCGGCGCGCACCCTCCGGCCGACTGTCGCCGACCGGCCCAGATGGGCTTCCCGCAGGCGTTCGCGACCGCCGGCAGCAGCCAGGTCGACCAGTTGGGCGTCGAAGTTGACCAGGACAAGGGCCAGCAGGTCCCACCGGTCGACAGTGTGACCGTGGGCCCGCAGGGACGTGGCCCCCGGTGGGGCGTCGTCCCCGGCGGTTGGCCAGGCCAGGTTAAGCCCCAGGCCGATCACGGCGGCCGGGGGCGGGCCGCCGATGAGCTCGGCGAGGATCCCGGCCACCTTTCCGGGGGCCAGTCCGCCTTCTACGACAAGGTCGTTGGGCCACTTCACGGCGGTTGGGACACCCATTCCGGCGAGGGCGTCGACGGCCGCCACGGCCAGTGCCGGGGTGACCAGAGGATGGATCTCGGGTGGCCAGGTGGGACGCAACAGCACCGAAACGAGCAGGTTTGTACCTGGCGGGGCATCCCAGGTGCGGCCGAGTCGTCCCCGGCCGGCGGTCTGGTGGTCGGTGACCAGGACGGTTCCGTCGCCGGCGTCACCGGCCCGGGCCACCAGGTCGGCATTGGTCGACCCGGTGGCCTCGACGTGTTCCACGGAGGCGAACCGGGTACCCGAGAGTCGGACCACCCACCCCTCCGGTGGGCCTCCGGCCGGCGTGGTGTTGGTTCGGGCCGTCATTCGGGTAACCATATGGCGTGTTCTCGAAGGTTCTGGTCGCCAACCGCGGCGAAATTGCGGTGCGCGTGGTGCGGGCCTGTCGCGACCTGGGGGTGGCGTCAGCGGCCGTCTATTCGGACCTGGACTGCGACGCCCTGCACGTGCGCCTGGCCGACGAGGCGTACGCCCTGGGTGGAGTGACAGCCACCGAGTCGTACCTGAACGTCGACCGGGTGCTCGACGCCCTGGAGAGGTCCGGGGCCGACGCGGTGCATCCGGGGTACGGGTTCCTGTCCGAAAATGCTGATTTCGCCCGGGCGGTTGCCGAGCGTGGGGTGACCTTCGTGGGCCCGCCGCCGGAGGCCATCGAGGTAATGGGCGACAAGATCTCGGCCCGGGAGGCCGCCGAACGGGTTGGGGTGGCTTGCGTGCCGGGATCCACCGATCCGGTCACCGACCCCGACCAGGTGCGGGCCTTCGCGGCCGAGCACGGCTGGCCGGTGGCTGTCAAGGCGGTGCATGGGGGCGGGGGGCGAGGCATGAAGGTCGTTCAGGACGATCAGGAGGTCGATGCGGCCGTCGAGTCGGCCCGCCGGGAGTCAATGGCTGCCTTCGGCCGCGACGACCTGTACCTGGAGCGGTACCTGGAAGCGCCCCGTCACGTAGAGGTGCAGGTGCTGGCCGACACGCACGGCAATGCCGTCCACCTCGGTGATCGGGACTGTTCGACGCAGCGCCGCCACCAGAAACTCATCGAGGAGGCCCCGGCGCCCGGCCTGCCTGAGGGGGTACGAACCGCCATGAGCGAGGCGGCCGTAGCGGTGGCTACCGGCTGCGGCTACACCAACGCGGGAACAGTGGAGTTCCTCTACCAGGATGGCGAGTTCTACTACCTGGAGATGAACACCCGCCTGCAGGTGGAACACCCGGTGACCGAGATGGTCACCGGCCTTGACCTGGTGGAACAGCAGCTACGGGTGGCGGCCGGGGAGCCCCTGAGCTTCGACCAGGGTGACATAGCCATCTCCGGTCACGCCATTGAGGTGCGCATCAACGCCGAGGACCCGGCCGGCGGGCTGTTCCTGCCGTCCCCGGGGCGGATCGCCACTCTTCGGGTGCCGAACGGATTTGGGGTTCGGTTCGACGGCGGCTACGAGGCGGGCGATGAGGTGAGCCAGTTCTACGACAACCTGGTCGGGAAGCTGGTGGTGTGGGGGGCCGACCGGGAAGCGGCGATCCACCGGAGCCTGCGGGCCCTGTCCGAACTGGAGGTCACTGGGGTGGCGACCACCGCGCCAGCCGGGGTGGCCATCCTTGGCCACCCGGACTTCAGCGCGGTGGCCCATTCGACCCGATGGGTGGAAGACGTCCTCGACCTCGACGGGGTCGGCCCGGCCGGGGACGGCAGGCCGCGTGTGGAGGAGGCTGGTGAGGCGGTGCGCCGGGAGGTCACCGTGGAGGTCGACGGTCGTCGGTTCGCGGTCGGAGTGTGGTTGCCGAAAACCGGCGAGTCGGCGAGGCCTCGCCGGTCGAGCACCCGCGGGTCGGCCGGTAGATCGGGCAGTGGTGAAGGGGGGGCCTCCATGCAGGGGACGATCGTCAAGGTGCTCGTCGAAGCCGGCGACGCCGTCGCAGCCGGTGAGCCGGTGTGCGTACTCGAAGCGATGAAGATGGAGAACAACGTGGTG
>JAKURX010000198.1 GCA_022451505.1 Acidimicrobiales bacterium | reverse complement strand
GTTTGTGGTTGGCGTCACCGCCCCCGAACAGGAACGAGGCAACGCACGCTGCCGTTGGGGCCGGAGCCCTAAGTGGAAGGCCGAACCAGGGACCTGGGGGGAAGCCTCCCAGGGGCCGGTATCGGCGAGACCCGGGCCACTGCACCAGCAGGGAAGCGAATCTCCCAACGGTTGCGATGGAACCGGGCGAGCTATTCCTGGACAAGTCGAAGCCCTGGAACGGCCCTGTGGACGACGCGCGCTACTGCACTGGTTCTGTGGTTTTGGTCGTCCTACTCATGAAACAAGTATGACGACGGGGTGTGACAGCCATTTCCTCAAGGCCAAATAGACGGGAAAATCTGGGTCAGCGGTCCATCCCACAGGTTGGGCACCATTCCCGGCCCGGCTCCAACCATTCGCCGCACGCATCGCAGTGGCGTCCCTCCAGTTCGGTGTTGTCGCCCTGACTTGCAGCTGAATCGAAATCAGACATGGTTACCCCCTCGCGGGTAGTGCTCGGTGGTGGTTGCGGTACCGATGTGGTACTGGTGCCCGGAGGGCAGCTCTAACCTTGTATGACGCGAGATGCCAGCTAGCGCAGATCGCGCACTTGTAGGGCCGTTGGCCGGTGTTGTGGAGGCGCGCCGATTGCTCGTCGGGAAAGGAGCGCTTCTCGCCGCAACGCTCTAGCTGGCGTTCGCGTCGTGTTGCACGTGCCCTGGTCGCGTACTTGTCGGCCATGGACGAAAGGTAGAGGGGGGGTGTGACAGGGCCTCGATTCCTACCCGGTGTTCGTGGTGGTGCAGCGCTTTCGAACCGCTAACCACTAACCCTTGTCTGGTCTGGTCAGCGGTGGGCTGAGTGTTTCTGCAGGTCCGGTGGTCCAGAGGCCGGCAGGGCGGCCGCCCTTGTCGCCCGACCTGGCTGTCTGCTTTAGGGGCTTGAGGAAGCCGACGGTCTGCTTGACCTTCCGTTGGAAGTTGCCGGGGTCGAGCTTGGAGTCCCAGACGGCGTCATAGACCCGTCGGAGGTCGCTGATGGTGAACTCCGGCGGGCAGAAGTGGGTCGCGATCGTGGTGTCCTCGAGGCTGGACCGGGCACGTGCGATGGCGTCGGCGACGATCCGGTCGTGGTCGAACGCGAGGCGTATCCGGCCGCTCTCCAGTTCGGCGACAGGGACGAGTTCGGCATAGGCGGCGTCGCTTCCGCCCTTCGGGGCGGGTAGGTCCGGGACGATGGCCCAATAGCCGACGGACACCACGCGCATCCTGGGATCCCTGTCCGGGTGGCCGTAGGTGCCGAACTGTTCGAGGTGGCCCGGTTCCTGGCTGATGGAGGTCTCTTCGGCCAGTTCTCGTGCTGCTGCAGTGTCGAGGTCCTCGTCCGGGCGGACGAAGCCGCCGGGGAGGGCCCAGGAGTCGCGGAACGGCGGCACGGCGCGCCTGATGAGGAGCACTCGCAGGTCGTTTTCGATGATCGTCATGACGACGATGTCGACGGTGACAGCGAACGGTGGAAAGGCGTGCGGGTCGTAGTCGGAAGGCGTTTCCGAGTCCACTGTCACACCCCCTCCCCATACTCGTAGTCGGAGGGCATCGTCAGGTCGTCGTTCACCCCACCAAGCTAGTTTAATTAAGTCGATTTGACAAGAATACTTAGAATCCTATATAGTCGAAACGACTAGAACGAAGAGGAGCTGCTTCACATGGAAGCTACACAGAACATCCAGGCCCGATTCGGACCCGACGCCGCCAAGGCGGTCAGCGGCCTGATCGGCAACCCACCCGTAGGCAATCCCGACCTGCAGCCGGCACCGAAGGACCGTTCCAGAGGCGCCCTCATCGGCGCCGTGGTAGGAGAAGCCCTTGGCGAACCGGTCGAGGACCGTCCCCGCAACTGGATCGTTGCCAACCTGGGTCCGATCACCGGCCACGTCATCCCGAACCCGAAGGCCGGCTCGGACACCCAGCTGACGCTCATGACAGCGGACAGCATCCTGGCTGGTGCGGAGTCCCATCCGGAGCGCTTCGGCGCCCGGCTTGCCGCGACCACCATCGATACCCGTGGCCAGGCCGTCCTGCGGGCCCAGGCTGCCATTCGGGCCGGCCGCCCCTGGTGGTCTGCCGCGGCGACAGGCTCAGCGGGAACTTCCGGAGCCGCCAGGTGTGCCGCGTTCGGCCTCATGTGGGCCGGCGATCCACGACGGGCCGCGTACGAGGCGGCCCTGTCCACGTCGGTCACCCATGGCCACCCGGTTGCCACCTCGGCTGCTGCAGCATTCGCCGCCGCCGTTGCCCTCGCGGCAAACGGCGATGGCCCACTGGATGCCGCCTGGTTGACGGCGGTTGCCGACATCTGCGCCGAGTTCAACCAGGGCGACATCGACGGAGTGACGGTCATCGACCGGATCCGGATCCTGCCGGCCATGCTCGCGCAGAGTCCGGAAGCGGCATTGAGCATGCTCGGCACCGGACCGGTCGCCATCGAAGCGGTCCCTGCCGCATTGTGGTGTGCAGCGACCGCGACGACTCCCGTTCAGGGACTCCTCAACGCGGTGAACGCCGGAGGCGACACCGACACCATTGCGGCCATGGCAGGCGCATGTCTTGGTGCCCGCCACGGTGATGGTGTCTGGCCGTCCGAACTCACCCAGATCGCTGGTCTCACCGCAGCGGTGGATGTCGCCGACCGGATCAGCCTGGCCACACGAGTGGTTCCAAAGCCGAACCCGGGCGGGGGATCCGACGGTGACGTGCCCGTGCACGTTTCGTTCCTGATCGACCGGTCCGGATCGATGCAGGGACTGGTCGAAGACGTTGTCGGCGGCTTCAA
>JAKURX010000197.1 GCA_022451505.1 Acidimicrobiales bacterium | reverse complement strand
TCTGCGCCGGCTGCTGGGTGTTTCGCGCCCTCATGCGAACCGGCCTGGTGGCCGAATCGACCTGTGAGGCCTGCAACGACATCTGGAGCCCGACCGGCGCCTGACCGCCCCGAGGGCCCGGACCGGCCCTGACCAGGGCCTTGCCCGCCGGAAAAACCGCAGGTCAGGCTGTGGGTCGTTCGCCTGCGACGCTTGCCCGTTCCATGACGCGTACGTCCGGCCAGTAGTCGCTCAAGGCGTAGTGCTGGGCCGCCCGATTGTCCCAGACAGCGATCGAGTTGGGAGCCCAGTGGAACCGGCATTGGTGTTCGGCCCACTCCGCCTGGCGAGCCAGCTTGTCGATGACCGGCACGCTTTCTTCCCTGGAGAGTCCCTTGATGTGGTCAATGAAGATCCGATTTACGAACAGGTATGGACGGTTCGTGATGGGGTGAGTGCCCACGACCGGATGCTCGACCGTCGGGTACTTCTCGCGCATCTCCGCCCGTTGGTCCTCAGGGACCTGCCTGCCGAAGGAACGGACGAAGTCGTGTACGGCGACCATGCCCTCGAGTTCGGCTCGTGTGGAGTCGTCGAGAGCCTCGTAGCTGGCGTACATGTCGGCGAACATCGTGTCTCCACCGGTCGGAGGAACGCTGATGGCCCGCAGGATCGCGATCTTCGACGGTTCTTCGCGCCACGTCACATCGTGATGCCATGCATTCTCGTAACCACCGGTGTCAGCCCCCTTTTCGAATCTCACCAATTCGGGGTGACCGGTGTTCGACGGGATAAACGGGTGAATTTCCAAGTCCCCGAACTGCTTGGCGAAAGAGACATGTTGGGCCGAAGAGATTCGCTGGTTCCTGAAGAAGATCACCTTGTAATCGACGAGGGCCTGGTAGATCTCAGCCACGACAGCCTTGGGCAGGTTTCCGGTCAGGTCGACGCCGCTGAGCTCCGCGCCGATTGTTGCTCCGATCATCGAGGCATCGAAATGTTGCCACTCCAGCGCATTAAGTCGGGCCCGTTCTTCGGCAAGATGGCGGGCCGGCCCTACCTCGACTCCGTCGTAGTCGCTAAACCGGTATCGCTTCCCGGCGAGATGTGCCGCTGGATCCTTTGTGGCGACCACGTCCGGATGTCCCGTTGCTTCCACGGCCCCGATGCTAACTACGAAGGTGAGCGCGCCGTGTTCCGGATCGCTCGTGACGGAACGCTGCCACACTTGGCGCGCTTCCACTGAGATTCGGTTAAGGGCTAGTCCACCGGAGGCCCGTCGGGACGGGGCAGTTCCTCCAGCCAGCGTGGGATATCGAGGGCTACCGTCGGGTGATGGGCGAGAGCTGGCTTCAACAACTCCAACCCCCAGTGCACCACCGCTGGGTCGCCGGTGTTGCTTTGGTGAAGAGGTTTGGGAAGAGTTGGTCGGACTTTGACGACAAGTTTCCTGGAATGTTTGGAGAGTGACCCCCGCACCCCGCGCGTAGGTGCGGCCCCCTCCAAACGCCAGTTGAGGGCCCTCCAGGTAGGTAGTCCGGTGCCATCCCCGGTGGTGGGGTGGGTTTCCTGAAATGAGGATTCCAAATCGGCCTACCTTGAGTCGATGGTCTTGACCCAGCGGCGCATCGGGCTAGTTGGGTGCGTGAAAGATAAGACCGCTGTTCCTCAGGCTGCGAAAGATCTATACGTGTCGGCCCTCTTCGCTGGACGTCGTTCTTACGTTGAGCGGTCCAGCGATAGTTGGTGGATCCTCTCGGCAGAACACGGGCTTGTGCACCCAGACGAGGTGCTCGCTCCGTACAACGTGACCCTTAAAGATGCCGGCCGACTGGCTCGACGGTCGTGGAGCAATCAGCTCCTCTTGGTGATCGACGAGCGGATCCAACCCAGGCGGGGCGATGTGTTCGAGATTCACGCTGGCGCTGAGTACCGCGAGTTCGGTCTGTTGGACGGCCTGCGGGACAGGGGCTGTCTGGTCGAGATTCCGACCGAGCGGATGCGAATCGGTGAGCAACTCCGGTTCTACAAGCAGGCCCGTGAGCACCGACTGTGAACACTCACGAGGCATGTCTCGACCGGTTCTACGACCTTCTGGCTCGACTTGAGAAGGTGAATGGCGGGAAGCGTCAGTTGGCCAGGTGCCACGGCCAAATGGATTGGCCTAAGCGAGGTGTCTATTTCTTCTTTGAGGACGGTGAACTCCGCTCCGATGGCACTACGCCACGGGTGGTGCGGGTTGGCACACATGGTTTACGCAAGTCGAGTGCCACGCTCTGGAGCCGTTTGTCTCAGCACAGAGGAACCGTTGGCGGCTCAATGCCAGGTGGCGGCAACCACCGTGGGTCGATCTTTCGTCTCCACGTCGGCACCGCACTATTGGCATCTGGCCATTGGTCAGACTCAATCCGACATTCGTGGGCTGTCGGAAGCAACGCCCCGTCGGATGTTCGCAGAGGCGAGTACCCGCTTGAACTAGCGGTGAGCAAGCACATTGGGGCGATGCCGTTCCTCTGGCTTGAGGTCGATGATCCTCCGAGTTCGATGAGTGATCGGGGAGTAGTCGAGGCTGGCTCGATCGCACTACTGAGTGCTTCTAAACGGCAGGAGATTGACGACTCGTCTACGGGCTGGCTCGGTCGGCAAGCCGATCGAAATCTCGTCCGTGAGTCGGGCCTGTGGAACGTCAACCACGTCCAAGAGGAGCCTGATGCCAGGTTCCTAGATGTCTTCGAGCGCCACCTGGTCGAGTGAGCAATCGTGTGCAACGGGGCGCCCGCTGAGGAGGCCAGAAACGACAGAGAGGCCTGAAATATCAGGCCTCTCGTCGATCATTGG
>JAKURX010000196.1 GCA_022451505.1 Acidimicrobiales bacterium | reverse complement strand
CATTGGTGAGACCTCTGAGAACCTGGCTGCCGCGGTGGCCGGTGAGACCTACGAGTACACCGAGATGTACCCGGGAATGGCCAAGACAGCCCGCGAGGAGGGATTCGAGGAGATCGCCGACTGGTTCGAAACCCTCGCCAAGGCTGAGAAGTCCCACGCCGGTCGCTTCCAGTCGCTGCTCGACAGCATCAACTGACCCTCGGACCGGTCACCTTCGTGCCACACGCCGGTCGTCCCGAGACGGGGCAGCCGGCCATTATCGCCGGGTGGTACCCCCGATGACTGGACCAATCCCGTACTCCCCCACCCCGGGCCTGTCCTACGACCCGTCGGACAACGTCTACTGGGACCCGCAGGGCCTGGCCGACGAGATCGACCGCACCTTCGAAATCTGCCAGGGCTGCCGCATGTGCTTCAAGTACTGCGACAGCTTCCCGTTGCTGTTCTCGTTCGTGGACGACCACCACGACGGTGACGTCCGTGGGATCACCGACGACGAGACGGCCCGGGTCTTTGACGCCTGCTTCCAGTGCAAGCTCTGCGAGGTCCAGTGCCCCTATTCGGCACGTGATAACCACGACTTCCTCCTCGACTTTCCCAAACTGGTCCACCGCTACCGGGCCCAGGGAACCCGACGTCAGGGAGTGGGCCGTCGTGAGCGCCTTCTCGGTGACCCGGACCGAACGGCCCGCCTGGCCCGGGCCAGTGGCGGACTGGCCGACGCCCTCAACCGGCGCAGCCGGGTGCACCGCGCGTTCCTGGAACGCATGGTCGGCATCCACCCGGACAAGGAACTGCCCCGATTCGCCCGCCGCACATTCACCAGCTGGGCTACCTCGGAGGGCCTGGTCGGCAAACCGGCCGATGGCGAGGTGGTGCTGTTCCCCACCTGCTACGTCGAGCACAACGATCCCGAGGTGGGCCGGGACACGGTGGCCGTACTAGCCCGCAACGGAATCGGCGTGACATGCGAGAAGGGCCTGGCCTGCTGTGGCATGCCGGCCTGGGAGTCCGGTGACCTCGAGACCCTGCGGACCAAGGCGGCCACCAACCTGGATCGTTTGGAACCCCACGTGGCCGCCGGGAAGGCCGTGGTGGCCATCAACCCAACCTGTTCGATGATGCTTCGCCAGGAGTACCCGCAACTGGTGGAGCCGACCGACCGGGGGCGGGCCGAGGCCCTGGCCGCGGCAACCGTCGACCCGAGCGAGTACCTGTGGTCGATCCGCGACGAGAAGCGCTTTGACACGGACTTCGCCAGCACCCCAGGGAGGGTCAGCTACCACGCCCCATGCCACCTGCGGTCCCAAGCCGTGGGCTTCAAGGGCCGCGACCTACTGCGCAAGATCCCTGGGGTAAAGCCGGCGACCACCATGGAGTGCTGCGGTCACGACGGCACCTTCGCCATGTCCACCGAGGGCTTCGAAGTCTCGGTACGGATCGGCCGTAAGGCCTTCGACGCCATGGCCGACGCCGACGCCGAGGTGTGGGCCACCGACTGCCCGCTGGCCGCCCTGCAGTTCGCCCAGCACGCCCAACGGCGACCCATGCACCCCATGTCGATACTGGCCCGGGCCTACCAACCCGACGGCTTCCCCACCCCGGTGGAGTCCCGACGGCCCGGCCAGGACTGATGGGGGCCGACGGGATACCCCCCCATCACGTGTTCCGGTCGGAGATCCTCGACTACCAGACGTACGAGGACACCCGAGAAGACGAACGGGCCCGGATCTTCGAGGTGAAGCGACCCCGGCGGATCCACCTCGGTGACCACCTGACGTTCCTGTTCGAGAACCACGACACGATCCGCTACCAGATACAGGAGATGGTCCGGACCGAGAGGATCGTGCGGGAGTCCAGCATCCGAGAAGAGATCGATACCTACAACCAAATGCTGGGCGGGTCGGGGCACCTAGGTTGCGTTCTTCTCATAGAGATTGAGGAGGAGGCCCGTCGGAAGCCGCTCCTCGAGGAGTGGATGGGCCTCCAGAAACACCTCTTTGTCGAACTGGCCGACGGCACCCGCGCCCACGCCGAGTACGACCCGACCCAGGTCGGCGATCGCCGTCTGTCGGCCGTTCAGTACCTGACGTTCAACGTGCCCGACGTCCCGGTCGCCCTGGGCTGTGACCTACCGGCCCTGGAAGGCACAGTGGCCCTTGACGAAGGTCAGCGGTCCGCTCTGGCGGAGGACTTGGCCGCCACCACCAGATAGGACAGCCGGCGGGTTCGATCCGAGGCCCGGGGGGCTTGGTAGATTCGGGGAATCTCCGACCAAGCCTTCGAGGACCTCCTAGCCCGGGTGCGAGCAGAGTTCGACACCACCTTCACCTGGGACTACGAGCGCAATCGGGACGGCCTCCGACGCCTCTACGAGAAGGCCAAGAGGGCCCAGTGGAACGTCAGCGACGACCTGGACTGGTCCATCGACGTGGACCCCGAACGCCTCGTCCACCTACAGGCTGAGGAGACCGGAGTACCGCCGGGCTACCCAGCTCGGGCCTTAGCCGAGTTAGACAACTCCCCGGTGTCCTCCTGGAGCGAGGATCAGTGGGTGGAGTTCGCCGTCCACTCACAGTGCACGTCGCTTAGCCAGTTCCTCCACGGTGAACAGGGCGCCCTCCTATGCACGGCCCGGCTGGTCGAGGCAGTTCCGTGGATTGACGCCAAGTACTACGGGGCCACTCAGGTGGTCGACGAGGCCCGGCACGTCGAAGCCTTCTCCCGGTACTTGGACGAAAAGATGCCAACCACCTACCCGATCAACGACAATCTCCGGTCGTTGATAGATCAGATACTCGGCGACTCCCGTTGGGACA
>JAKURX010000195.1 GCA_022451505.1 Acidimicrobiales bacterium | reverse complement strand
GCCCAGCTGTCCCAAACGATCCGGTTCGATGCCACATGGTTGGAGGGCTCGGAACGGTCCACCCCCATGAGTAGATCACAGGAACCCGCGAAACGGTTTCCTCACGAACTCGATGGGCCAGAGGCACCGAGCGGTAGCTGACGCTGGGTGAAGACGGTGGGTATTCGAGTCGGGCCTCTCCGAACACTGGGCCGGAATTCGCATCCCTGGGGCAGGAAGTAGCTGTATGGAAGGATTCACGGCGACCGTTAGCGAGAGGGAAACTCCAATGGCCACCTATGAATGTTCGTCCTGCGGCATGTCCGTCAACGCCTCCTGCGGAGCCTGTGACACACCGTTGGTTGACGCCATCCTGACCAAGGATGACGGCTCGACCGTCCAGGTTTCGGAGTGCCCTAACGGCCACGGCAAGATCAAATCGCCTTTGTGCTGTGGCGCCGATATGTCCTGCGCTGTCGCCTGAACCAGCCCGCGAGGGCGTCTAGAGCGTCCGGAAGACGGCCACTGCCGAGAGTTGACCGGCGTGGTCACCCGTCTCGTAGGTATTCACCCGTCGGATCACCGGTTCGGTGATGCGACCGGCCGCCACGTCGTCGACGAATCGATCGGCGAAGCCCAGGTTCGTGAAGTGGTCCGGGTTGATCCCAATAGCGAACAGCCCCCCGGGTCGGGTAATGCGGTACAGCTCGTCGAAGGCCGTTGGACCAACATGCCCGTGGGTAAAGGTTCCGCAGCTGACCACGGCGCCGTAGGCACCGGACGGAATATCCAGAGTGGCCGTCAGGTCGCCCTCATGGAGGTGCCGGTAGACGAGATCTCCTTCACCAGCGACCTTGACCCGGGCCTCTCTCAGCATCTCAGCTGACAGGTCCAGCCCATCGACAGTCCAAGGGCCGGTGGCCCGAAGGGCGACTCCCACCAGGCCGGTACCGCAGCCCACGTCCAGGACGGGGTCGTCCCCATCCGATGCCGTGTCGACGAACGACCCGACCACCCCGAGGTGGTACACGTACCCGTTGTCGACGATGAACATCGACTCGTAGGTCGCCGCCCAGCGGGCATAGAGGTCACGGTTGTCGTCCGGGGTCTCAACGGCGTAGGCGTCAGCCAGGTCGAAGTCGCCGTCAGGCATCTCTCACCGTCCTCGCCGGACCAGATTGACATGCTTGTTCACCAGCGGAGGCGGCCTAGAACGTCCAGGGAGGCGGTCAAGATCCGTTCGTCACTCCAGGATTCGACCTCTACTGCCGGTCTGCCGGCGTTGAACCCGACCAGGATCGGGTGGCCGGTCCACGGAATTGCGTTGTACCACTCGATGAACCGACCGGGTTCGGATGAGGCGTAGGCGATCAGGTCCACGTCGGGATCCCAAAATGGCTCCTCGAAGTGGAGCACTACCTTGTCCATGGTTCCCATGCCGAGGGTTTGGATGGCTGTCGACTTAACCGTTGGGAGCGCGGGGTCAAACCGGATGGTCCCGGCTTGGAGAACTCCCAATGGGACCGTTATGACGACGGCCTCTCCGCGGAACTCGGTCTCCTCCGTGGTAATCCGGATTCCGCTCTCGGTCCGAATGACTTCAGAAACCGGATGACCTAGACGGATGTCGAGGCCGGTCGCCAGGTGCTCGATGATCGGCCGGTAGGAGGTAGCGGGAACGGCGTCACCGCCTCGTGACCATCCACCTTCGTGGACTCCGGAGAAGGCGAGGTCCTCGGGTCCCGCCGCGAACCAGTGGTCAATCTCCGAGGCCAGCACGTACTCCAGATGTCTTCGGTCCTCGACCTCGACCTGACGGCGTAACTCATCCACGGCTGTCGCCATCGATTTCGTGGACCGACTAGACGACAGCATGTCTTCAACCAGGTCGTACAGGTGGTCCAGGTTGGACCAGTCCACCAGCCTCCCGTCGGCATCGAACAGCACCGCGTCTTCGTAGTTGGTGCGGATCAGGTCGATGTCCAGCGAAGCCGCTAGATCGGTCAGCGGGTTGTCCCGCAGCCCGTGTAGCCAGGAGCCGCCTAGGTCAACTGGGGCACCGCCCACGGTGTCCGACCAGACACGACCCCCGATGCGTTGGCGTGACTCGAGCACTACCACCTCGCGTCCAGCGGCGGTCAAATCACGTGCTGCTCCCAATCCGGCGACGCCCGCACCGATCACCACGATGAGACCAGGCTTACTGGCTTCCTGGATTTCGATAGCCGCCCGCTGTCCTGAGGCGAGAGCACCGTGGACGGTTGCCGGGTGCTCGGTGTCGGTTGCCTCTCCGGCGAAGAACAGACGATCGTCGATTGGTCGGGCGAGCATCCGGCGGGTAGCTGACGACGCTCCCGGACCCAGGTACGAATATGAACCTCGGGACCAGGGGTCCTGACCCCAGCGGGTGATTCGATGGTCGAATAACGCTGGGAGCTTTGAGGTTGTGGTGAGTGGTGGGGTCGTGGTGCGGTCACCGCGGCCACAGCCCAGCGTGGTTGCCAGGACCAACGACGACAGCCCGGCTAGCACCTCGCGACGACTGCGTAGCGGCGAGTAGGGGATGTGGGTGTTCGACTTGACAACGGAACGCCCGTCGCTACCGCCGGACACGTTGGTCATCATTGAACTTTTCGAGTGTTGGGCACGTATTCCTCATTCGGTTTTTCATGCCGCACGTTGAACTTCAGTTCTGACTCTATTTCGACACCGTTATACGAATGTCCTAGCGTCACGAGACACCAGCCAGTCATGGAGGTACATGATGGGAGACCAGACCCGGTTTGACCTACCACAAAGCCGCCTTCAGGAGGCCTGGTACAACCTCAACGCGGACATGCCTGTGCCGATGG
>JAKURX010000194.1 GCA_022451505.1 Acidimicrobiales bacterium | reverse complement strand
GAACAGCGACATGACCCCCATGTCGTGTTCCTTCCGACGAGCCACCGTGTGGTCGATGATCTGTTCGTGGGCGTGCAGCAGGCCCTGGCGCGGGTGGCCGAGGGCGTCGAAGGCCCCTGCTTTGATCAGGGACTCGATGGTCCTCTTGTTGAGCACCGTTGTGTTGCACCGTTCGGCGAAGTCGTAGAAGTCGGCGAACGGACCGTTGGCTGCCCGCTCGGCTTCAATCAGCTCCACCAGGCCTTCACCCACGTTACGTACCGCGGAAAGCCCGAAGACGATCCTCCCGGGCGATGCGTTCGGCCCGGCGGCCAGGTCCGGAACTGGCTCGAAGTTCGAGCGAGCCACGTTGATGTCGGGTACTCCCACCTCGATATCCAACACCCGGCACTCGTTGAGGTAGACGGCAGCCTTGTCCAGGTTGGACCTCACACTGGTCAGCAAGGCAGCCAGGTACTCCACCGGATAGTGGGCCTTTAGGTAGGCGATCTGATAGGCGATGAAGCCATATCCGTAGGAGTGGCTCTTATTGAAGGCATAGTCGGCGAACTGCTCGATGATGTCGAACATCTCGTCGCCGAGTGCCGACCCGTAGCCGGTGGCCTCGCAGCCCCCCACAAAGGCGGCCCGTTCCTGCTGCATGAGTTCCCGGTCCTTCTTGCCGCAGGCCTTTCGAAGGTTGTCTGCCTCAGCCAGGGAGTAACCGGCGAACTTCTGGGCCACCCGCATTACCGACTCCTGGTAGATCATGAGGCCGTAGGTGTCTCCCAGAATCTCCTCGGCATCCGGGTGGAGGTGAACAACCCGCTGCCGCCCGTTCTTGCGGTCGGCATAGTCGTTGTGCATGTTTGCCGCCATTGGGCCGGGTCGGTACAGGGCGACCAGGGCGGCGACGTCCTCGAACGAGGTTGGAACCAAGGAGCGCATCAGGGCCCGCATAGGGCCCGACTCGAGCTGGAACACCCCGACGGAGTCACCCCGGGCCAACATGGCCAGCGTCGGCTTGTCCACCAGGTCCACGGCGTCTATGTCCACCACCACGCCACGGGTCCGTTCGATGAGTTGGAGCGTGTCGGTAATGACGTCCAGGTTCCGCAAGCCGAGAAAGTCCATCTTCAGTAGGCCGAGGTCAGCGACCCCGTTCATGTCGTACTGGGTGACGACCGGGGCGTCCTCCGGATCCTGCCCAGACTCCGGCTTACGCTGAATGGGGAGGTACTCGGTGAGTGGCTCCCGGGTGATGACCACGGCCGCCGCGTGGATCCCGTCCTGGCGACGGAGCCCCTCAAGACCTCGGGCCACGTCCACCACAGCCCGTACGTCGTCGTCATTGCTGTACATGTCCCGCAGGTCGGCGGCCACCTTGAAGCCATCGGGGTACTGCTCGTCCTCGTCCAGGCAGGCTGCCAGTGGGGTGTCGCGTCCCATGATGAGCGGTGGCATGGCCTTGGCGACACGGTCGCCTAAGGCGTACGGGTAGCCGAGCACCCGGGCGGCATCCCGGACGGCGGCCCGAGCCTTGATCTGGGAGAAGGTCACGATCTGGGCCACGTGATCTCGGCCGTACTTCTCGGCCGCGTACCGGATCATCTCGTCACGGAACCGAGAGTCGAAGTCCATGTCGATATCGGGCATGGAGATTCGGCTGGGGTTCAGGAAGCGCTCGAACAACAGGTCGTACCGAATGGGATCTAGGTCAGTAATCCGGAGGGAGTAGGCCACCGCACACCCGGCAGCGCTGCCCCGGCCCGGGCCGACCCGAATGCCCTCGTCCCGGGCGTGCCGGATGAGATCCCAAGTAATGAGGAAGTACGAGGAGAAGCCCATGTCGCGGATGGTGGCCAGTTCGTACGCCAGACGCTCCACAACCCGATCCTCGAGCTGGTTACCCCATCGACTTCTCGCCCCCTCGAAGGCCAGATGCTCGAGGTAGGAGTCGGCGTCCTCGAAGGCCTCGGGAATCGGGAAGTCGGGCAGCCGGGGATTACCAAACTCGATTTCCACTCCGCACCGCTCAGCGATCCACAGCGTGTTGTCGCAGGCGTCGGGCAGGTCCCGGAACAGCTCGCGCATCTCGTGGGTGGACTTCAGGTAGTGCTCCTCGCCGGAAAACCGGAAGCGGTTGGGGTCGCTCATCTGGGAACCGGTCTGGACACAGAGGAGGGCGTCGTGGGCTCGGGCGTCCTCCCGTCGCGTGTAGTGGCTGTCGTTGGTAGCCAGCAGCGGTGCCCCGAGTTCTCTGGCGATCCTCTCCAACTGGGGGTTGGTTCGGTGCTGCTCGGGGATCCCCTGGTCCTGGAGTTCGATGAAGAGATTGTCCTTTCCGAAGATCTCCTGCAGCCGGGCCGCCTTGGTCCGGGCGTCGTCGAAGTCGTCCCTGAGTAGGGCCTGGAGAACGTGGCCGCCCAGGCAGCCCGTGGTGGCAATCAGGCCCTCGCTGTGCTCGGCCAGCACATCCCAGTCAACTCGGGGCTTGTAGTAGTACCCCTCCATGAAGGCCCTGCTGGCCACCTGGATCAGGTTCCGGTAGCCCACGTCGTTCTCCGCTAGCAGGGTGAGGTGGTACATCAACTTGCGGCCACCATCGGTCTCGCCACCCGAGTCGTCGACTCGGCCCCTTCTTGACGGGCGCTCGAACCGAGTGTCGTGGGCCATGTATGCCTCAGTGCCCAGGATCGGCTTGATCCCCCGGTCGCGACAGGCTCGGTAGAAGTCCAAGATCCCGTACATGTTCCCGTGGTCGGTGATCCCAAGCGCCGTCTGGCCGTCGGCCACCGCAGCGTCCACCAACTCGCCGATCCGGGCCGCCCCGTCCAGCATCGAGAACTCGGTATGGACGTGGAGGTGGGCGA
>JAKURX010000193.1 GCA_022451505.1 Acidimicrobiales bacterium | reverse complement strand
ACGGTCACGGCGTCGTGCAGGAGCCCGGCGAAGAAGGCCACCACGGCCCCGCGCTCGGGACCCCCGTGGTACCCGGCCAGCACCGAGACCAGCAGCAGGTACTCGACCGACGCTCCGGCCACCCGAACCTCGTCAAACACGGTCACCTGGGCCACGGTGGCGGTCAGCAGCAGGGCTAGGACGCGGAAACGATGGGTCACGGGCCGATCACCGTCGCTTGCTTGACTCGATATCGAAGCGGGCGGGGTCGAGCACCACGTTCAGGAAACTCAGGTTCTCCAAGGACGCTTCCGGTTCCACGATGATCTGACGGTCGAACTCGGCATCGTCATCGGGGTCGGACACCCGCCCCACCGGGATGTCGGCCGGGAAGCGGCTGCGACCACCGGAGGTGACCACCACCTCGCCGGCCTTCACCAAGGCATCCAACCGGATGCCCGCGTCGATGATCAGCCGACCGGTGGCCCCTCCGCCGCGGGCTAAGCCCTCGTCCTGGGAACCGACGAGGCGAACACCCATCCGGAATTCCGGATGGGTGGCTAGACGCACGATTGCCCGCGAACGATCGACCACTTCCAGGCGCCCCACCAGACCGGCCCCGGTGACCACGGCCATTCCCTCCTCCAGGCCGTCGTCCTGACCCTTGTCCACCTCGAGGGAGTAGGTGGAGAAGTTCCCAGGAGGTGTACCGAGGATCCGGACGACGACGGTCTCCAGAGTCGTGTAGTCGATGTCGACCTCACCGAGTAGCCGCTCCAGTAGTTCCTTGTCGGCCTCGCCGGTAAGCCGTCGTCCGCGCATGCGGGCCAGCTCGTCAGCCAACCGTTCGTTCTCGGCTCGCAGGTCGTCGTAGTCGAATAGCCCGTGCCAAGCCGACTGCACCGGTCGGGCCACCCGTTCGCTCGCCGACCGGACGGGATCCAGCACGTCACGGATTCCCTGCTGGAAGGCGGACAGTGGCTCGGCCCCCCGGAACTGGAGGGTCAGCAGGGTCAGTGCGGCGGCGACCAGCAGAAGGAGCGTCGGACGGGACCGCCCGGCGGGCCGAGGGACCGCCACCAGCTACTCCGCGTCGTCGCCGAAGATCATCTCCCCGAACCTGGAAAACTCCTCCAGGACACTGCCCGCTCCTTCGACGACGGATCGAAGCGGGTCGGAGGCCAACCAGACCGGCATGCCGGTCTCGGCCCGGATTCGATCGGCCAGACCAATGAGGAGGGCGCCGCCGCCCACCAGGGTGATGCCCCGGTCCATGATGTCGGCGGACAGTTCCGGGGGCGTCCGATCCAGTGTGACCTTCACAGTGTCGATGATGGCAGCTACCGGCTCCTCAAGGGCCTCGCGGATCTCCCTGGTGGAGAACTCCACCGATTCGGGCAGGCCGGTGCGGAGGCTCCGACCGGACACAGCGGCACGAATCTCCTGGGTCAGGGGGTGAGCGGAGCCCAAGCGGATCTTGATCGTCTCAGCCGTCCGGTCGCCCACGTCGACGCCCTTGACCTTCTTGAGGAACTGCTTGACTGCGTCGTCCATCTCGTCGCCCCCGACCCTGGAGGACTGGCTGGCCACCACGCCCCCGAGCGAGATGACCGCCACCTCGGTGGTTCCGCCGCCCACGTCGACCACCATGGAGCCCGTGGGTTCGGCCACCGGAAGGCCGGCACCGATAGCTGCCGCCATGGGCTCCTCGATGATGTAGGACGGTGGACGGGCGCCGGCGTACTCGGCGGCCTCCTGCACGGCCCGTCGCTCCACACCGGTCACCCCGGACGGGACGCAAATAACCATGCGGGGCTTGGCCCAGCGTCGGTTGTGAACCTGCTGGATGAAATAGCGGAGCATCTTCTCGCAGATCTCAAAATCTGCAATAACCCCGTCCTTGAGTGGTTGGACGGCGCGGATGTAGCCGGGAGTCCGCCCGATCATTCGTTTGGCCTCGTCTCCGACGGCTAGCAGGTTGCCGTCCAGCGAGTTGACGGCGACGACCGATGGCTCGTCCAAGACGATCCCCTCGCCGCGTACATACACCAGGGTGTTAGCGGTCCCCAGGTCGACGGCGATGTCGCGGGCTCCAAAGACTGCGCGTCGTGGCCCCTGTCCGCGTGGCCGTCGGTCTACAGTTTCGGCCATCGACCGGGTACTCCGTCAGTTCTCGTGAGAGAGGTCAGGTGCGCCCCGCTCGCTCCGGGAAACGTAACGCGCCCGCCACCCAATTGCCACTCTTCGTAACCGTTCCACCACCCTGCGCGGGCAGAAGGGTTGGCATCGTCGGCCCGCCCGACGACCGGGGCTCAGGCCACCAGGTCGGGGAAGAAGATCCCAATTTCCCGGTCGGCCGAGGTCTGGGAGTCAGAACCGTGGACGAGGTTTTCGGTGAACAGGGTTCCCAGGTCTCCTCGGATGGTTCCCGGCGCCGCTTCCCGGGGGTTGGTGGCCCCCATCATGGAACGGACTACAGCGAACGTCTCCTCGGGTCCCTCGACGACCATCACCATGGACGGCGACCGGGACATGAAGGCCACGAGGTCGTCGTAGAAGGGCTTCCCGACGTGCTCCTCGTAATGCCGGGCCAGGGTGTCGGTATCCAGCTGCCGGAGTTCGGCGGCCATGACCGTGAGGCCCTTGCCTTCGAAACGACCGATGATCTCCCCGAGGAGGCTGCGTTCCACGGCGTCGGGTTTGCAGATGACGAGCGTTCGATCCATACCCGCAGGTTACGGCGGCACGGGCCAGCCCAGACCCCTCAGAAGTCGTCCAGGTCGTCCGCTACCGGGTCAGCGTCTAGGGCCCGACGGGCCGCTGACAGCACGTAAAAGGACCCGGTCACCAGGACGAGGTCCGTCTCCTCGGCGACCGCTAC
>JAKURX010000192.1 GCA_022451505.1 Acidimicrobiales bacterium | reverse complement strand
GCCGGGCCGGTTATCAGCGGCGGCCCGCCGGGGTCGAACCGGACGATGCGGTTCATGGACCCCGACGGGAACTGCCAGCGCAGTTGGCCGTTCGCGCCGAGCAGGTAGACGACGCCGTCGTGGCAGCCGGCGGCGATGTCGCCGCGGACCGACACATCAAGGCCCCAGCACTCTCTGGGGGTGTCGAAACGCCACGATTCCTCGCCCGCGGTGTTCACCAGGACGATGTGGCCCGGCTCGTCGAGTTCCGGCGGGTGGCGGCCCTGCGTGGCGACCACCGCCTCAAAGCCCGGCAGGGGCAGTAGCCACCAGGTTCCGTGGGCGCCTCCTGTGTTCGTCTCGCCGACTAGCTCGTAGTCGCGGGGTTCAACCGAGTCGAGCACCAGGTCCACCGTCTTTGTCTCTCCACGGCCGATCTCCACGACCTCGGCGTCACTGGCGGTATATCCCGCCGCATCGACGTGTACTGCATAGGCAAGCGAGTCGTACGGCAACGGACGGTCGCCGAGCAGGGCCCGGAGATCCTCGGTTGACGGCAAATCGATGGAGTAGAGACCGTCGCCGTTGACGCCGCTCCGCCAAAAGTCCAGAGCCAGGTTTCGCAGGGGAAGGGCCGAGACCTGAGCGTTGGGCACCGGCTGACCGTCGGGAGTGGTCACGGTTCCCTGGATCCTGGAGGTCCGCGGCATCAACTCGGTTGCGCTCACGCCGCCTTCGGCCACCACCCGAACGGTCAACGTCGCCTCGTCCCCAGTTTCGACCAGCCTGAAGGGGAAGGTCATCTCCGTCTCGGGTGCACCACTGGTTGTCATGAATTCGAAGACCCGACTCTCCCCGGGTGCAAGATCGGCGGACTTGGGATGTAGGTCGAAGAAGTGCTGTGGACCAGCCGGCCCGCCTCGGATCACCGCGAGGTCTACCTCCCAGCCGCGTGGCCCCTGGACGGTCACAGGTTGCAAACCTGTGTTGGTCGCCGTGACGTAGATATTCGTCGAGTTCTCGAGTGGTGTGATGGTGATTGGGTCGAACGTCGTCAGTGTCACCGGGCCAAGTTCGGCGGTTAGCGTGCCCCGGGGAGGGCTTTCCGGCAGCGGGCTGGTCGTGTCTAGTTTGGGCCGAGGAGAAGCCTGGGGCTGGTCCGGTTGACCAATATCGGACCGGACCATGCAGGTCTCCATGGCAGCTTCTTCTGATGGATCGGGCAGCCTGGTCTGCAGTTCCTGATAGAGCGAGGGCCCGAAGATGTCGATAAGGCAGGTCCGGAGGTCCGGGTCGGTACTCGTGAACGGGTTGAACGGGACCGCCGGTTCGCCCGTATCCGCCGACACGTCCGTGGTCGGTGCCGCGGTTGTGGGCGATGTTGTGGTCGTGGGCGGCGCCACAGAGGACTCGGATGGCAACGCTGAGTCGATCGTCGCCCCTCCGCACGCAGCCAGAAGGCCTCCAGTAACGATGACTGCCACGAACCTCTTCATCTCAACAGGTTTCCACAGTGAGATGATCACGTTCTCCGCTCATCTGCAGGCAGCGTAGAGGCCGCGCGACATCGCAAAACAGGGCGAAACGACGCAAAGCGTTAATCAACTGGAATAGCAGGCCAGAGGGCGTTTCCGGGTGTTTGCGCAGGTCAGCGGTTTGGGGTGCATCGATCTGGGGACCGAAGGTCCCGAGTTCAAATCTCGGCAGCCCGACCACCTGAAAATCCCTGTCTGAACAGGAAGTATGCAGAAATAGGAGTCCTCAGGCGGAAGGGAGCAATTCGCTCAGGATGACGCCGAAGAGTTCGTCGTGACCCACGAATCGAACTCCTCCCAGCGGGCATCCAACCACCGAACCAGCGCCGCCTTGTCGGCCACGTCAGGGACTTCCTGGCGTGCCGTGCGACTCGCAGAGAAACTCAAAGGGGTGGGAAAGGGAACGTTTCGCCACAGATCACGCAGTTTGTGGAAGTCCTCGACCCCGACATGGTTCAGGAACAAGAGGTCCGCAGACCGATCGGCCTCGAGAACGGACAGCAGACCGGTCGTCCGAATCGGGAGAACATGTGTAAGGCGACGGGCCGAGGCCTCCCGCTCTGGAGCGGTTCGGCCAAGGACCTCAATTGCCCGATCCCGCCTGGTCCTCGAGAAGTTGGTTCCTTCGGGGAAGATGACAAGTGCCTCGTCGTTGACGAGACCAGTTGCCAACCTCGCGATGTTCTCCAACTCCTCACGGTTGTTGAATGAGTCTCGGTCCACGAAGTAGTTGGGAATGCGGTGGCCGACGATGTCGAGGCATGGATCCCAGAGGAGTTCTCGTGCGATGACGAAACGTGGCCTGAGTCCCGATTCGGCGAGAATTGCCACCACCAGCAGGGATGCGGCAGGGCGCCCATGTCGGGCCAGAACGATGAGCGGCCCTCCAGCATCCAGGTTCGACCGGCCCTCGAGGAGGTGTCTCATTCCCAGGAGAGTGTGCGCGCCTTGAACCAGGTTGGTCGCCCACCAACCCAGGAGTCGGCTGTGGGCCTGCAGCGAGGCCTTGCCTTCCAACTGGCCTGATGGCGCGTATCTGAGCCACAGGAGGCCCGCCCCCACGATTCCTACTGACTCGATTGCGAACAACCAGACCGCGTAGAGAGAAATCCTCACCGTGGATCCCCTCCGGCGAACTACCAGGTCGATCAATCCACCCAGGAGCATAACAGGTGCGAGGAGGACGATGAGACACGGCAGTCCCAGGAGAACCCCCGGGACGGTGAGGCTCCGACGTCGAACCCGCACGCCGATGGTCGATTCGTGCGACGACGAATTCCCCTGCTTCGGCATTTGAGGATCCCTTATTTCGTGAGTCTGCGTTGGAGCATGTATAACCACCCCCCGA
>JAKURX010000191.1 GCA_022451505.1 Acidimicrobiales bacterium | reverse complement strand
CTGGCCTGGGTGATGGTGGTCGGCAACGGCCTGGCCGGAGCCTGGGCCCTAGCCGCCCACCGGGCGGATGCCCTCCGGGGTCGGGCCCTCTGGTGGTTCACCGCCCTCGTACAGGTGGTCATCGCCGTACAGGTGACTCTGGGGGTTGGCTTGGTGGCCGGCCAGGACATCGAGCCGCCGCAGTTCCACTTGTTCTACGGCTTCGTGGCCCTCATCACCGTGGGCATTGTCTACAGCTATCGGCAGAGTCTGCGCCCCCACCGGCACCTGCTCTACGGGTTCGCTGGCCTCTTCCTGATGGGTCTGGGCATCCGGGCCATGATCGTCGCCTGACGGCGGTTCCTAGGACTCGGCGTCCAACCGGCGCCGTAGGTCATCCAACTCGGCGTCCAGCCGCTTGGGCAGGCGGTCGCCGACCATGGCGTAGTGCTCATCGATGAGGGCCACCTCGTGGCCCCACGACGCCGGGTCCACGGCCAGCAGTTGGGTCATAGCGTCGTCATCCAGATCGAGGCCTGTTCGGTCGATGGCATCCACGGTAGGGACGAGGCCGATCGGCGTCTCGGCGGCGTCGGCCGTTCCGGCCACCCGCTCGACCACCCACTTCAGGACCCGGCAGTTCTCGCCGAACCCGGGCCACAGGAACCCACCGTCGGCGTCCCTACGGAACCAGTTCACCCAGAACAGCCGGGGGAGTCGATTGGCCTCGGCCCGGTCGCCGATGGACAGCCAGTGGGAGAAGTAGTCGCCGACGTTGTAGCCCATGAACGGGAGCATGGCGAAGGGGTCGAACCGCACCTGGCCGACCGTTCCAGCAGCGGCCGCCGTGCGCTCCGAACTCATTATGGAGCCCAGGAACACGCCGTGGTCCCAGTCCCGGGCCTCGGTCACCAGCGGTACGTTGGTGGCCCGGCGTCCTCCAAAGAGAATGGCCGAGATGGGCACGCCGGCCGGATCCTGCCACTCGTCGGCGATCGACGGGCACTGGGCGGCCGGGGCGGTGAACCGGGCGTTTGGGTGGGCGGCCGGGGTGGGGCTCTCCGGTGTCCACGGCTCGCCCCGCCAGTCGGTCAGATGGTTTGGCGGCTCGTCGGTCATGCCCTCCCACCAGACGTCGCCGTCGGGCGTGCGGGCCACGTTGGTGAAGATGGAGTTCCCCCACAGGGTCGCCATGGCGTTGGCGTTGGTGGCCTCCGAGGTTCCGGGAGCTACCCCGAAGAACCCGGCCTCCGGATTGATGGCGTGCAGGCGGCCGTCGTCGCCGAACTTCATCCAGGCGATGTCGTCGCCGATCGTCTCCACTTTCCACCCGGGCAGGGTCGGGACGAGCATGGCCATGTTGGTCTTGCCACACGCCGACGGGAAGGCGGCGGCCACGTAGGTCTTCTCGCCCTCCGGCGAGGTCAGCCCGAGGATGAGCATGTGCTCGGCCAGCCAGCCGTCGTTTCGGGCCATGGTGGAGGCGATCCGCAGGGCGAAGCATTTCTTGCCCAGGAGGGCGTTGCCGCCGTAGCCGGAGCCGTAGGACCAGATCTCCCGGGTTTCCGGGAAGTGAGAGATGTACCGGTTGGCGGGATCACAGGGCCACGGCACGTCGGCCTGTCCGACCTCCAGGGGGGCGCCCACCGAGTGCACGCACGGGACGAAGTCGTTGTCGCCCAGCACGTCCAGGACGGCCCGACCCATACGGGTCATGGTTCGCATGCTGACCGCGGCGTAGGCCGAGTCGGTCAACTGCACGCCGATATGGGCGATAGGGGAGCCCAGCGGACCCATTGAGAACGGGACCACGTACATGGTCCGCCCCCGCATGCAGCCCCGGTAGAGGCTCAGCATTTCGGCCTTCAGGGTGGAGGGGTCCCGCCAGTTATTGGTGGGGCCGGCGTCGCCCGGGCTGGTCGTGGCGATGTAGGTGCGGTCCTCGACCCGGGCCACGTCGTCAGGGTCAGACAGGGCCAGGTAGCTGCCGGGCCTCCGGTCATCGGCTAATCGCTGAAACGTGCCGACCTCGATCAGGTCGGCGGCCAGGCGGTCGTGCTCGGTGGCCGACCCGTCACACCAGTGGACGGCGTCGGGGGCCAAGACCCGGGTCCAGTCCTCGACCCAGTCGAGGAGTCCCCGGTTGGTGGTCGGTACGCCGCGTTCCGCCATGGCCGCCCATCGGTAGTGGCTCTGGCGCGACGATGCCACACGGAGTGGGTGTGACGGTGGTCAAACGGCCGGGGTCGGCCGGCCCAGGGGAATGTCTCGCCTCAGGTGAGGTCCGGGGTGCCCATGTCGACCTCGGAGCCCAGCGACAGCGAGGTGGCCCGCTGGTCGTCGTCCAGGACGAACAGGACCCGCTGCCCCTGACGGAGCATGCGGAACACCGAGCCCTCGAGCGCGCCGTCGGCGAGGTCGAACTCGGCGAAGTCGGTCTCCCGGATGACGACGCCGTCGCCGGTTCCCGGGTCGTAGGACTTGATGACTCCCTGCACTGCGGTGCTCTCGTCCGGCCGACTAGTGGCCGGCCTTGACGACCTTGCCGGCCTTGATGCAACCGGTACAGACGTTCATGCGCTTGGTCGACTTGCCGACCACAGCGCGCACACGCTGGATGTTGGGGTTCCAGCGACGATTGGTCCGCCGATGGGAGTGGCTCAGGGACTTGCCGAACCAGGGCTTCTTGCCACAGATCTCACAGACGGACGCCATCACAAACCCCTATCACCTCAACCGGCCGGTTCACCGGCCCGGTCCTCGAACGGCACAAGGCTACGGCGCACCCGAGGGAGTCTCCAACCAACCGGTGTACCGCTGTGGAGCTCGTCACTCTGGCCGTCGGGCGAGGAGGCAGGCCTCCCAGGGGGATGGCTACGCTCGTGGACCGTG
>JAKURX010000190.1 GCA_022451505.1 Acidimicrobiales bacterium | reverse complement strand
TGGGACAGTGGCCGACGCTCCCCTCCTAGTTGATGGCTACGCCAACGGGTGGCTGGTGGATCCGGGGGAGGCCACAGGGCCGCTCCGCCTGGGCTTGACGTGGACGCCCCAACGCTGGGTGTGGGCGGCGCTGGCCATCTCGCTACTTGGTGCCCTAGGGGCACTGGTTCTCGCCGTTCGGGGCCATCCGGACAGTGGATGTGCACCCAATCCGGTCCGGCTGGCCGGTCTGACGAGGAGGGTGTCTACCGGGGCTGGCGGATGGCGCAGCGCTGCGATGGCAATCGGGATCGTCGGGTTCTGCCTGGCCAACCTGCCGTCATGGCCTGTCGCTGCTCTGGTGATGGGCATCGGCTACACCCTGGTCGAACGGTGCCGCCTTCCCCGAAGCGCTCCGACGGTCGCCGCCCTAGTGGCCATGGCCTCGGCTGTGGTGATGATCGCTGTCGACCAGATCCGTTTCCGCTACCCACGCGACTTCGTCTGGCCGCTGTTCTTCGAGCAGTACCACGTTCTAGGGGTTGTGGCCATCCTGTGTCTGGCGGTCGCCGCGGTGTCGGAAATGTCGGAGCAGCGTTGCTCCTCCGTCCGGTGATTCAGCCGAAGGGAATCTCGTCGCCGGTCACTAGCCAGGTCACCACTGAGAAGACCAGGGAGACTCCCACGGCCAGGGCCACCGACCCGACGGCCGCTTTCTCGCGTCTCGCCTGCTGGGCTGGTAGGCGGTCGACCAGCCAACGGGGAACCCACCCGATGAGGGCCAAGGCGGTCAGTGGAACCGAATACCGGGCCATCTGGATACCGATCCCCTGGAAGTCGATTCGATCACTGAAATAGACGTAGCTCGACCCGTAGAGAACGAACAGCATCCCGACCGCACCCATACCGACTAGGCCGCGGGTAAACCCGGTGCTCCCGAGGTAGTCGGCGGAATCCAAGTGGGCGGCAGCGACAACCATGACGGCCAGTAACACCCAGGCCAGCCCGACGGGAAGGCCGGACTCCCAGGAGCCAAGTTGTCGGAACCACTCGGGAACGTAGTCGCCGATCTCGAGAAACCAGGTCTGCGTGGCGGCGGACACAAAGCCGGGGAGATCGCGGAGAAGGCGCCCCGCCTGTACCTCCGGCTGGTAGTCGCTACTACCGATCAGAGAGAAGGTGACCGCGCGGTAGTTCTGCGACGAGTTGATCAAGGATGAGAACAATCCGATGGCAAGTGCCCCAGTGGCCCATGCGACGCTCCGGAGGCGATCTGCTGCCCGGCCGGCGAGTAGCGAAGCAGGGAACACTGCCA
This sequence comes from Acidimicrobiales bacterium, assembly GCA_022451505.1. GTDB lineage: Bacteria > Actinomycetota > Acidimicrobiia > Acidimicrobiales > MedAcidi-G1 > UBA9410. The sequence goes on along the minus strand of JAKURX010000190.1, from coordinate 1,608 downwards.
GGGCCAAAAAGTAGGGGGGCTTGGCCAGGGCCAGTAGTAGAAAAACCCCGACCATCCATCCGAGGGGTGGGTCCTCACCATCCTCGACCCGGGTCCAAATAGAGACCATACATAGGAGGGCGGCGATGGTCAGGCCATCCGGGGAAACCGACCCGGCCAGAGTGAGGTTAAGGGGCACCAGGGCGGCGATGGTCAACGTCCAGCGGAACCGGGCGGCCGTGCGGACAGCGGTCCAGGCCAACGCGAGATAGGCGGTTAGCGAGGCCAGACGTCCCGCCCAAAGGACCACGATCCCGGGGGCCTTGACGGCCACTGGGATGGTCATTCCCGCGACGGCCGGCAGGTAGGCCACCGGTGTGGAAGCACTAGTGGCCCTGGTGTCGACGAACACCTCCCGCCCATCGGGTCGCAGTTCCATCAGGTCGCGGACATGGTCCCAGTTGACGGGGTTGCGTCCGGCGCGATAGTTGAGGATGACCAGATCGGTTCCCTCTGTATAGGCGGCGGGTATGAGCGACCCGGTTCCCCGAGTGCTTTCCTCGGGAAGAATGGATCCACTAGCGATGTCGACGGCCCGCGAATAGTGCGAGAACTCGTCGTAGCCGGTCCAGGGCGGGAGCAGCAAGGCGACTAGTAACCCGGCCGGCAGACCGACGGCTAGGAGGAGCCGCTGGGGGGACATCGGGCCATGGTACCGACGCCTCGCTAAGGGCTCCGGTTCCCGGCGACGACTGTAACGTCGGTCCATGACCGAGCCCCAGGTTGCTCTCGTTCACGGTTTCGGCACGTCATTCGAGGCAACCTGGGTCGGCAACGGCTGGGCTGCACTCCTTGAGGACGCCGGCCGGACGGTGATCGGCGTCGACCTCCTCGGTCACGGGACAGCCGAGAAGCCAGCCGACCCGGACGCCTACCGGAATTTGGAGCAACGGGTACTTGACGTCCTTCCAGCCGAACCGGTGGATGGGATCGGATTCTCGATGGGCGCCCAGGTGCTTCTCTGGCTGGCCGCACACCACCCGGATCGCTTCGGCCGACTGGTGGTATCGGGGATCGGCCGAAATCTTTTCGAGCCTGATGTCGAGTGGCGACCGAAGATGGTCGAGGCGGTACGAACCGGTGTGGCCGCCACCCCGGAACTTCGCTACTTCGCCCAACTTCCTGAGTCGCCCGATGCCGATCGCACCGCCTTAGTTGCATTCCTGGAACGACCCGACCGAAGGGAGTTCCCCCCGGAGTTACTCGCCTCCGTCACTCTCCCCGTCCTGGTGGTGATAGGCGGAGCCGACTTGGCGGGACCGGCTGACCCTCTGGTAGATGCCCTGCCCGATGCCAGCCTGGTGGTTCTGCCGGGTGTGGACCACTTCGCCACTCCCAAGAACTTCAGCTTCATAGAAGCGGCCCTCGACTTCATCGACGCCCAACCGTTCTAGAGGTGGGCTCAGCGCATCGGTTGGGCCGCCGAATCCACCGGTGACGGGAGGGTGGTGTCACCGGTGAGGTGCCGGTCGACCGCCGCGGCACACGACCGTCCCTCGGCAATGGCCCAGACGATCAACGACTGACCGCGGCCCATATCACCGCATACCCACACATTGTCGACGGAGG
>JAKURX010000019.1 GCA_022451505.1 Acidimicrobiales bacterium | reverse complement strand
CCGGGGATAACAGGCTTATCTTCCCCAAGAGTCCATATCGACGGGAAGGTTTGGCACCTCGATGTCGGCTCATCGCATCCTGGGGCTGAAGCAGGTCCCAAGGGTTGGGCTGTTCGCCCATTAAAGCGGTACGCGAGCTGGGTTTAGAACGTCGTGAGACAGTTCGGTCCCTATCCTCTGCAGCCGGAGGAGATTTGAGAAAGGCTGTCCCTAGTACGAGAGGACCGGGATGGACGTAGCTCTAGTGTGCCAGTTGTTCCGCCAGGAGCATGGCTGGTTGGCCACCTACGGAAGGGATAACCGCTGAAAGCATCTAAGTGGGAAGCCCGTTTCAAGATGAGATCTCCCACCGGGTTAACCGGGTAAGGCCCGTGGTAGACCACCACGTTGATAGGCCGGAGGTGTACGTGCGGTAACGCATTCAGCCGACCGGTACTAATCGGCCGAGGGCTTGGTTACACATCGACAGTTGTTGTCGATGTTCGTGTTCGCTGTGGAGTACTGGAGAGGCTTATCGGCCACTCTTGACAACAGAATCGTGTCCCGGCTGGTACGCCGGCAGGGGCGCAACCGGTTTTCGGTGGCTATGGCGGCGGGGTCACACCCGTTCCCATTCTGAACACGGCAGTTAAGCCCGCCTGCGCCGATGGTACTTGGGACGAGTGTCCCTGGGAGAGTAGGTCGCCGCCGGATTTCGAACGCTACGAGCGGGGCCTTTGGGCCCCGCTCGAGCGCGTTTTGGAACCGGCTTGCGGGCCATTGCGTCGTGTCAGGTGCCACCACGGAGGGTCGTCGGGTGACCGGTAGGGTCCACGCTCATGGCACTCCCCGGTGAGCGCGGTCCGGCGCGTAACGATGGTCGCCCCGGTTCGCGGGGTTCTGGTGGGCCGCGTCGTGATGGTGGGTCCGGTGGTCGTTCTGGTGGGCCGCGTCGTGATGGTGGGTCCGGTGGTCGCCAGGGACCACCCGACCGGCGCCGTCGGGGTCCCGACGCCGCCGGCCCGGCCAAGTGGGGAGGCGTGGCCCGCCGGGGTGCCGGGAGGTTGGAACGGGAGGAACTTGAGGACCGTCCTGAGCGGTCAGAGCGCACAGCTGAGCGGACGACGAGACCCCGCCGCCCCAAGGTGGAACGCAGCAACCGCCTACGCGAGGAGGCCGCTGAGGCGGTCAGCCGAGGCCAGACAACCAAGCGACCGGCGCGGGCCCCGCGGGCCATGGACCGTCCGCCGCTTCCTCCGGCACCTCTCCGCCTGCCCGATGCCGACGTCCTCCTGCGGAGGGACCTAGGCGACAAGGCCGGTGGACGAGCAGTCGGACGTCTCGACGAAGCTGCCCGGGCGTTTACCGATGAACGATTCTCTGATTCCCGCCGGATCCTGAACCAGTTGGTGGAAAGGGCCCCGCAGGTCCCCGAGGTCGTGGAGTTGCTCGGCCTCGTCCACTACCGGATGGGCCACTGGCGGGCTGCAGCCAAGCGGATGGAGGCCTTCCGGGAACTGACCGGTAGCACCGAGCAGCACCCCGTCTTGGCCGACTGCTATCGGGCCCAAGGCCGGTGGAACGACGTCGACGCGCTGTGGGCCGAAGTGTGTGACGCTTCGCCGAGTGCGCCGCTGGTGACCGAGGGTCGTCTGGTGACCGCAGGCGCCTTGGCCGACCAGGGGCGGCTGGCCGAGGCGGTCAGGCTGCTTGAGAAGGGCTGGAAGGCACCGTCCCGGCCTCGCGACCATCACCTCCGTCGGGCCTACGCCCTAGCCGACCTTTACGAGCGGTCGGGTGCGACGTCACGGGCCCGTGACCTGTTCGCCTGGATCCGGGGCCACGACGGCGGGTTTGCCGACGTGGCCGATCGCGTCCGTTCTCTGGCCTGACCGGATCGCTCGACGCCCGGGCCCGACGGCTGCCAAACGGCCCCCTCAGCGAACGACGCACCGCCTAGGGTGAGGCGTATCGGCAGCCGGCCGGCCGCCCACGGTACGAGGAGACTGTCAAGGTGGACATCGCATCCCTACTAGGCGACGACGCCAAGTACCTGCTCGAACACGAGTCGAAGACGATCCCCGCCGACCAACTGACCACCCCGGGACCCGACACGGTTTCCGATGTGTACGCCCAGACGGATCGGTCCCCTCAGGTCCTGCGAAACCTCCAGGCGCTGCTCGACCACGGCCGCCTGGCCGGAACCGGCCACGTGTCCATCCTGCCGGTGGACCAGGGCATCGAGCACTCGGCTGCCGCCTCGTTTTCGCCCAACCCGGCCTACTTCGACCCGGCGAACATCGTGGAGCTGGCGCTGGAGGGCGGCTGCAACGCTGTGGCCTCCACCTTCGGGGTCCTCGCCACGGTTTCCCGCCGCTACGCCCACCGCATCCCGTTCATCGTCAAGGTCAACCACAACGAGCTGCTGACCCTGCCTAACCGGTTCGACCAGGTCATGTTCGGCTCCGTCGAACAGGCCCACGACCTGGGAGCGGCCGGCGTGGGGGCCACCATCTACTTCGGCTCCGAGGAGTCCACTCGACAGATCCAGGAGGTCAGCGACGCCTTCGCCCGTGCCCACAAGCTGGGGATGTTCACCGTGCTGTGGTGCTACCTCCGCAACTCGGGCTTCAAGGTAGACGGCGTGGACCACCACGGTTCAGCTGACCTGACGGCCCAGGCCAACCACCTCGGCGTCACCATCGAGGCCGACATCATCAAGCAGAAGCTCCCGGAGACCAACGGCGGATACAACGCCCTGCCCGGCTACGGCAAAACCCACCCGCTGGTCTACGACGAGCTAACCACCGACCATCCCGTCGACCTCTGCCGGTGGCAGGTCGCCAACTGCTACATGGGCCGGATTGGGCTCATCAACAGCGGCGGCGCCTCGTCGGGGGCCAGCGACCTGGCCGAAGCTGTCAGGACGGCCGTCATCAACAAGCGGGCCGGCGGCATGGGCCTGATCAGCGGCCGCAAGGCCTTCCAGCGGCCCATGGCCGAGGGCGTCGACCTCCTCAACGCCATCCAGGACGTGTACCTGGACGACGCCATCACCCTGGCCTGACCACCGCCGGCGAGACACACCACCTGACGTGGGCGACGACGCAAGCGGCGCAGGCGCCAGCGTGATCCTCGTCGACGAGCCGCACGCCGGCATTCGGCGGATCACCCTGAATCGGCCGGAGAAGCGCAACGCCCTGAGCCATCCCCTCCGGGGGGCGCTGCTCGACGCGCTTGTCGACCACGACACCGATCCCGACGTCCAGGTGACCATCATCCGGGGAGCCGGCACCTGCTTCTCGGCCGGTTACGACCTGGGAGGCGCAAACGAGGGCCACGATCTGCCGTTCCCGACGACCCCGGGTGATGGACAGTGGCCCCGGCACGTGACCGACGGTTGGATGGGAATCTGGGACCTGGCCAAGCCGGTCATCGCCCAAGTCCACGGGTGGTGCCTCGCCGGAGGTAGCGAACTGGCGACGGGCTGCGACCTGATTTACGTGGCCGAGGACGCCAGGATGGGCTACCCAGCTGTCCGGTTCGGGGTGCCGGATATGCACTTCCACGTTTGGTTCCTGGGCATGCGCCGCGCAATGGAGATGATGATTACCGGTGACTCCATCAGCGGGATCGAGGCGGTGGCCGAGGGCTGGGCCAACGCGGCCTTTCCGGAGGCCGAACTGGACGAGGCGGTGCTGGCCGTGGCCCAGCGGGTGGCCGCCATGCCGCCGGACGTGGTGCAGCTCAACAAGCGGGCCGTGCACCGGCAGATGGAGTACATGGGGATGCGGGCCGGGATCCGGGCCGGCACCGAGCTGTGCGCCCTGGGAGTCCATTCGGCCTCCATGGCCGAGTTCCTAAAACTGGTCCGCGACGAGGGCCTTACCGGAGCCCTCCAGGAGCGCGACAAGCCGTTCGGCGACTACCGCACCGGCGGCTCCTGACCGCCTCTTCCGGCCCGTCCGATCGACCCGTCGGGTGTGACCGATTCCACCAACGGACGACGTGTAGATCATGTCGGCTGACGGGGCGGGCGGTTAGGGTCGGCCCCGTCGACGAGCGGCCTCGGGCAACGACGTCCGGGCGGAGGAACCGACGTGACCGACACGGTGGATGCGGGGCCGGCCGCCGAGGTGCCGGCCGTCGATGAGGTCATTATCCGGTTCGCCGGCGACTCGGGTGACGGTATGCAACTCACCGGCGACCGGTTCACAACGGCCAGTGCCATGTTCGGCAACGACCTGGCCACCCTCCCCGAGTACCCAGCCGAGATCCGCGCCCCGGCCGGAACCCTGGCCGGGGTGTCCGCCTTCCAGGTCCACATCTCCGACCACGACATCACCACCCCCGGCGACGCCCCCGACGTGCTGGTGGCCATGAACCCGGCGGCCCTCAAATCGGACCTCCACACCCTGGTCCCCGGTGGCACCGTCATCCTCAACCGCGACACATTCGAAGAGCGGAACCTGGCCAAGGCCGGCTACGACCACAATCCGATCGACGGTGACGACCTCGCCGGCTACCAGGTCATCGAGGTCCCGATGACCAGCCTCACCAAGGACGCCTGCAAGGAGCTGGGCGTCAAGCCGCGCGACGCCGACCGGTCCAAGAACTTCTTCGCCCTGGGCCTTTTGTCCTGGATGTACAGCCGACCTGTCGAGTCCACGCTGGACTGGATCGACGCCAAGTTCGCCGACCGGGAGTTGGTGGCGGCGGCCAACCGCGCGGCGTTCAACGCGGGCCATGCCTACGGCGAGACGGCCGAGCTGGGGTCGCAGCGAGTCGTCGTCCGCAAGGCGCCGTTAGAGCCGGGTACCTACACCAACATCAACGGCAACACGGCGCTGTCGTGGGGCCTGGTCGCCGCCTCCCAACTCAGCGGCCTCCCGTTGTTCTTGGGGTCGTACCCGATCACGCCGGCCACCGACATCCTCCACGAGCTGTCTAAGCACAAGGAGTTCGGCGTCACCACATTTCAGGCCGAGGACGAAATCGCCGCCGTGGGCGCAGCCATCGGAGCCTCGTACGGCGGTTCGCTGGGCGTGACCACCACGAGCGGGCCCGGGGTGGCCCTGAAGGGTGAGGCCATGGGCCTGGCCGTCAGCCTGGAACTGCCCCTCATCGTGGTCGACATCCAGCGGGGCGGCCCGTCCACCGGACTGCCCACCAAGACCGAGGCTGCCGACCTGATGATGGCCATGTACGGACGCCACGGCGAGTCGCCGGTCCCGATCCTGGCCGCCCGGACGCCGGCCGACTGCTTCAACGTAGCTATCGAGGCAGCCCGTATTGCCCTGACCCACCAGACGCCGGTAATCCTGCTCTCTGACGGCTACCTGGCCAACGGGTCAGAGCCGTGGCGCCTACCCGAGGTCGCCAACCTGGTGCCCATCGACGTGGTGTATGCCACCGAATTCAACCAGACCAACGAGGACGGCAAGGGCGTCTTTTGGCCCTACCTGCGCGACGAGAACCTGAACCGTCCCATCGCCCTGCCGGGCACCCCGGACCTGATGCACCGGATCGGGGGCATCGAGAAAGAGGACGGCACGGGCAATGTGAGCTACAGCCCGGAGAACCACGAGCTCATGGTCCACCTCCGCCGTGAGCGCATCGCCTCGATCCCGGTTCCCGACGCCGAGGTCGACGGCGATACCGATGCCGACCTGCTTATAGTCGGCTGGGGCTCCACGTGGGGGGCCATCACCGGCGCCCTCCGCCGGATCCAGACGGCGGGCCGCAAGGTGGCCCACGTGCACCTCACCCACCTGAACCCCCTGCCGGCCAACCTCGGCGACCTCCTCCGGTCCTACCGCAGGGTGATGGTGCCCGAGATGAACCTGGGCCAACTGTCGCGGATCCTTCGGGCCGAGTACCTAGTCGACGCCGAGGTCCTATCCAAGGTGAAGGGCCAGCCATTCACGGCGGGCGAGATCCAGCACGCCATTGAGCAACGGTTGGATGAGCTCGCAGGGGAGGGGTCGTGACCGACGTCCTGGACGCCGGAGCCGACCGAGAAGCCGACGAGGTTCCGGCGACGACCCGGGCCGACTGGTCCAGCGACCAGGAGGTGCGCTGGTGCCCGGGATGCGGCGACTACTCCATCCTGACCGCCATGCAGCTCCTGCTGCCCGAGCTGGGGGCCCGGCGGGAGAAGACAGTGTTCATCTCGGGCATCGGCTGCGCGGCCCGCTTCCCGTACTACATGAACACCTACGGTGTGCACACCATCCACGGTCGAGCCCCGGCGGTGGCTACCGGACTAGCCATGGCCCGGCCCGACCTGGACGTCTGGGTGATCGGTGGGGACGGCGACATGCTGTCCATCGGGGGCAACCACCTGATCCACGCCCTGCGCCGCAACATCAACCTGAACATCCTGCTGTTCAACAACCAGATCTACGGCCTGACCAAGGGCCAGTTCTCGCCGACCAGCCAGAAAGGCAAGGTGACCAAATCGTCGCCGGTCGGGCTGGTGGCGCGGCCGTTCAACCCGATCAGCGTGGCCCTCGGCGCCGAGGCCACCTTCGTGGCCCGAACCCACGACATGGACCGCCAGCACATGCAGGACACGTTCCGCCGGGCCTACGAGCATGAGGGATCGGCCTTCGTGGAGGTACTCCAGAACTGCAACGTCTTCAACGACGGCGTGTTCTCGACCATCACCAAGAAGGACGTTCGGGACGACATGCTTATCGATCTGAATCACGGACAGCCGATCCTGTTCGGGTCCGAGAAGCAGTACGGCGTCTCCCGCCGTCCCGAGGGCGTGGTGATCGTCGAGGTAGCCGAGGTGGGCATCGAGTACATCCTCGTGCACGACGAGACCATCCGGAACCCGTCGACCGCCTTCTCCCTGTCCCGGTTGGCCAAAACGCCAGCCACGCCGACGCCGATTGGAGTGTTCCGGGCCATCGACAGCGGCGAGTTCTCAACGTCGGTGGCAGCCCAGATTCGGGAGGTTCAGGCCCAGATGGGAAAGGGCGCCCTGGGCGACCTGCTGCGCTCACAACCGACCTGGGAAGTCTGAGGCCCGCGCTCGCCGACCACGGCGGCCGCTGACCGGACCCGCATGGCCTGGGCCCTGGATCTGGACGGCGTCGTCTGGCGGGGCGACGAGGGGGTGCCCGGGGCGGCAGAGGCCGTCCGCCTTCTCCAGGACGCCGGGGAGGGGGTCCTGTTCGTGACCAACAACTCGGGCCGACGGGTGCTCGACACCGAGGAGAAGCTGGCCGGTCTGGGCATCGACGCCCGGGGCGGCGTGGTTACCTCGGGCAGGGCTGCCGCCCGTCTGGTGGCGCCTGGGGAGCGGGTGCTGGGGATGTGCGGCCCGGGATGTCGGGAGGAGATGGAGGCTCGGGGGGCCGAGGTGGTGTCCACCGGACCGGCCGACACGGTGGTCGTGGGTTTCCACGAGGACTTCGACTACTGGGGCCTCACGGCCGCCATGAAGGCTGTGCTGGGAGGCGCCCGGCTGCTGGCCACCAACGACGATGTGACGTTTCCAGCCCACGACGGCCTCCGTCCCGGTGCCGGTTCACTGCTAGCCGCGCTGGTGGCGGCCACCGGAGCCACCCCAGAGAAGGCCGGCAAGCCCTACGGGCCGATGTGCGACCTGGTGCGGGAGTTGGCCGGCGACGACGGGACCATGGTGGGGGACCGTCCCGACACCGACGGGCGGTTCGCCCGGGCCCTGGGCTGGCGCTGGTCGCTGGTCCTGTCGGGACTGGTGGGGCCGGACGACCTGCCGGTGGATCCGGAGCCGGACTCCGTACACGTTGACCTGCTGGCCGCCGTCCGGGAGCACCTGGGGTGAGCGCCCGCCGACGCCTCGACCTGGAGATGATCCGGCGTGGGCTGGTGTCGGGCCGGACCGAGGCCAGCGAGGTGATCGGAGCCGGCCGGGTGACCGTGGACGGGGCGCCGGCCGACAAGGCGTCCCGACTGGTGACGCCCGGGCAGGCGGTGGTGGTGGCTGGTCCGCCGGCCCGCTACGTGGGGCGGGGCGGGCGGAAGCTGGAGGCGGCCCTCGAGGGCTTTGGACTGGATCCAACCGGGCTGCGGGCCGTGGACGTCGGGTCCAGCACCGGGGGCTTCACCGACTGCCTCCTCCAGCACGGGGCGGCTTCGGTGGTCGCCGTCGACGTGGGCCGCGGCCAGCTGCACCATCGCCTTGACAACGACGATCGGGTCGAGGTGCACGAGCGGACCAACGTACGCGGCGTGGACGCCGGCTCATTGGGTGCCCCCTTCGATCTCCTGACGTGCGACCTGTCGTTCATCTCGCTCCGAACGGTGATGGCCGACCTGGTCGGCCTAGTGGCCGTTGGAGCGTCCATGGTGCTGCTGGCCAAGCCCCAGTTCGAGGCGGGACGGGCCGAGGTGGACCGGGGGAGCGGCGTGGTCCGAGACCCCGTGGTCTGGGAACGAGCGTTGGTGGAGATTTCGCGGTCGGTTCTGGGCCACGGAGCGGCCATCATGGAGGGCATGGTCTCCCCCCTCACCGGAACGGACGGCAACGTGGAGTTCCTGCTGCACGTCCGGTCAGGTGCCGCCGACGACTACTGGTCGACCTTTGACGCCGCCGCCGTGGTGGCCTCGGTTGACGGAGATGCAGCCTGATGGCGGTCGTGGGGCTGGTTGTCCACGAGGATCGACCGGAGGCCGTGGCCCAGGCCGAAGCGCTTGCCGTCGGCCTGGCCGACGACGGCCACGAGATAGTGCGGTCCGACGGTTCGGGCTTCGACCGTGGAGCGTTCGCCGGCGAGTTGGACCTAGTGGTCAGCCTGGGCGGCGACGGTTCGATCCTGCGGGCCGTTGACCTGCTGGACGGCCGGCCGGTTCCCGTGCTGGGCGTTAACCACGGGGAGCTTGGCTACCTGACCACCGTCGAACCCGCCGAAGCACAGGCGGCCGTTGGCCGGGCCCTGGCCGGGGACCGGGACTTGGAGGAGCGGATGATGCTCCGCATCGAGGTCCGACGGGCCGACGGCTCGACGGCCGCCGTGGACCACGCCCTTAACGAGGTGGTAGTGGAGCGCACGTCGTCCAGCCAGACGGTCCGGGTGGGAGTCACCTTGGACGGGGAGTTCCTGACCTCGTACGCGGCCGATGGGCTGATCGCTGCCACGCCGACCGGCTCGACGGCCTACGCCTTCTCGGCCCGGGGGCCGCTCGTGGACCCGGTTCACCGGGCCATCCAGCTGACGCCGGTGTCCCCCCACATGCTGTTTGACCGCACCCTGGTGCTGGACCCGTCGACCGAGGTTCGCCTGGAGGTGCTGGGGAACCGGCCGGCCGCCTGCTCTGCTGACGGCCGCGAGGTGGCTGTCCTGGAGGGTGGCGACGTGGTGGTATGCACGGCGGCCGACCGGGTCGCCCACCTGGTGACCTTCGGGCCACGGGACTTCAAGCACCTGCTGGCCACCAAGTTCGGCCTCGAGGACCGCTGAAACTTCGACCACCTCCGCGCACATTCCCGTCGATCGCGGTAGGTTGAGCGCCCGTGACGAAGCACATATTCGTGACGGGCGGCGTGGCGAGTTCGCTCGGCAAGGGCCTTACCGCCGCCTCCCTGGGCCGTCTCCTCAAGCAGCGTGGCCTCCGGGTCGTGATCCAGAAGTTGGATCCGTACATCAACGTCGATCCAGGCACCATGAACCCGTTCGAGCACGGCGAGGTCTTCGTCACCGACGACGGCGGTGAAACCGACCTCGACCTCGGCCACTATGAGCGGTTCATCGACGAGAACCTCACCCGCGACTCCAACGCCACGACGGGGTCGATCTACTCCACGGTCATTGCCTCCGAACGGCACGGCGAGTTCCTAGGCAAGACGGTTCAGGTCATCCCGCACATCACCGACGAGATCCAGCGACGGATCCGGATGTTGACCGGCGACGACGTGGACGTGCTCATCACCGAGGTGGGCGGCACAGTCGGCGACATCGAGATCCTCCCGTTTCTGGAGGCCATCCGGCAGTTCCGCCTGGACGTCGGTGGTACCAACGTCTGCTACGTCCACGTGACCCTGGTTCCGTTCATCGCCCCGTCTGGGGAGCACAAGACCAAGCCCACCCAGCACTCGGTGACCGAGCTCCGCAGCGCCGGGATCCAACCGGACGCCATCGTGTGCCGCAGCGACGAGCCGATCAGCGATGACCTGGAGCGCAAGATCTCCCGGCTCTCCAACGTGCCGTTCGCCGGCGTCGTCAACTGCCCGGACGCCGGGAGCCTTTACGAGATCCCCCTGGTCGTTCACGACGAGGGGCTTGACCAATTCGTATGTGACACCCTGCACCTCATCACCGACCCACCGGACCTAGACGGCTGGCGGGCGCTCAACGAACGGCTAGCTGAGGCGACCACACCGGTTCGTATCGGCCTCATCGGTAAGTACGTGAGCCTGGTCGACGCCTACCTGTCGGTGGTCGAATCGCTGAACCACGCCGGGATCCACCACGGGGCTGCGGTTGAGATCGACTGGATCCAGGCTGAGGACGTGGAGGGCCTGCTGGGTGAGAACCGTCTCCGGGACCTGGACGGCATCGTGATCCCCGGCGGCTTCGGTGAGCGCGGGGTGGAGGGCAAGATCGCGGCGGCCGGCTTCGCCCGGGAGCACGACATCCCCTGCCTGGGCCTTTGCCTCGGCCTGCAGTGCATGACGATCGAGTACGCCCGCAACGTCCTGGGCCTTGAGCGGGCCCACTCCAGCGAGTTCGACCCGTCCTCGCCTCACCCGGTGATCGACCTGATGGAGTCCCAGCGCGACGTGTCCGACAAGGGCGGCACGATGAGGCTCGGCGCCTACGTGGCCCAGCTGCGTCCTGGCTCCCAGGTGGCCCAGATCTACGGCACCGACGTCGTCTCGGAACGGCACCGCCACCGCTACGAGTTCAACCCCCGCTACCGGGCCCGGTTCGAGGACACCGACTTCGCGTGCACTGGCGAGTCCCCCGACGGCCGGCTGGTCGAGTTCATCGAACTTGAGGGTCACCCATTCTGGGTTGCCACCCAAGCCCACCCCGAGTTCAAGAGCCGGCCCGACCGCCCGGCCCCGCTGTTCCGGGCCTTCATCGGCGCCGCCCTAGAGCGGGCCGGGGGCCGGAACCCGCAGCTGATTCCGGCCGAGGCCGAGGCCGAGGCCGCCGGCTGAGGCTGGTTCTCGTGGGCCACGGCTTCACCAAGACCGGCGAGCGGGTCCTTCACGAGGGGTTTGTCATCACGGTGGCCACGGCCACCTTCGAGGGTCCGGCCGGCGAGGTGATGGAGCGAGACATCGTCCACCATCCCGGAGCTGTGGCTGTGGTGGCCTTGGACGGCGACGACGTGGTCCTGGTACGCCAGTACCGCCCCGTGCTGGAGGCCGAGATGTTAGAGCTGCCGGCTGGGAAGCTGGACGTGCCCGGCGAGGACCGTGCGACGGCCGCCCGCCGCGAGCTAGTCGAAGAGGCCGGCCTGGACGCTCGCGACCTGGTCGAGCTGGGCCGGTTCCACAACTCGATCGGCTTCTGCGACGAGGAAACCACCGTCTACCTGGCCACCGACCTAAAGGCCACCGCCCCAGAGGCGGCCAGCGTCGAAGAGCAGTACCTGACCGTGGAGCGGATCCCGATCGGCGAGGTCGAGGGCCTGATCGCCGACGGCACCATCACCGACGCCAAGACGGTCATCGGCCTCCTGCAGGCGCTGCGCCGGCTGGGACGATGACGGCACCGCGCCCGGGGCTCTCCGGTCGGCCGAGACATCTGACCCGCCGGTTCGTTGGCTCGCTGCGACCGGGTGGACCTTCGCCCACCGAGGAGGCGTGGGCCACCGGCTACCTACTGTCCGGCGAGGTGGACCTCTGGCGGTCAATGTCGGGACCAGACCGTCGCCACGCGGTGGCCGTGGCCCGCCGGGTCGACCGGGCTCTCGGAAGCCCCGAACGCCCCGTCCTGGCCGCCGCCCTGCTCCACGACGTGGGCAAAGTGCGCAGCGGCCTGGGAACACCGGGTCGAGTGGTGGCCACGGTGGTCGGGGTGGTGGCGGCCGACCGGGCGACCCGTTGGGCGACCAGCGACGGCCTCCGGGGTCGCATCGGCCGGTACCTCCGCCACCCGCAGGAGGGTGCCGCCCTGCTGGAGACGGCGGGCAGTGATCCGCTCACCGTGGCCTGGGCCACCGAGCATCACCGGGACCCCGTGCGTTGGACGGTCGACGACCGGCTAGCCGAGGCTCTAAGCGCCGCCGACGACGATTGAGGTCCGGTCCCAACCGGACCGCCGGTCAGCGGCCGAGGAGCCCCAGATTCGACCGCACCCGGTCAAAGGTGGCCGCCGCCACCTCGCGGGCCTTGTCGGCCCCCATCTCCAGGAGCCGAGACGTCTCGGCCGGGTCGGCGGCCAACTCGTGGTACCGGGCCTGAACGGGGCGCAGCAACTCGACAACCGCTTCAGCGGTGGCCGCCTTCAGGTCGCCGTACCGCTCCAGGCCGTCGGCCGCCGCCTCGGGCGACCGCCCGGTGGCTGCCCCCAGGATGGACAACAGGTTGGACACGCCGGGCTTGTCGACCGGGTCGTACCAGACCTCGTCGCCGCTGTCGGTCACCGCCCGCTTGAACTTCTTCTCAATGGCCGCCGGGTCGTCGAGAAGCAGGATCGTGCCCTGGGCGCCGTCGTCGGACTTCGACATCTTGTTCTCCGGGTGCTGGAGGTCCATGACTCGGGCACCGGTCGGGGGGATGACCGCTTCGGGCACGACAAACGTCTCGCCGTACCGGCTGTTGAAGCGCATGGCTATGTCCCGGGTCAACTCGATGTGCTGGCGCTGGTCCTCGCCCACCGGAACCTGGTCGGTGTCGTACAGCAGAATGTCCGCCGCCTGCAGGGCCGGGTAGGTGAACAGTCCCCCCGAGACGAAGTCGTTGCCCTCCGACTTGTCCTTGAACTGGGTCATCCGGCGCAGTTCGCCGAAGGCCGCCGTGCACTCCATAACCCAGGCACACTCGGCGTGCTCGCGGACGTGGCCCTGCACGAACAGAGTGCAGCGCTCAGGATCGAGGCCGCTGGCCACCAGCAACTGGGTCAGTGACAGGGTGGCCGCCCGGAGCTCCTCCGGGTCGTGGGGGACGGTTAGGGCGTGAAGGTCGACCACGCAGTACACGGTGTCGGCCTCGTCCTGCATGGCGACCCAGCTACGCAGGGCACCGAGCAGATTGCCGAGGTGAACCGACCCCGTGGGCTTGATACCGGAGAAGACGCGTGTCACAGCCGGTCAGGGTACTGGCGCGGCGCCTCGGAGGCGGGACGGGATGGCCGTAGGGGCACCAGACATGCACCGCTCGCCACGCGGGACTCCCTAGGGTCGCGCCGGTGAGCGTCACCGTCTCCACCCCCGTCTACGAGGGGCCCTTCGACCTGCTCCTCAACCTCATCATGAAGGAGGAGGTCGAACTCTACGAGGTCTCCCTGTCGTCCATCGTGGACGCCTACCTGGTGGAGTTGGAGTGCCTGGACACGTGCGACCTGGAGATGGCCACCGAATTCTTGCTCATCGCGTCGATCCTCGTCGAGCTGAAGACCCGGCGGCTGTTGCCGTCCGACCGACGCATGGACCAGGACGACGAGTTTGGCCTGTGGGAGGAACGGGACCTCCTGCTGGCCCGGCTGCTGGAGTGCAAGACGTTCAAGGACGCGGCAGTCGTGCTGCGTCGCCTGGCCGCCGACGCGTCCCTGTCGTGGCCCCGGCGGACCGGGATCGAGGACCGCTTCCTTCACCTGGCCCCCGACATCCTCGAAGGGGTCACGGTCGACGACGTCCGTTCGGCCTGCCTCCGGGCCCTGACGCCCCGGCCCACGTTCCATGTCGACACCGAACACATCGCCCCCATCCGGATCAGTGTGGCCGACGCGGTGGCTGCCCTGGTCGACGAGATTCCCCGACGAGGCACGGTTACCTTCCGCCACCTGACCCGGGAACTGTTCGACCGGATCGAGATCGTGGTGTGCTTCCTGGCTGTGCTGGAGCTCTACAAGCAGGGCGTCGTGGAGATCGACCAGTTAGGGAGCTTCGGCGAAATCCACGTGGGCTGGCGTCCGGGCGCCGAGCCGGCTGATGTCGACCTAATCGACGCTTACGAGGGCTGACGTGGGCGAAGACGCCCCGGTGGCGGACGACGAGGCGACCGGGGTTAACCGGGAGGTCCGTCGGGCCGTGGAGGCCATCCTTATGGTGGCCGTGGACCCGGTGCCGGCCAACTTGCTGGCCCAACTCTTGGAAGTGTCGACGGCGTCCATCGAGGAAGTCTGCGCGAACCTGGCCGACGAGTTCGAAGGCCAGAGACGGGGCTTCGCCCTGGTTCGGGTGGGGGGCGGCTACCGGTTCCAGAGCCATCCCGACCAGGCGCCGTGGGTCGAGCGTTTCGTGGTTGACGGCCAGAGCAGCCGGTTGACGGCCGCCGCCCTAGAGACTCTCGCCATCGTGGCCTACAAGCAGCCGGTATCCCGGGCCCAGTTGTCGGCCATCCGCGGCGTGGACGTAGAGACGGTGGTTCGGACGTTGCAGCAACGGGGCTACATCGACGAGGTCACGCGAGATCCGGGGCCCGGCAACGCCATCTTGTACGGCACCACCAGGGAATTTTTGGAACGGATGGGGCTGGACGACATCGGCCAGCTTTCGCCCCTTGGCGAGTTCGTGCCCGGGCCGGAGGTCGTAGAAGCACTGGAGCGGGGCCTGAGGTCCGACCCAGAGGTGGAAGAAACCGTGGCGATGGTGGCCGACGGATCCGCCGAGGGAGCCCTGGTTGACGCCGAGGGAGCCCTGGCCGACGCCGACGGGGCCGCTGCGCCGGAGGGCTGAGCGGTGGCCGCATCGTCCGGCGAGGGCGAGCGGCTCCAGAAGGTGCTGGCCCGAGTCGGCATCGGCAGCAGACGGGTGTGCGAGGACCTGATCGCCGAGGGGCGGGTGCTAGTCGACGGTGAAATGGCGGTGCTGGGCCGTCGGGTGGACCCGGAGACGGCCCTCATCGAGGTCGACGGAGCACCGGTCGGGGTGCGGCCCGACCTCGTTCACTACGTCCTGAACAAGCCGGCTGGGGTGGTGACCACGGCCGACGACCCGCAGGGCCGGCCCACGGTGGTGGGCCTGGTGCCCGACGAGCCGAGGGTCTTCCCGGTGGGGCGCCTCGACGTTGACACCGAGGGCCTGCTGCTGTTGACCAACGACGGTGAGCTGGCCCACCGGCTGACCCATCCGTCCTACGGGGTGGAGAAGGAGTACGTGGCCGAGGTGGAGGGCTTGCCGACCCGTGCCGTTCTCCGGCGCCTGCGGGAGGGCGTGGAGTTGGACGACGGCCCGACAGCCCCAGCCCGGGCCACCCTGGTCGACCCGTCGGTAGTGCGCCTAACCATCCACGAGGGACGCAACCGGCAGGTGAGGCGGATGTGTGAGGCCGTGGGGCATTCCGTGGTGCGCCTGATTCGGACCCGGATTGGTCCGCTGGCTGATCGGAGCCTGGCCCCCGGGGCGTGGCGGGAACTAACCGGCGCCGAGGTCCGGTCGTTGCAGCGTGCGGTAGCTGAGCCGAGGTCCTGAGCCCCTTCCCCAGAAGCGGAACTCCCGCCGACCGCTCCACGGGCGGCCGGTAGCATCGGTCCCCATGGTGTGCTCTGATCCCGCCGTTTCGGCGCGACCGGTCCGATGACCGGCGGTACAGCCCGACGGGCCACCGTGGTCGGCGTGGGCCTGGTCGGCGGATCAATTGGCCTGGCCCTGCGGGCCCGCGGATGGCACGTCCACGGGGTCGACCCCGACGGGGACCGCTTGGACCGGGCCGTTGAGATGGGGGCCATCGACGTTGCCGGGTGGGATGCCGAGGCCGAGGTCACCTTCGTGGCCACGCCGGTCGGTCGGATCGCCGAGGCAGTGTCCGAGGCGCTGGCCGCCGCCCCGTCCGGCCTGGTGACTGACGTGGGCAGCGTGAAGGCCCCGGTGGTCGCAGCGGTGGGTAACGACCGCTTCATCGGCGGCCACCCCATGGCCGGCTCTGAACAGGAGGGCCTGGACGGAGCCGAGGCCGACATGTTCATGGACGCCATCTGGGTGCTGACCCCCACAGAGGCGACCGACGGTAGCGCCCTGGCCCAGCTGCGCTCAACCGTCGCCTCGCTAGGTGCCGAGATCCTGACCCTGGCCCCCGACCGCCACGACTCCCTGGTCGCGCTGGTGTCCCACGTGCCTCACCTGACGGCGGCCACCCTGATGGGTATCGCCTCGGCCCGCTCTGAGGAGCACTCGGCGGTGCTCCGCTTGGCCGCTGGCGGCTTCCGGGACATGACCCGGGTGGCGGCCGGCCACCCCGGCATCTGGCCCGACATCTGCCGGGAGAACGCGGCGGCCATCGACGATGTCCTCGACGACCTGATCAGCGCCCTGGACGACGTGCGATCCGAGGTGTCGAGCGGAGACCACGATGGGCTGCTGCTCCGCCTGGAGACAGCCCGGACGGCTCGGGTGAGCCTGCCTACTGGCGCCCCCCGGCCCTCCGAGCTGTCCGAGGTGAGGGTCCCGGTGCTGGACCAGCCAGGCGAGCTGGCCGCCATCACACTGCTGGCCACCGACCTGGACGTGAACATCTACGACATGGAGATCGCCCACTCGGCTGAGGGCGACCGGGGCGTGGTGCTGCTAATTGTGGAGTCCGACCTGGCGGAACGGCTGAAGGGCGGCCTGATGGCTAAGGGCTACCGGCCCACCTCAGCCTCCCTGTCGTGAGGGGCGACCGGTGAGCACCCGAGTCGTCGAACCGGGTGGTCCGTTGGTCGGTCGGGTCCGGGTGCCGGGCGACAAGTCGATTTCGCACCGGGTGCTGATGCTGGCTGGCCTGGCCGAAGGTACGTCCACTATCCGGGGCCTCAGCGACGGCGACGACGTGGCCTGCACCCGCCGGATCATGGAGGCTCTGGGCACCACGGTCGCCGAAGACGGGCCGTGCACTCTTCGTGTCGGGGGAAGGGGCCTCGAACCGGCAGACGGCACGCTGGACGTTGGCAACTCGGGGACCGGGATCCGGCTGCGGGCCGGGCTGCGGGCCGGGCTGCCCTTCCGGTCGGTGCTGGACGGCGACGCCTCGATCCGGCGCCGCCCCATGGACCGGGTCCTGGAGCCTCTGGCCCTCATGGGAGCCAGGGTGTCGGGCCGAGACGGCTCCGGCCTGGCTCCACTGACCATCGACGGGGGAGGTCTCCGGGGGATCGAGTACCGCTTGCCGGTAGCCAGCGCCCAGGTGAAGGGCTGCGTCCTGTTCGCTGGGCTGTCGGCTGACGGCCCTACCACGGTCGTCGAGGACCGGTTGTCGCGAACCCACACCGAGGAGCTGATGGCGGCCACCGGGATCCCGATCGTCCGGGAAACCCACGGTCCCCGGGAGAGGGTGACCGTGAAACCGGGATGCCCGGCGCCGTTCGACCACGACGTGGCCGGTGACCCGTCCCAGGCCGCCTTCTGGGCCGTGGCGGCGTCGATCGTGCCCGGGTCCGAGGTGGTGGTCGGCAACGTGTACTCCGGTCCGGCCCGTTCGGGCTTCATCGACGTGCTGGCCCGGATGGGAGCCGACCTGACCCACGACCCAGGCAGCGGTGACCTCACGGTGCGCCACGTTGGACTGACCGGCACGGTGGTGACCCCCGACGAGGTGCCGGGGCTGGTCGACGAGGTACCGGTCTTGGCCGTAGCCGCGGCGTGTGCCGAGGGTGAGACGGTGTTTGAAGGGGTGGGAGAACTGCGGATCAAGGAGAGCGACCGCCTGGCCGCCGTGGAGTCCGAGCTGGGCCGGATGGGAGCCGACGTCCGGGCCGACGGCGACACCCTGGTCGTTCGGGGCGGCTCCCTACGGAGTGCCGGAGTGGATTCCCACCACGACCACCGGATCGCCATGTCCTGCGCTGTGGCCGGGCTGGTGGCCGACGGCCCCACGACGGTCAGGGGCTGGGAGGCGGTGGCCACCAGCTACCCGGGATTCGGGGCCCACCTGGACGCTCTGCAGGGCAGGGGCTGAGGTGATGGTTCCCCGGGTTATCGCCATCGACGGACCCGCCGGGTCGGGCAAGTCGACGGTGTCGCGCGCCGTGGCCGACCGGCTGGGCCTGGAGTACCTAGATACCGGGGCCATGTACCGGGGGGTGGCCTTCGCCGTGCTGGAGCGGGGCATCGACCCGGGGGACACCGACGCCGTGGCCGAGGTAGCCCGCTTGGTGGCCCTCGAGGTGACCGGCTCGGCCTGCGTAGTGGACGGCGTCGACGCCACGGTGGCCATCCGGGGCCCTGAAGTCACGGTCGCCGTCAGCACCGTGGCCGCCAACCCGGAGGTTCGGGCCGAGATGGTCGCTCGCCAGCGGGCCTGGGTGGCCGAGCGGGGCGGTGGCGTGATGGAGGGTCGCGACATCGGGTCAGTGGTGTTCCCTGACGCCGAACTGAAGGTTTACCTGACCGCCTCGGCAGAGGTACGGGCCGACCGCCGGGCCTCCGAGACGCAGGGTGCCGACACCGGGGCAGTGGCCGCCGACATCCGGCGCCGGGACGACGCCGACTCCACCCGGGAGGCCAGCCCGCTGGTCGAGGCGGCGGGCGCCGTGGTGGTCGACACCTCGGACCTGACCGTGGACCAGGCGGCGGATGCCATCGAGGAGATGCTGGGTTGAGCGGCGAACTGGGGCGCCAGATGTCGCTCTTCGATCGGGTGGCCTACCGGTTCTTTTGGTCGCTGCTGTGGCTCGCTTGCAAGGTGTGGTTCCGGTTCCGGGTGGTCGGCAAGGAAAACCTGCCGGCCGACGAGGCGTACATCTTGTCGCCGGTCCACCGCTCGTACCTCGACACGCCGGTGGGGGGGATGGTCACGGCACGCCGCCAGCGGTTCTTGGGCAAGGAGTCGCTGTGGCGAAACCGCGCCGCCGGGCGGTTCCTGACCATCGTGGGCGGGTTCCCGGTGGAGCGGGGCACGGCCGACCGGGCCGCCCTTCGAGGCTGCCAGGAGGTGCTGGAGCGCGGCGAGCCGATGGTGATGTTCCCGGAGGGCACCCGTAGGTACGGGCCGGTGGTGCAGGCCGACCTGATGCACGCCGGCCCGGCCTTTGTGGCTACCCGGGCCAAGGTTCCCATCGTGCCCATGGGCATCGCCGGCACCGACTACGCCATGCCGGGCGGGTCGCCGCTCATCCGGCCGGTGAAGGTGGTGATGGTGGTCGGGGAGCCGATCTGTCCACCGGATTTTGAGGGCCGGGTGCCACGTCGGGCGGTGGACGACCTCACCGAACGGCTTCGGATCGGTCTGCAGGAGTGCTTCGACGAGGCGCAGCGACTGGCAGGGCGTCCCGCCCTTCCGGTACCCGACACCGGGCAGCCCACCGACTGAGAACCTTCCGGCCGTACACCGTCCGACAGGCCAACCAAGCGGTCAGCCGACAGGCCGGAGGCGGTCCAGGGCGGTCAGGGCGTCGGAGGCGTCGATAGCCCGATCATCGAGGCGGCCGGACGGCGGGGGAGCGCCGAAGCCCAGCCCGGCGAACCCCCGGATGGCTTGCAGCAGGTCCCGGAGGTTCCGGGGCGGCGGGAAGTACTCATCCTCGTCGGTGTGGCGCACCGTCTCAACGCCGTCTGCCGGGGCTAGCGCCAAGACCACGGCGTCCACCACCTCCTCGGGAGCCGATGCCCCGGCCGTCACCCCGACCGTTCCGAACAGGTTGCCGGGAAGTTCCTCAGCCCGGTTGATCCACTCCACCCGCTCGCATCCGGCTTCCGTGGCCAGCTGGACGAGGGCCCGGGTGTTGGAGCTGTTGGTAGAGCCGATGACCACCACGGCGTCACAGCGGTCGACCAACTCCAGGAGGGCGCCCTGGCGGTTGGTGGTAGCGAAGCACAGGTCGCTACGGCCCGGCGACCAGAGGTCCGACCAGCGTTCGGACGCCGCGTCGACCACGCCCTCCCAGTCCCGGTGGCTAAGGGTGGTCTGGGCCAAGATGGCCACGTCGTCGCCCAGGTCAGGGAGGGCGTCGATCTCGTCGGGTCTTTCCACTCGGTGGATGACATCGGGGGCCACGGCGATGGTTCCCTCGGCCTCCTCGTGGCCGGCGTGGCCCACGTACACGATCTGGTAGCCCTCCCGGGCCCGGGTCTTAACCTCGTGGTGGACCTTGGTGACCAGTGGGCACACGGCGTCCACCGTGTAGCCACCCACCTGGTGGGCCCGGCCCACCACCTCTGGCGCCGAACCGTGGGCCGAGAGCATCACCGGTGCCCCATCGGGAACCTCGTCGATGTTGTCCACGAAGACCACGCCGAGAGCCTCAAAGCGTTCCACCACCAGCTTGTTGTGAACAATCTCGTGGTAGCAGTAGACGGGCACGTCGAAGGCCCGCACCAGCCACGCCAGAGCCTTGATGGCCATCTCCACCCCGGCGCAGAAGCCCCGGGGTTCGGCCAGTAGCACCCGGTCGACCCGTCCGGCGACCTCCGGGGTCGGCGTGGCGGATGGCATGTCGGGACCCTACCGGGTGCCCCCCTGGGCGTCGGTAGCCTTGGGGCCATGTCGGCCCCCGTGGTTGTCGCCGTCGCCGCCGGATCGCCCGCTGACCTGGCCGGTGTCGTCCCCGGCGACCAGATCCTGACCATCAACGACCGCGTCCCACGCGACGTCATCGAGTACCAGCTGCTCGTCGACGAGCCGTTGGTGGCGCTCGCTCTGGATTCCGGAGGGCTGCAGCGCGAGGTCGACGTGGAAAAGCCAGCCGGGAGCCCCCTGGGTGTCGAGGTGGACAGCGCCCTGTTCGACCGGGTCCGCACCTGCGACAACCACTGCGAGTTCTGCTTCATCTACCAACTTCCGCCCGGGCTCCGCCGCAGCCTGTACGTGAAGGACGACGACTACCGGCTGTCGTTCCTCTACGGGAACTTCACCACCCTGACCCGGTTCACCGAGGCCGACCTGGAGCGGGTGGTGACCGAGGGTTTGAGCCCGCTGTACGTCAGCATCCACGCCACCGATCCTGGCAAGCGCACCGAGATGTTGCGCAACCGACGGGGGGCAACCAGCCTGCGTTGGCTGCGGGCCCTGCTGGACCACGGGACCACCGTCCATGGCCAGGTCGTGGTGTGCCCTGGCCTCAACGATGGCCCATGGTTGGAGGACACCTTGGCCGGTGTGGCCGACCGGTTCTCTGAACTGGCCAGCCTTTGCGTGGTGCCCCTCGGGGTGAGCCGCCACACCGATGAGCCTCGGATGCGGGCCCACACCGTGGACGAGGCCGTTTCCGTGGTCGACGTCGTGGAGGCGTGGCAGGAGCGGTTCCTGGCCGCTGTAGGCCGACGTCTGGTTTACGCCGCCGACGAGTACTACCTGCTGTCCGGTCGGACGTTTCCGCCCGCCGAGGCGTACGAGGGCGTGGAGATGACCGAGGACGGGATCGGCATGGCCCGGGCCTTCGAGCAAGAGTTCGCCGGAACGGTCGCCGGTCGGGAGCGTCCGTCGGGATTCTTCCAGTCGGTGGATGGCGCGCCGGCGCTCGGCTTCCGGGCGCCTAGGACCGGATGCGGCGTGAATCTGGCCGGCGGGAGCGATGCCGATGGGGGAGTCACGACGGTGAGGCGCGGCGGAGCCCGCCCGTCCCGCTCGGCGCCGGTGGCCGTGCTAACCGGCGAGCTAGGGGCACCCGTCCTGGAGCCGCTGGTGGCGGCGACCGGTCGCCCCGACGTACGGGTGGTGCCAGTCGAGAACCGGTTCTTCGGCGGCAACGTGGGAGTCACCGGCCTGCTGGTCGGCGAGGACCTGACCCGGGTGCTGGACGACCAGCCAGAGGGTCACCGCTACCTGCTGCCCGACGTGTGCCTCAGCAACGGACGGTTCCTGGACGGCACCCTCCCGGAGGACCTGCCCCGTCTGGTGGAGGTGGTGGCCACCGACGGTGGAGCGCTGCGCGACGCCCTGATCGAGGCGAGGGTGGATCGATGACGCCGGTGGTGGCCATCGTGGGGCGTCCGAACGTCGGCAAATCCACGCTAATGAACCGGATCCTCGGCCGCCGGGAGGCGATCGTGGAGGAGCGGCCGGGCGTGACCCGGGACCGCAAGGAGGTCGAGGCGTCCTGGCAGGGTCGGGACTTCACGCTGGTCGACACCGGCGGTTGGATCGCTGGCGGCGACACGCTGGACGACAAGGTCAGCCGGCAGAGCGAGAAGGCCATCCGAGAGGCCGACGCCGTGCTGTTTGTGGTGGACGCCACGGTCGGGGTCACCGAGGACGACGCCCGGGTGGCCGGGTTGCGGCGGGCGGCCGACAGCCCGGTAATCGTGGTGGCCAACAAGGTCGACGACCGGGTGCACGAGGCATCCATCTGGGAGCTGATGTCGTTGGGTCTGGGCGATCCGGCCCCAGTGAGCGCCCTACACGGGCGGGGAGCGGGCGACCTGCTGGATCGTCTGGTTGACGCCCTCCCGGAGGAGGTCGCTGAAGCCGTCGAGCCGGAGGCCGAGGAGGGTAACCGGGTGGTCGGTGTGGCGCTTGTTGGGCGGCCCAACGTCGGCAAATCGACTCTGTTCAACAGGCTGATCGGCGAGGACCGGGCCATTGTCCACGACCGACCCGGCACCACCCGGGACACGGTGGACACGATGGTGGAGACCGACCACGGTCCGGTCCGGTTCATTGACACGGCGGGGATGCGCCGCAAGGCCCGCATCGACGAGCAGACCGAGTACTACTCGCTGGTCCGCGCCCTTAAGGCGGTCGACACCGCCGACGTGGCGCTGCTGATCATCGACGCCACCCAGGGCGTCACCCACCAGGACCAGCGGTTGGCCGAGCGGGTTGACGCCGCCGGGTGTCCGATCGTGGTGCTGCTCAACAAGTGGGACCTGTGTGACGCCGAGGTGCGCGAGGACGTGACCGGTCAGGTGGGCGACAAGCTGCACTTCGTCGGCGCCGCCCCGGTGATCTTCATCAGCGCCCTCAGTGGCAAGAACGTCAACCGGCTGTGGCCGGCCCTGGAGGACACCATCGACGACTACCGGACGCGGATTCCGACCCGGCGGGTTAACGACGTGATCCGGTTGGCCCAGGCCGCCCACCCGGCGCCGGCCGGGGTGCGGATCCTGTACGCCACCCAGGGGGCCACCGACCCGCCAACCTTCACTCTGTTCGCCAACCGGGAGGTGCCCCGCACCTGGCTGCGGTACCTGGAGAGGCGCCTTCGAGAAGACCTGGATCTGGGCTCTACGCCCATCAAGCTGCGGGTACGGCGCCGGTCCGAGTGACCGACGCTGGTCCGACGGCTCCACGACTACGCTGAACAGGCATGCGGACACCCGTCCTCATTCTCCTCGGCATCGTCTGCCTGGCCGCCGCTCTGGGCTGGGCCCGTTCGGCCCGCCACCGTTACCGGCTGGTCGGCCGGATCGACCCCGACACGGCGCCCGACGCCTACACGCTGGCCTGGTCGACGTTCCGCAAGGAGTTCCACTCGGCGTCGCTGTATGGCCTGCTTGCCCTGGCGTCGTTCGTCAACGTCGGCGTCGAGGGGTCCGGCGGGGCGGTCGTCTTCTCGTTGGTGGCTATCCCGGCCTTGGTGTCTACGGCATGGGCCCGCCATGCGGTGCGCGAAGCTCGGATCGCCCGCCAGGGCATCGACATCGAGCGCCGAGCCCAGGAGGCCCTGGAGCAGGAGGACCTAGCGCCCAAGGCGTGGGCCGGACGCCTGGCTCCCGAGGAACTTCCCGAGTTCTCCGGCTTCGAGGTGGGCCGGGTGTACCAGGCGGGCTCGGGACTGATGTCCGGAGACTTTTTCGACGTGTTCAAAGCGGCGCCCACCCGGCTGGCCGCCGTGATCGGCGACGTGGCCGGTCACGGCATCGAGTCCTCGATCACCGCCTTCCAGGCCAAGTACCTGCTGCGGACGTTCCTCCAGCAGTTCCGGGATCCCGCTCAGGCCCTGGAGGAGCTGAACCGCCAGATGTCGTCGGTGGGGCGGACCGAGGAGTTCATCTCGCTGGTTGTCATGGTGTTCGATACTGAGGCCGAGACGATGCGGTACGCCTCGGCGGGGCATCCGGCCAGCTTTCTGTGGCATCAACGCGAGGTGCGGCCACTGCGGTCGACCGGACCGCTGCTCATGCTCGATCCCAACGGCTCCTACTTCAGCCGCGAGGTTCCGTTGGCCCTCGACGACATGGCCGTCATGTACACCGACGGCCTGGCCGAAGCCCGGAACGGCGACGAGTTGTTCGGCGAGGAGCGGATCGGCGATGCCGTCCGGCGCAACCCGGGCATCGCCCCCGGTGTGCTGTGCAAGCAGCTCCTGGACTCGGCCAACGACTTCAGCCTGGGGGCCATCGAGGACGACGTGGCCATCCTGGCCATCCGCAAGATCTGACCGGGGCCGCCGCCGTGCCATGGTGCGAGCCCTGTGCGCGGTACCTAAGCCCCAACTCCGTGTCAGTAGTCGGTACGTGTCCGAGGTGCGGGGGACAGGTGACCGACGCCGACGGGGCGCCGGCCAGCTCCCAGAAGGTCCCCTGGCACTTCTGGGTATTCGCCGGGGCGGCGGTCGTCTACCTGGGGTGGCGCCTCATCCAGGGTCTCTGGATGCTG
>JAKURX010000189.1 GCA_022451505.1 Acidimicrobiales bacterium | reverse complement strand
CAGACGGTTCGACGGCATCGAACGGTGCGACTCGTTGGTGGTCGACCCCCATAAGTGGCTCTTCTCACCCTTCGACTGTGCGGCGCTGCTCTACCGGGATCCGCCGGTGGCCCGGGCGGCCCACACCCAGCACGCCGGGTACCTAGAGCCGATCATCGACGACACGGTCTGGAACCCCTGCGACTACGCGCACGTCCTGACCCGTCGGGCCCGAGGTATGCCCTTCTGGTTCTCGCTGGCCGTCCATGGGACCGACGCCTACCGGGACGCCATTGAGCACACCCTGGACGTGGCCCGGGCGGCAAGAGACTTGGTCGTCGCCGCCCCGCACCTGGAACTCCTGGTCGAGCCCGAACTCTCGGTCGTGGCCTTCCGACGAACAGGCTGGGACCTGGCCGACTACCAGACCTGGTGCGACCGCCTGCTGGCCGACGGCACGGCCCTGCTCACGCCGACCACCGTCGACGGAACTGCCGCCATGCGGGTCTGCATCGTCAACCCCCGGACCACCGTCGAGGACTTGGCCGAGGTCCTCGCCACGCTGGAACCCGGAACCTGAGCCGGGACTCGCTCCGGGGCCCGTCGACCGAACTCCGGGTCATCGGCCCCGGGGACGAGTGTCGGACACCGTCCGATGGTTGCCAGTCAGGCTGACAGGGCGGCGTATCCGGGCTTGATCCGGTCGTTGATGAGGGCAAGGCGCTCGTTGAACGGCAGGAAGGCACTCTTCATGGCGTTGATGGTCAGCCACCGGAAGTCATCCAGCCCCCAGCCGAAGGCCTCGCCCACGGCGGCCATCTCCGACGTCATGGACACGCCGCTCATCAGGCGGTTGTCGGTGTTGACGGTGATCCGGAACCCCAGGTCCCGGAGCAGCCCGATGGGGTGAGCAGCCACGTCGACTGCCGCTCCGGTGTGAACGTTGGACGTCGGGCAGAGTTCAAGGGGGATCCGGCGATCCCGGACGAAGGAGGCCAGGCGACCCAGGCGGGGCGGGGCATCGCCCGGCACCTCAATGTCGTCCACGATTCGCACCCCGTGGCCCAGCCGCTCGGCTCCGCAGAACTGGACGGCCTCCCAGATGGAGGCCGGTCCGAAGGCCTCCCCGGCATGGATGGTGAAGTGGAAGTTCTCTCGTTGCAGGTACTGGAAGGCCTCCAAGTGGAGGGTCGGGGGGTAACCGGCCTCCCGGCCGGCGATGTCAAACCCGACCACGCCCTGGTCCCGGTACCGGACGGCCACCTCGGCCACGGCCATTGAGTCGGTCGAGGTGCGCATTGCGGTCACCAGGGTCCGGACGACCAGGTTGGTTTCCGACGAGCCGTCAGCGAACCCGGCCAGGACCGCCTCCAGCACCTCGTCCAGCGCCATGCCCCGGCCGGTGTGGAGGGCGGGGGCAAAGCGGACCTCGGCGTAGACGCATCCGTCGGCGGCCAGGTCGGCCGCGCACTCGGCAGCCACCCGGTGACAGGCCTCAGCGGTCTGCATGACCCCGACGGTGTGGTCGAAGGTCTCCAGGTAGAGGCCAAGGTCCCGCCGGTCGGCGCCTCTCCGGAACCAGGTGGCCAGCTCGGCCGGATCGGTGGTGGGCAGGTCCCGGTAGCCGGTCAGGTCGGCCAACTCAACGACGGTGGTGGGCCGTAGCCCGCCGTCCAGGTGATCGTGGAGGACGACCTTGGGTGCCTGGTGGATCAGGTCGCGGTCCGGTGCCACGGTTTCCATGGTGCAGGTTACCCGGGGTTGTGGACCAGGCCCGGAGGAGCGGAGGTCAGGCGAAGCCGCGAAGCGGCAGGTCTGCACCGCGCTGCAGCCAGTTGTCAGCCCGGTAGTGGGCCGTCCCGTCGATCACGTGCAACGTGTAGGCGAGACGCGGGCGGTCTGAGGTGTTGGCGCCGCTCCAGTGGGGAAGGCATCCGTGGAAGGCGACCAAGGTTCCAGCTTCTGCCTCCACCGGCACCAGGTCACCGTGGTCGTACGGCGTGGGGTCCAGGACGTCGGTGGTGGTGCCGCCGGTGCCGTCGAGTCGGAACCGGGTCCGGGCGCCACCGACGTGTCCTCCCGGGATGGCCCACATGCAGCCGTTGGCGACCGTGGCGTCGTCAAGGGCGAACCAGAGGCCAACCACCGTCTGGGGGTCGGTCCACAGGAAGGAGTGGTCGCAATGGCAGACCACCTCCCCGCCGATCCGGGGGGGCTTAAAGATGACCATGGACTGCAGGAGGAGTGGATCGGTGACGCCCAGCTCGGCCACCAGGGAGGCCAGGTCGGTCGTCCGGGAGAACTGGTCGAAGGCCGGGTCAAGGTCGTGCAGGGCGTGGCCCATCTTGTTCAGAGCCCGGTCCATTGGAGCGACCAGGTTTCCGTCGGC
Organism: Acidimicrobiales bacterium; assembly: GCA_022451505.1. GTDB lineage: Bacteria > Actinomycetota > Acidimicrobiia > Acidimicrobiales > MedAcidi-G1 > UBA9410. The sequence continues at coordinate 550 of JAKURX010000189.1, read as the reverse complement.
GTCAAAGGCCCCGTTCTCGAAGAACGGACGGATCACGTCAGCTGATGTGAGAAACCAGTTGTCCTGGGCGTGGGTCTGCTCGGTGGTGGAGAACACGGTGGCCGCGCCGTCGGGTAGGCCCTGTGAGGCGTAGCCGGCTACCAGGTCGTCGATGCGGTGGCGGAGGGACTCGACCCGGTCGGGTGGCACGAACCCGGGTAGGACCACGAAGCCGTCGCGTTCCCAGGCCCCCCAACGATCCGCCCCCAGGACGGTGCTTGCCGCGCGCACTCCTGGCCTCGCCGATATCGAAGCCCGTTGGCGGCCGGCATACGGAGACGGCCTGAGGCGAACACCAGGACCAGAAGGGTGGCGACGTGGGGGGTGATTGGCGGCAGTTCACGCATGACCTCTTCACTTACCGAGTACCACCACAGCACGACGAGGGCTAGGGCAGCGAACCCAGTCCCCGCTGCAGGTCGACGTCGAAGGACTGCTCGCACGGCCAGAGCAGCCAGGGCTACGCCGACTAACAGCAAGAGGGCGTGTACCGCGGTGCGGTCACGGAGTT
>JAKURX010000188.1 GCA_022451505.1 Acidimicrobiales bacterium | reverse complement strand
TGCCAGTGGGCACTACCGTCCAGTTTCAGGTACGCGATGCGGCGACGGCCAGTGCCGAGCTCCGGACCCTTGTCCAGCCGCTCCGAGCGGACTCTGCGCTGGTCTTTACCTGTAGCGGAAGGGGCACCAATCTGTTCGGGCGGTCGGGACATGACGCAGAACACCTCTCGGACGGCCTTGCCACCACGGCCGTAGCCGGGATGTTCTGCGCCGGCGAGATCGGTCCCGTTGGCAGTCGGCACTTCCTCCACGGCTTTACCGCTTCGAGCCTCCTCCTCGGCGCCCAATCCCTCGACTGAAGGTCTTTTCCTCCTCCGAATCATTGCCCGATCGCCAGGTTGGGCGACCATCTATAGGTGGCCTTGGGTCGGATGTCCGCAAGGCCCTGGTTCTTGTACGCCCTGACGGGCACCGGGGGGCGGGGTACGCCCCCCGGTTGGTTGACGCCCTAGGGCTGACGGTTCTACCCGTCGGCCCTAGGGCGCAGCTATCACGCGATCACCCCCGGGCGGTGAGCACCGCCTCGTGCAGGGGCCCCGGAACTAGGTCGTAGAGCGCAAGGCTGTCGTTCCACGTGGCCTCGAGGAGCAGTAAGACGGCGTACCCCTCGTCGAGGTCGAGCCACGCCTGCTGCCCGAAGGGACTGGCCACGGCAGGTCGCCCGGTCTCCCGGTCGAACGCGAACCCCATGCCATAGCCCCAGACCTCTCCCGTCGGGTTTCCGTCTGCGTCAAAAAACTCGCTGCCACCGTCGTAGACCCGGGCAATCCGGTCTTCGTGCATCCGGTCTAGCGACTCGGTCGACAGCACCCGTTCGTCGCCGCACATGCCGTCGCGGAGGTGCATCAGGAGCACCGCGGCGTAGTCGTTGGCGGTCGTGTAGGCGCCGGCCATGATCGACGGGTTTTCCGTCGGGGCCATCATCGACACGAGATCCCCTTCGAGCGCCGGATAGGCGAAGGTCTCGGGGTCGAACGGCAACTGGAACCACGGGCTGTTGTAGGCCAGCACGTCGAGGCCACAGGGCTGGACGTAGATCTCGTCAACCAGTTCGGCCCACGTCTTCCCCGACGCCGCCTCGGCCACCGCTCCGGCCACCTGGTAATCGGCCCCGGTGCCGGGCCACCCGAAGTTGGTATCCGGTGGGACGAGGTCGACGTCGTCGTCGGGCGTGGTGAAGATCGTCTCGCCGCACCCCTGCAGCGAACCTACGAACATGGCGGAACACAGGTACGGGGCGTAGAACTGACTCGCTGGGCCTCCGAGTATCCCCGAACTGTGGGAGAGCAACTGTGCCAGGGTGACCTCTGGGTTGCCCGATCCCCAGGCCACCACGTCGGCCACCGGGGCGTCGACGTCGAGCAGGCCGTCGTCGTGGAGGCGCAGCACGACCCCGGCGGAGACGATCTCAGCGAGGGGTCCGATGATCGCGATCCTCCTGGCTCTTAACTCCCCGAAGTGCTCCTCGTAGAGGACGCCGGCGTCGCGGTCGAGCACGATGAGGCTGGCACCGTTCAACTCGTTCTCGTCGACGTAGTCCTGGACGATTTCCGAAACGACGGTGAAACCAGACAGGGCAGGGCCCGCTGCCTCCACTTCGGCGCCCGTTGAGCCGATTACTCCGTCGACGAAGAAGCTCATGCCGAGCATGGTCCCGTCGTCCATGACCGCACCGTCGGCCAGAATCAGGTTGCCGGCCTGGTCGTGGAGCGGGCCGGTGAACGGATGCAGGTCACCGGCGATGATCGCCGCCTTGGCCGCCATGACCTGGTCGGTGACGCCGCTGTCGACATCAGCAGCGATGGGTGCCAGATCCACCACGCCGTCGGCCATCGAACCCCAGTAGTAGCCAGGCGTATAAGTCCCGGCCTGGGCCGCTTCGATGATCTCCACATACCGGGGACCCCAGTCCCACACCGGAGCAGTCAGATATGCCTCCGGAGCAAAAGCGCTCATGTCGGAGTTGTAGGACACCCACCTGGCCCCCGCGGCCTCCGCGGCCTGACCGGCCGCCGTGGAGTCCTGGTGCATGGCGATCACATCGGCACCCTTGTCAAGCAGAGCTTGCGCGGCGTCGCCCTCCACCGCCGGGTCAAACCATGTGCTGGTCCAGTTCACCTCAACCTCAGCGGCCGGGTTCACCTCCCGCACCCCAAGGGTGAACGCGTTGATACCCCGGATCACCTCAGGAATCGGAAACGCCGCCACATAACCAATCAGAGGGGGTGGCATTGGGTCATCGCAGAGGACGGCCTCGATCTCGTCGCCGGTACTGGCCCTCCCGTCCGGGCCGTAGGTGCTGGCCAGTGTGCAGTCGCTTTCAGCCCTACCTAGCGGACCCCAAAACGCCATCATTTCGACGATGTTCCAGTGATAGGTAGTTATGTTCCCATCGTCGTCAACGACCAGCCCACCGGGGCTGGCATCGTCGTATCTGCACGTCGAGTAGTCAAAGGTGTCGTAAGACCCGGTGCATGGAATCAGGTACACGGTCTCGCCGACGGGCCAGCCGGAGCCGACGATCTTTCCGGCCCAATTGTCCTGAACACCTCGCGGGCCGTCCATCTTGCCCGGGGTGTAGCGCAGCTCGACGCCGGGGGCGGCCCAGTCGGCAGGACTAACGGTGTCGGGCAGCACATCGCCGGCGACCGCGCCGCCCGGGAAGTTGATCTTCGAACTAGCCATCGAACCAGCCACCATCCCCGACAAGTACCGCGGCTCATACATACGACCGAACGTGTTACCGAAGTTCGTGTCGTTGGCCTTGTAACCCGAGATGTGCTCAAACACCACGTCCGGGTACTCGTCAGCCAACGCCAACATGTCATCCATGTACCCAAACGACGTACCAAAGATCACGTTGTAGCCCTGCCCGATGAAATCACGAACGTAGTTGCCGAAGTCAGCCGTGCCCTCCGGGACCAT
>JAKURX010000187.1 GCA_022451505.1 Acidimicrobiales bacterium | reverse complement strand
CCCGGATCCAAACCCCCGGCTAGGACCACCCTTCGGTTCGACGGGATCTCCGAGGCGAGGGTCCAGTCGAACTCCTGTCCGGAGCCCGGTTCCTGGGAGTCGAGCAGCAGGATGTCGGCGCCAAATTCGTCGAACCTCCCCAGATCAGATGAACCCGCCCACAACGCGCGAATGGTGACCGGGACACGCACAGCTACCCAACGGCAGTCTTCAGGGCTTTCGTGACCGTGTAACTGGGCGGCCCGTACTACCTGTTCCCGGCCCTGGTCGCGGAAGACGCCGACTGTCATCATTTCGTGCGGAAGTTGGCGCACTATGTCCTCCACCGCCGGGGCGGCCACCTTCCGTCCCGACGGGGCGAAGACGAACCCCACGCCGTCCGCCCCGAGGGCCGTGGCCAAAAGGGCGTCCTCGACGCAGGTGATGCCACAGATCTTTACGAACATCGTCTCGACGCTAGTCGGGGTCCCCGGCCGTTCGGCCCCCCACAAGCTGACACAGGGCCCGTACAGCGGCGGCGCGGTCTCCAGCGGTGACCAGTGACTCCCCGACCAGAAGGGCGTGATAGCCGGCCTGCTTGAGCGCCACGGCGGCCGTTTTGTCTTTGATACCTGATTCGGCGACCCTGACCACTCCCTCCGGCATCAGGGGGACCATTCGAGCGGCTCGTCCTGGATCCACTTCGAAGGTGATCAGGTCCCGTTGGTTAACCCCCACCAGGGAGGCCCCTATGGTCAGGGCACGTTCCAACTCCGTCTCGTCATGGACCTCCACCAGGGTGTCCATCCCGAGCTCGGCCGACAGCGCATGGAAGTCGGCCATCTCCAGGTCGTCCAGAGCGGCGGCGATCAGCAATACGGCGTCGGCCCCCATGATGCGGGCATCGCACACGTCGCGAGCATCGACGGTGAAGTCTTTCCGGAGGACGGGGAGATCTACGGCCAACCGGGCTGCCCGTAGATCTCCAGCCGAACCTCCGAAGAACGACTCGTCGGTAAGCACCGACAGGCACGCGGCACCACCGATTGCGTACTGGCCGGCCACTATGGCCGGGTCCAGACCTGTGTCAAGGTCGCCTCGGGTCGGAGAGCGCCTCTTAACCTCGGCTATCACCGCAATCTCATCGGGCGTTCCTCCGACCAGCGCCCGCATGAACCCGCGTGGATCCTTGTAGCTTCGGGCCGAATCGAGTAGGTCCTCCAGCGAGCGCCCATCCAGGCTGGCGGTCTCCCGGTGGGCGGCCAGGATACGGTCCAGATATGTGGTCACGCCGGGAGGCTAACCAGCCGCTGGACGTCGGATCGTGCCGAAATGAGTGATCGAAAACGGGATCGGGATCTCCTTCTATCGGGGGGACGCGGAAATTCTCTTAAGCATCCTGGAACTGGTGACTCCTATGGAGTCCATCCCGTCAATCAGCCAGTAGGGCCACTTCGTCTCGGCCCTCGGCCCAACGGACCAGGGCCTCACAAGGGAGAGTCACGGCGCGCTTCACGTAAGCGAGGGCGACAAAACCAAAGTCGGCGGCGGCCACACTTGTCAGACGTCCGACTTGCACATCCTCTAGTTCCAGGTTGCTGCCGACCGGTGGGAGTTGGGCCTCGCCCTTAAGCCGACCCTCCACCCGCACAAGCCTCGTCGGGGTGGCAGCTGAGCGGCTGTCGATACGGGCCACTAACTCCTGCCCGGTGTAGCAGCCCTTGGTGAAGCTCACCGACCGATCGACCACTCCGGTGGCAGCGGGAATTGTCCCTTCGTCCAGTTCGGCACCCATAACCGGAATTCCCGCCATGATCCGGTGGCGCTCCCACTCCGACTCCTCGGATACCACTAGGCCGGATGGAGGATCCACCGAGGGGCCCAACAGGTCCACCGCCACTAGCCGAGGCCAGTCGAGGGGAATAGCCAGGCCCCCCGTGGGAGCCTGAGGGTCGGTCCCGACGACGGTGAGCATCTGCCAATCCAGCGGTTCCACGTCACAGTTGGTCCGGACCATGAACCTCCGGAGTCTTGCTACGAGCTTCTCGGCGAAGCCATCGTCAAGATCGAGTATGAACTCGTCGGCACTGCGTCGACTCACCCGCAACCACGCATCGACCTTTCCGCTGGGCGCCAGCACAAATGACCATGCCGACCGACCCTCGGCCAGTCCCGCCACCTCCTGGCTCAACTGTCCCTGCAGGTAGTCCTCGGCGTCCGGTCCTGCCACCACCACGGCGTCCCGTGGGCGACGGAAGGCCATCCCGGTCATCGAGATCCATTCCGTTGGGCGGTCATTCGTCGGGCGGCCGGGATGGCTACTAGCAGAGCCCTCGCCTTGTTCTCACACTCGAGGTGTTCGAGTTCGGCAACGCTATCGGCGACGATGCCGGCACCAGCTTGGACCGACGCCAGTCCGTCCTTTACCAGCATGGTGCGGATAGTGATGGCCGTGTCCACGTTGCCAGAGAAGTCGAAGTAGCCGACCACGCCGGCGTAGGGCCCCCGCTTGACCGGTTCCAGTTCGTCGATGATCTCCATGGCCCTCACCTTCGGCGCCCCGGATACCGTCCCGGCCGGAAGAGTGGCCCGCAGTACGTCGATTGACGTAGTCCCTTCCGTCAACTCGCCTGACACCTGGCTGGTCAGGTGCATCACATGGCTGTATCGCTCGAGCGTCATAAGTTCGTCAACCCTCTCGGTACCGAAGCGCACCACCCGGCCCACATCGTTACGGGCAAGATCCACCAGCATCACGTGTTCGGCCGCCTCCTTCGGATCCTCGACCAACTCGGCGGCCATGCGCCGCTCGTCGACATCGGTCCGGCCCCTCCGGCGGGTTCCCGCAATCGGGCGGGAGATGACCCGCCCGTCGAGGACTTGGACCATCGGCTCCGGCGAAGCTCCTACCACGGTGAAGTCCTCATAGCGCAGGAAGTACATATACGGGCTGGGATTCACCTGCCG
>JAKURX010000186.1 GCA_022451505.1 Acidimicrobiales bacterium | reverse complement strand
GGACCGCTCCCCGGATGTTGAGACTCCGGTCGGCAGTACGGTGGAGTAACCAGGCGCACCCTCCATTGATCACCAGGCCTACGGCTCCCAGGGTCAGCACGCCCCATCCCGACACGTCGTGCGGGTTGCCGATACGTCGACTTGCCTCGACGACTACCCAGACCGCGACAATCAGGAGGAACACCGCGTTGACCAGAGCACCCATCACCTCGGATCTCCGGAGGCCGAAGGTGTAGTGGTCACTGGGTGGCCGCATGATCATCATCTGGGCGACCACAGCAACGATTAGAGCGACAACGTCCGAGCCCTGATGTCCGGCATCGGCGAGTAACGCCAGTGATGAGAATGCGACGGCGCCGACAACCTGGACAATGAGCAGTATTCCGTTGGCTGCAAGAGCCAACTGAAGGACACGCCTGGAAGGCTTGTGGTGGTGGGTTTCGGCTTGTTCCACTACCCATCATTCTCGGTAGGGATCGATCTCGGACGCTTAACCCAACTGATTGTACGGCCGCAGTGTTGGGCTAGGGGTTAGGGATGGACCTGGTCGTATGCCTCCCCGGAAGGGATGGTCATCGAGGATTACCTTTCCTAGGCCCCCTCGTGGGCTCCCGCCTGAATTAGCAGTTCTGTTAACTGCCCAATGAATCCGGGCCCAGCGGCTACGACCACTGTGTCATCGTCCAGATCGTGGAGGTCCTCCAGTGGGCGGACCAGTCTGTCGTCCTCGTGGCGGGGTCTGGGCAGTGAAAGATTTACTACCGCCCCTCCTGCCTCGGCCACCAGGACCCGGCCGGCGGCCACGTCCCAGGTGGCTAGGCCGCGTTCGAAAAAGGCGTCTACCCGGCCGCAGGCCACGTATGCGAGGTCAAGGGCTGCTCCACCCATTCGCCGGATGTCACCGACTCGCGGGAGTATCTCGACCAGCCCTTCTGCTTGGCGTCGACGGCGGTCAGGGTGGTACCCGAACCCCGTGGCCACTAGGGCCCGAGAGAGGTCGGTCTGGAGGCTAACCCTGATGGGTCGACCATTCCGGGTAGCTCCGGCACCACGGGCTGCAGCAAACGCCTCGTCGAGTAGGGGATCCACGACAACTCCGGCGATCGGCTCATTGCCCACTTCGGCGCCGATCGAGATCGAGAAGCCAGGATGTCCGTAGACAAAGTTAGTGGTTCCGTCGATAGGGTCGACGAGCCACCGAACACCCGAGGTGCCCGAGACCCGCATCCCTTCCTCGGAGACGATCTCGTCGTAGGGGCGGGCTTCATTCAACCGGGTCACGATCCGTTCCTCGGACCAACTGTCGGTGGCGCTGACCAGGTCGGTGTGGGAACTCTTGGTACGGATTCCACTTGTCCGACCCGCACGGGCCCTCAACTCGGGGGCCACCTCGCGGGCAATCTCTAGGGCTAGGTCACGTAGGACCTGTGGGTCGGGCATTGCTGAGGTCAGTCGACTGGGTGATGATCCCGAGCCACTTGTTGGCGGGAACCGGTTCGCCACTCGGCCATGGCCCGGAGGGCGAGCACCGCGACAATCCCGGCTCCCACTGCGGCAAGTGTTGCACCACCCAATCCGATAACCCCGGCCATGGTCGGGCACCCTTCTGTGCACTGCAGGTCGGTGACGGCATAGCCGACCAGGCCTCCACAGGAGCCAGAGAAGACAATGGCCAGCAGGGCCACCAGGCGCGCCCGCGACGAGGGGGCGGCCGACGGGATACCGGTGCTGGGGATTTCGGGGAAGCGCCCGGTCATCGACTGGAAGGCTAGTCCTGGGTCCCGCTGTCGAGCCGAGATGTCAGACTGGCGTCATGGGCGATCCCGAATTCCACCAATGGGCGGTGGCCGGAGGGCTCATTCAGGGGGAGGGCGGGTTGCTACTCGTGGCCAACCGGCGACGTGGTGGACATCTGGAATGGACCCCCCCGGGAGGAGTGGTCGATCGTGGGGAGACCAGCATCTTGGCCCTGGGGCGGGAAGTGGCTGAGGAGACAGGGTTAATGGTCGAATTGTGGTCCTCACTGGTCTATGAGGTTTCGGTGGAGTTCCCCGATCGGGAGATGTTCCTCCGGGTCCAAGTCTTTCGGGCCGAATCGTGGTCGGGTTCCCTGGCCTTCGACGACCCGGAAGGCATCGTCGAGGATGGCCGATTCGTCGACGATCATGAGGGCCTCCGACTCCTTGAAACCGCACCTCGGTGGGTGTCCGAACCGGTCGGTGCCTGGATCCAGAATGACCTCGTCGGCGGCGATCGGTTCGATTACGTGGCCCACGGTATAGACCACCAAAGCCTGGTCGTGGAACAACGGTGACCACCACACCGATCCTCCACGTCGATATGGATGCCTTCTTCGCCGCGGTTGAGCTAGTACGTCATCCCGAACTCCGGGGGAAGCCGGTTTTGGTGGGCGGGAGGGGTGCCCGAGGGGTCGTTGCTGCTGCCTCCTACGAGGCCCGGGCCTTCGGTGTTCACTCGGCGATGCCATCGCTGAGGGCCCGGCGACTCTGTCCCGAAGCAGTGTTCCTACCCGGTGACCACTCCCACTATGGGCAGGTCAGTCGGCGGGTCATGGGCTTACTCCACCGCTTCACGCCCCTGGTCGAACCACTTTCGCTGGACGAAGCGTTCCTTGACGTTGGTGGCGCCGAACGCCTTCATGGCTCTCCGACGGAGGTGGCCTTGGCCATCCGGAAAACCATCCTCGAGGAGGAGCATTTGACCTGCAGCGTCGGGGTGGCCCCGAACAAGTTTTTGTCCAAACTGGCGAGCGAATCGGCCAAGCCGCGGGCCGGACGTCAAGGCCCCGTCTTCGGTTCGGGGATCTGCGTCGTCGAGGTTGGGGGGGTTGAGGAGTTCCTGGACCCGCTCCCGGTAGAGGCAGTGTGGGGCGTCGGTCCTCGAACACTGGAGCGGATGCACAGTCTCGGGGTCCAAACGGTGGCG
>JAKURX010000185.1 GCA_022451505.1 Acidimicrobiales bacterium | reverse complement strand
GGATCTGTGGGTGGGACAGGGCAATGCGGCCCGGTTCCGGCGGGGCCGGGGGGCCGTCTACGGTCTCGTCACTCAAAGCGATCTGGGCCATCAGTGATTGCGGTGCCATCTTCGCCTCGTCTCCTCCTTGTAAACCGTGAGTTTATCACTTCTCCCAGATAGTGATAGTTATACTCTCAGAAGATAGATTGCAACTTGAGGGAGGACACTGTGCCAAAGCCGGATCTGCCAACAGGGACCTTCCAAGGCCGCATCGGTCGAACGTTTTCCGAATCAGAACCCTGGTTCGAGGAACTGGCACACCCCGCAGATGATTCACCCAACGTGGTCATCGTGCTGCTGGACGACACCGGGTTCGCCCAACTCGGTTGCTATGGGTCAGAAATCGATACTCCACATATTGATGAACTGGCAGCGAGCGGCCTTCAGTTCACGAACTTCCACGTGACTCCGCTTTGTTCGCCGACCCGGGCCTCACTGCTTACCGGCCGGTCGCAGCATGCGGTCGGTATGCGAGCGGTGTCGAACTTCCAGACCGGATTTCCCCACCAGTTGGGCCACATCTCCAACCACGCCGCCACCGTCGCCGAGGTACTCCAAGCCGAGGGTTACGCGACCTTCTGCACCGGCAAGTGGCACCTGGCCCCCATGGAACAGTGCTCGGCGGCCGGGCCGTTCGAGCAGTGGCCGCTGGGGCGCGGATTCGACCGGTTCTACGGATTTCTCGAGGGTGAAACCGATCAGTTCCATCCCCAACTGGTCTGCGACAACCATCCGATCGAGCCGCCCGGCAAGGCTGAGGACGGCTATCACCTCAGCGAGGACCTGATCGACCAGTTGCTGCGGATGGTGTCCGACAGCAAGGGAGTCCGACCCGACCGCCCATTCTTCGCATACCTACCCTTCGGGGCCACCCACGCCCCCCACCAGGCTCCACCCGAGTACCTGGCGAAGTACCGGGGCGCGTTCGACGAGGGTTGGGACGTTGTTCGACAGCGATGGTTCCAGCGTCAACTCGAGATAGGCGTCATCCCTGAGGGCACTGAGTTGGCACCCCGGAACCCTGGTGTGGAGCCGTGGGACACGCTGCCTGTCAACCAGCAACGCCTGGCTGTTCGGCTACAGGAAGCCTTTGCCGCCTTTCTCGACCACACCGACGACCAGATCGGTCGCCTCGTCGACGGCCTCCGCGCTATTGGAGAACTGGACAACACGCTCCTCGTCGTCCTCGCCGACAACGGCGCCTCCCAGGAGGGTGGTCCCTTCGGCGTCATGCACGAGATGAAGTACTTCAACGGGATCCTCGAAACACCAGACGAGGCCGTCGAAAGGATCGACGAGATCGGTGGGCCACATAGCCACACCAACTATCCGTGGGGATGGGCCCAGTGCGGCAACAGCCCGTTCAAGTGGTACAAGCAGAACACCCACGAGGGCGGGGTCCACGTCCCGATGGTCGTGTCCTGGCCAGCCGGTATCGGAGAAGACCAGCGGGGGACGATGCGCGGGCAGTTCATCAACGTCGCTGACATCGTGCCCACCATCTACGACCTCCTCCAGGTCACCCCTCCGGACGTATTCAGGGGACGGACTCAGTTGCCCGTCACCGGTCATTCGTTTGCCGGTGTCCTCAGTGATGCAGAGGCGCCGGCATCCAACACCCTCCAGTACTTCGAGATGGCCGGCAGTCGGGCCCTGGTGGCAGGCCAGTGGAAGGCCGTCTGCAAACACCAGGAGGGAGAGGACTACGAAACCGAACCTTGGGAGCTCTACAACCTCAGCCTCGATGCATCGGAGTGCAACGACCTCTCCGAGTCGAATCCGAACAAGTTGGCAGAACTCGTTGCACTGTGGTGGTCCGAAGCCGAACGCCACGGAGTCCTCCCACTCGACGATCGTGGCCTGGGCAGCCTCTTTGGTGTCCGATTCCGGGATCACTCACCCCACCCGCCCGACAGGCGCTACGTGTATCGGCCACCAATGTCGCCGATCCCGGGCCAGGCGGGTGCAGCAACGGGCGGACGGAGCTTCGACCTGACCGCCCAGGTCACGAGGACTGGCGGAGAGGACGGTGTCTTGTGGGCAACCGGCAACGAGAACTCCGGAATCTCGGTCTTCGTCCAAGACGAGCGCCTGCTCGTCGACTACAACGCGTTCGACAAGCACACCCTGTTGGAGTCTGACGTCGACCTACCCGTCGGCGATTCGGTTCTGACAGCACGATTCCGACGAACTGGTGCCCAATCCGGAACCGTGGCACTTGCCGTCGACGGTAATGATGCAGGCCGAGCGGACCTGCCGCTCTACATGCGGATGATCTCCTCCGTCGGGGCGAGCATCGGCTACGACCACGGCTCAGCAGTGTCCGATCGCTACCAAGCACCCTTCCCGTTCTCCGGGACACTCCACGAGGTCGAGATCCAACTGCTGTCACGGGCATCGGTGGAAGCCGAAGATGCTCTTGCCAGAGCAGAGATGGCTCGTCAATGACCAACCTCCAGATGAAGAGTGGCGCTCTGTCGAGCGCTTCCACCCAACCGGGGAGACCTGCTGATGTCCGTTGACGCATCCATGCGCGCATACGCCGCCACACTCCCCGTACCCGAATTCGAGACGACGGCGTTCACGACGCTCGACAAGCCGCTTTCGCAGGCGCGCGTTGCGATCGTGACCTCAGCCGCGTTGCACCGCCCCGGTCAGGATCGTTTCGACCTGGTCGATATCGGCTTCCGGTCACTTGATCGGGCTGATCGACAGCTTGTGATGGGGCACTGGAGCCCCAACTTCGACCACACCGGCTTCCAACTCGACCTGAACGTCGTCTACCCGATCGACCGACTCGAAGAACTTGCTGCCGATGGAGTCATCGGAGATGTCGCACCTCGCCACTTTGCGTTCGCCGGGAACCAACCGGACACGGTCAGCGAGGTCCGGCTCGATACGGGCCCCGCATGTGCCGCCGAGTTGGTGGCCGACGCTGTGGACGTCGTGCTCCTCA
>JAKURX010000184.1 GCA_022451505.1 Acidimicrobiales bacterium | reverse complement strand
CGTTGACCAGGCCATCGAACTCGCGGCGCAACTGGTCGCCCCGTTCGATGTAGGCCCGGGCGCGGTCCTCGTCGCGCGTGTCGAGGATCTCCCCCATGAGCGCAATGCGCGATGAGAGCTCGTCCCGAAATCCGAGGATCTGCTCCAGATCCTCGGCCCCACTGAACGACACCCCCTCCAAGGCGAGATCGAAGATGTTCTTGTTGTAGTCACCGATGCGTTCGAGGTCCTTGATCATGTTCATGAACACGAGCATCTCACCGGCGTCGGCCGTCCCATGGACCGAGATGTGGACCAGAAGCTCACGCCGGATCTCGATCTCGGTCACGTTGATCTGCCGATCGGTCCGGCGCACCTCGTCGGCGACGGTTTCCACGGCACCTCCGGTGACGGCATTCATGGCCAGGTCGAAGGTGTGCCGGGCGTCGGCGATCATCCGTTGCACCTGGGACTCAATCTGGCTGATTCCACCCTCGTCGGAGCGGAAGAAACTCATAACCATCTGTCAGGCTCCAATCCGTTCTCTATTCCTAGCGCAGGATCATCACGCCGAGTAGCGGTATGACCAGGAACATAGCCAGCACATAGGTGACCGCCCATGTACGCCTCTCCGCACCGATCCGTGCCAGACCGGTGGCCAGGCGTATCGGTAGGGCGCGGAGACTACGTACCGGGTAGAACAGCGCGATCCCTGAGAGGTTGAACAGCGTGTGCACGAGGGCCACGGTTACCGCCGCCGGGCTCCCGGTGGCCAGTGATGCCAGCAGGGCGGTGACTGTGGTGCCCACGTTCGCACCCAGGGTGACCGGGTAGACGTTTTCAAGACTGAGTACTCCCGCGGCAGCGAGTGGCACCAGCACCGACGTGGTGATAGACGACGACTGGACCGCGACGGTGATAATCATCCCCAGCACGATCGCCACCAGGCCCGACCCAGCGCCCAGCGTCCGGTTGATGGCGGCTTCGACCCGATCAGCGACCAGGAGCCGCATGTTCCTCGTGACAAAGGCGAGGGCCAGGAAGATGAAGACCAGACCGATGACGATCATCAACGCGCCCTTCAGATCGCCGTGGGTGCCCAGTTCAGAGAGCAGGTCCTTGATCCATCCGGCCGGCATCTTGACTGCTGCCTTGAGCGGGCTCTTGAAACTCGCTCCCGAGGTGCCGATAACCAGGTCGGTTATCCAGCCGGCCACCCCAGAGAGGTATCCGGTAAGCAACTCCACCGGAAGGAGAACCGCGACGGCGAGGAGGTTGAAGATGTCGTGGACCGTGGCCGCGGCGAAGGCCCTCCTGAAGTCGTCGCCGCGCCGCAGGTATCCCAGGGAGGCGAGGATGTTGGTGACCGTGGTCCCGATGTTGGCGCCCATGATCATCGGCACCGCGTCATCGATTCCGACGACACTGCTGGCCACCAGGCCGACGATCACCGAAGTCGACACTGATGAGGACTGGACGAGCACCGTTGCAAGGAGGCCGACAAACAGGCCTCCGATCGGGTTGGAGACTCCTTGGAAGAGGCCGTCCACGAAGTCCTTGCCCAGCGTTTTGAATCCACCACTCAGCAGCTCGACCCCGGTGAGGAAGAAGTAGAGCAGTACGGCTACGACCAGCCCTCTGACGATCGTCGGGACCTCGCGTCGCTGCGGTGATGCGGAGGTGGTCTCGGCCACGCGACTCCCTGGTGGATCGGCTCGACGAATCGTAGGACCTCAGCCTGACCACCGGGTGGCGTTTCGATGGAAGAAGGCTGTGAACCCGATCACTCTCAGGGAGAAACTCATCTCGGTCGTACGACGGCCGAAACGCCCGGGGGGCCGCTCAACCCCGCTTACACCTGTTGAGGAAGGACTCGAGGAGGTTGATGTCGCGGGGCCAGGTCAACAACGTGCGGGCCCGATCCGGCTCGACCCAGCGAACCTCGTCCACCTCGTCGTTGGGGCGAAACCTGCCGGATGTGACCTTCATGGCCCAGTAAGAGACCTCCTTCACCTGGTTCCTGCCCACCGGGTACCGCACTTGGCCGATCCGACCCTTAAGCCGACAGCGATAGCCGGTCTCCTCCTCGACCTCCCGTAGCGCTGTCTCCTTGAGTTTCTCCCCGGGGTTCTGCTTGCCCTTGGGGAAACTCCAATCGTCATAGGAAGGCCGATGCACGACCAATACTTCAACGCCGCCTTTCCGCTTGCGGTAGACGAGTCCACCCCCGGCCCGGACGTTGACATCCTTCTTCTCTAGTGACGACAAGGGGCCTCAGTCGTGTTCGGCGCGCAACGAAGCAAGTTCGGCAAGCCTCAAGACCGTCCAGTCTCGCAGCGGGCATGGGGCGATCCGACCACCAGGCAGCCTGTCGACAAGGCTCCAAGCGTTGAAAACTCACTGTTTCGTGGGTCGGAAAATCCCTCTTCGCCTGCTTTACGGCAGTTTTCGCGGGTTTGTGGGAGAAATGGGGTCTGACATCGTCCGATCAGGAGGCCCAACAGACCATGGAAACCATGTGGATGGCCCGAGGTAGTTGCGCGAATATGCCACCGGTGGTCTTCTTCCCGAGCGATGGGGTCGGAGTCGAGATCGCCAAGCAGATCTGCGCCGGGTGTCGGGTGACTGAGCACTGCCTTAACTATGCGCTCGAGCACCGCATCGACCAAGGGGTGTGGGGTGGATGCTCGGAACGCCAACGGCGCCGGATCCGCCGACGGCGACGGGAGTTGGCCAGCAACGCGGCCTGAGCCCGCTTTTCCCAACGGGGACGACGCCCTCCACGTCCCCAGTCAGGCAGCAGCCCCGACCTAGTCGGGGCTGCTGTCGCGCTCAGAGGTCTAACCCGGTCCTGTGAGGTGGGCTAGCCGGGCCGGGCCGTCGCCTTGGCGTCTTCCTCGTAGCCGAGGTCCCAGGAGATAAGTATGTTGGCCCGTTCCGCATCGCGGTTGATCCGCTCCCGGTTGCGCCGGAACTGCGGGTCGTGGGGTGGTAGGAGCATCAACCGGGCGTGGATTCGATCACGGAACGACTCGAGAACCTGTGGGTCTCCGAAACTGGGTCTGACTT
>JAKURX010000183.1 GCA_022451505.1 Acidimicrobiales bacterium | reverse complement strand
CCGGGCCCAACGGCCAGGGTGTCACCTCACCCCCCGTTGGCCTGTGCGCCCAGATCGTGGCCCCCTTTCCGCCCCGCGGTCGGATCGGTGTCGCGTCGCAGTCCGGCAACTTTGTGTCGGCCTTCCAGAACTACGCCAACCAAACGGGCGTCGGCCTGAGCCGCTCGGTGTCGGCCGGCAACGCGGCAGCCACTGGTATCGCCGACTACTTGGAGTGGTTCGCTGACGATCCGGAAACCGACGTCGGGCTCTGCTACGTGGAGGGCCTGGACGACGGCCGAGATTTCTTCGAGCGAATCCGGTCGGTAACCCCCCGGATGCCCGTAGTGGTCGTCAAGGGCGGCGCCACCCGCGGTGGCCAGCGGGCCGCCGCCTCCCACACCGGTTCCCTGGCCACCGACGACCGAGTGTTCGACGGCATGGCCCGCCAGGCCGGGATGGTCCGGGCGGCCACCATCGAGGCGGCCTTCGAGGCGGCAGCCACCTTGGCCACCCAGCCCCTGCCGGGCGGGAACGGTGTCCTGGTCCTGACCACGGCCGGAGGCTGGGGGGTGGTCACCGCGGACGCCGTGACCTCCCATCCCGACCTGGCCCTAACCGCCCTGCCTGCTGACCTGCTGGCCACCGTTGACGCCCTGCTTCCGCCGCGCTGGAGCCGGAACAACCCAGTGGACCTGGCGGGAGGCGAAACCCGGGACACCATCCCCGAACTGCTGGACATGGTGGCCGGCCACCCGGCCGTCGACTCAGTGGTCCAGCTGGGCCTGGGCATCCAGGGCAACACGGCGGCACTGACCCGCGACGGCCCCTTCCATCCCGGCTACGGCCTGGACCGCATCGTTGATTTCCACGAGCGTCAGGAGCACCGGTACGCCGAGGCGGCGGTGGCGGCCGCCACCACTCACGGCAAGCCGGTGCTAGTGGCCTCGGAACTGGCTGTGGCCCAACCGGACAATCCCATGGTCACCGCCGTCCGGGAGTCGGGACGGCTCTGCTACCCGTCAGCCGACCGGGCCGTGGTTGCCCTCGGCCACCTGTCCCGCTACGCCGCCTGGCGTCGGGCCCGTAACTGAGCCATTCGGCGGTCAGCCTCGCTGGGCCGAGCGCAGGGCGGAGGCCAGGTTTCCCCGGGGGCCCACCGACACCTCGGCCAGCCCCAGGAAGACGGCCAAGCGGTCCAGCTCGGCGGAGAGCTCGACGGCCACCCAGTCCCGGTCGACCCCCTCTTCGGCATACGTGCCGCGGGCTAGGAGCCGCCCGGCAGCCCGGTCGGCTTTGAGGTCCACTCGGCCCACCAGGCGGTCACCTAAGAGGAACGGCAACACGTAGTACCCGTACTCCCGCTTGCCGGCCGGCACGTAGATCTCAATGCGGTACCGGAAGTTGAAGAGCCGCTCGGCCCGTGGCCGGAACCACACCACTGGGTCGAAGGGCGACAGGAGGGCCCGGGCCGCCACAGACCGGGGACGGGTCGCGTCGGGATGGAGGAAAGCGTCGTCCCGCCAGCCGTCCACGGTGGCCGGCACCAGGCGACCCTGATTCACCAGGTCGTCCAGCCGTGGCCGTGCCTCGCGGGGGCTGATCCGGTGGTAGTCGGCCAAGTCGGCAGCCGTCCCCACCCCGTGGCAACGTCCTGCCTCCTCCAGCAGATCGGCCTGGGCGTCGGCTTCCGTCGGGGTGGGACGCTCCCTGACGGAAGCCGGAACGACCTCGTCGAACACCATGTATGTGCGCTGGAAGTTCCCGACCCGCCGGCTCCCCACGTCGCCCACCCGGAACAGCCAGTCCACGGCCCGCTTGCCGTCCGAGCGTCCATCCCACCAGGACCCGGTCCGGGGACGGGGGTCGGCGAGGTCGGCAGCGGTGATCGGCCCCCGGCACACCACCTCGTCGAGGACGGAGGCCACGTAGTCGGCCCGCTTCTTGGCCAGGGCGGCCAGGCCAGCCCACGTCTCGCCCGCCCGGGCCCGGGCCCGGAGCCACCGCAGAGAGGGTTCCCGGTCGACGGGCAGGATCGATGCCTCGTGTAACCACGCCTCGAACATTTCGCCGGAGTGCCACAGCCACTGGTCCAGGGCCGCACGGTCGTATGCGCCGAGTCGGCTGTAGACGGGCAGGTAGTGGGAGCGGCAGACGGCCTGCACCGAGTCCAGTTGCAGCAGGCCGAGGCGCCCCAGGACCCGTCGGAAGTGCCGGACGTCGACCCGCCCGGAGGGTGGACGGTCGGTGAACCCCTGGGCGGCCAGGGCAATGCGCCGGGCCGCGGCCAAGCCCAGGTGGACCGGCCGAGTACTCACCGAACCGGGGTCAGACGCCGTCGGCCAGGCCACCCCGGAAGGGCAGCAGGTCGTCAAAGTCGCCCTCCCGCCCCTCGGCCTGGGCAGCAAACGCCTCGACCATGTCAGCCGGTTGGAACATACCGGCCTGCCAAGTGGCCATGTGGTCCAGTGAGTCGGCCGTGGAGTGGTCCCGGGCGTAGGTGATCATCTGCTTAGACCCGTGGACGGCCAGCGGCGACCGGGAAGCGATGGTGCGGGCCACCTCGTGCACGCCGTCCAGCAGGGCCTCGTGATCGTCGTAGACCTCGTTGACCAGGCCAACGGCCTTCGCCTCAGCGGCCGGCATCCGTCGACCGGTGTAGGCCAACTCGCGGCACACACCTTCGGGGATGAGCCTGGGGAGCCGCTGCAGGGTGCCCACGTCGGCCGTCATACCGATGTTGATCTCCTGGATGCAGAAGAAGGCGTCCTCGGTGGCGTACCGCATGTCGCACGCCGTAACCATGTCGACCGCCCCGCCGATGCAGCCGCCCTGGACGGCTGCCAGGACCGGCATCCGGGCCTTCTCGAAGACCGAGAACGTCTCCTGAAGGTGCAGGACGTTGGCCCGCAGGTTGGACCGCAGGCGACCCGTCTCGCCCTCGGGACGAGTGCCGCCGAATACTGAAAGGTCCATGCCGGCAGAAAAGTGGCGTCCGGTGGAAGCCAGCACCACCACCCGGGCCTCCCCGGAGGCGTCTAGGTCCCGCATCAGGGCCGGTAGCTCGTCCCAGAATGCGGGGACCATGGTGTTCAGTTGCTCGCCACGG
>JAKURX010000182.1 GCA_022451505.1 Acidimicrobiales bacterium | reverse complement strand
CCATCTCCACGGTGGCCCCGGGCACCCAGCCCCGCCCAACGCACCACTGGGCAATCATCACGTCGGCCAGGAACCGTTCCGCGGACGCCACCGATAACATGGTGCGCCGTGCCGGTTCCCGACCGGACCGAACGTCCACCGACCCAGAGGGATCCTCCCCCGTGGCCAACATTAAGAGCCAGATCAAGCGCAACCGTCAGACCGAAAAGCGCCGGCTGCGCAACCGTTCCGTGCGCGCCGAGCTGAAGACCCGTACCCGAAGCGCTGTCGGAGCCGCCGAGTCGGGCGAGAACGTGGCCGAGGCCACAGCAGTCGCCATGAAGCAGATCGACAAGGCCGGCGACCGGCGGGTCCTACACCCCAACGCCGCTGCCCGTCGCAAGTCGCGACTCCAGAAGCGCCTCAACGGCCTCTCCAGCTGATCCCCGACGGCCGCTCCGGCCGTCACCCTCTCTGGCTCAGCGCCGGGCCAGGCTTGCCAACCGGGCCACCAACACCTCAATCACCAATTCCGGCGGCCAGGCCGAACGCCCCCTCAGGTCCAGATCGGCGGCCGCTATCAGCCGGATCGCCCGGGCCACCTTCCCGGGGCCTATCCGGCGACTGACCTGCAGCGCTTTCTTGGCCGGGAAACCTTTGATCCCTAACATGTCGGCGACCTCCACTTCATTCCGAACATCTGCCCCGTCGAGGCGCAGCAGCCGCCCGAAGTGTCCGTGCAGCGACGCCATCACGGCCAGAGGATGCCGCCCACCGGCATCTAGCATCCTGGCTAGGCAGTCCAGAGACTTTGGGACGTCACCGGCATCGATGGCGTCCGTCAGGTCCCACGGCGCCACGTCGCCCCCCGTACCCAGGAACGGTTCCACGTCGGACACCCCCACGGCCGCACCGATCCCGAACACCGCACCCAGCGTGTCCAGAAGGGGTACGACCCGAGCCCGATCCTCGCCCAGACGTCGGACCACCAGGTTTTTGGCCGGCCGGTCTAGTTCAACGGCTGCGGTGTCCAGGCGATCTTCCAACCACCGATCGGCGTCTCGCCCCCGGCCTGTTCCGCACCGACGGACCTCACCCCCGGCGCCGACCACCGCCTCGGCCAGCGATGCGGGCAGCGGATTGAGCCGGGGCTGGGCCGGCATGCTGCCCTTCTCCCAGACGACGACCAGCGAGGTGCTATCCAATGGAGCGTCCAGGTAGGCGACGAGGGGGGCCACTGCGTCCTTCGTCCCGAAGCGACCCACGTGGCGTCCGACTACCACCCGTCGACCGGTGAGGAACGGTGGTGTCTGGGCGGCATCCACCAGGCGCGCTATCTCGAAGCCATCCTCAAGGCGGTACTCCTCCTCAGTCAACTCCTCGAGGGCCAGGGTACGGTCCTCGCCGCCCAGGGCTTCCTCTACTGCCCCCCGGAGAGCCTCGGTGACCAAGGCGTCGTCATCACCCACGATGACCACGATGGGCCGGCTCACGCCATTTCCCCCATCGGTGATTTCTTGGCGGCCAGCAGCGCTTCCAGGACGTCGGCTACCCGCCGACCACCCCGTACGTCGTGGGCTCGGATGATCCGGCACCCTAGGGCGATGCCCAGCGCATGGGCCGCCCACGACGGCTCCCGTCGGTCGTCGACCGCGGCCCCGGTCATCTCGCCGAGAAAGCCTTTATTGGACGCCGAGAGAAACACCGGTCGCCCGAGAGACGTCAAGTCGTCGGAACTCCGAAGCAGGAGGGCCGACATGTCTGGGGTCTTTCCCAAGTCGAGGCCAGCGTCGATCATGATCCGCTCGTCCGGGATTCCCGCCGCTCGGGCCATGGCGACTCGTTCGGCAAGGAAGCCTCGGACCTCGAGCACCACGTTGTCGTAGCGCGGGGTCGGGTCAGGGATCCGCGGCCCGATCCGGACGTGGGTGGCCACCACCGAAGCTCCGGCTCGGACACAAGCCGGCAAGAATGTCGGGTCGGCGAACCCGCTGATGTCGTTACCCACGCAGGCTCCGACGGCCAACGCCTCGGCGACCACCGAACCCCGGAACGTGTCCACCGCGACCGGAAGATCGAACCGGGCCCGCAGCGCCTCCACCGCCGGAACCACCCGGTCCAGCTCCTCGGCCTCCGTGACTTCCGGCCCGGGGCCGGCCTTGGATCCACCCACGTCAAGGAGGTCAGCCCCGTTGGCCACGTGTCGGTCAGCCAACCGGAGAAAGTCGTCAAACTCCCAGAAGCGTCCCCGGTCCCAGAACGAGTCGGGGGTTCGGTTGAGGATCCCCATGACCAAGGTGCGGGTCGAGCAGTCGTACCGGTGGTCGGCTCCCAGCTCGACGATCACCCGGTCGACGGTACACGCGGGGTCGGGCCGTCGGTGACCGTAGTAATCACAGGTGACTCAGTTCCCACAGCACCGTCCAGGTCGTTCCACCGACCCGGAACCGACTGCCCCTCGGGGGGGCGACGCCTCCGAAGAAGTGGTGAATCAGCGGTCGGTAGAGCCGCTGGGTCAGATCGGAATCAGAACAGGGTCGAGGTCAGGCGGCGACGCCACTCGGCGGTGCGCGGGTCTTCGGGGCCCAGTACCTCGAGGAGGTCCACAAAGCGTTGTCGGGCCTCATCGTCGTCTTTCACGGCCGGAAGCAGCTCGGCGAGGGCCGTCTCGACGTCCTCCACCGGTTCGACCCGTGCCATGGCGGCGATCCGTCGCGTCTCGGCCGACTCGGGGATCCGCTCTAACAGCTTGAGGGCGGCCTCCCGGTCGCCCTCGCTGGAGCGTTCCACCAGGAGGAGGGCCAGGGCGGTGACCGCCTCCACGTTGTCATTCTCGATGGCTATGGCGGCGATCAGTGACGCTTCGTCGCCGGCGGCCACCAGACGCTCCATCTCGGAGATCTCTTCGGTGGGCAGCAGGCCCTCCACGAACGCCCGGACGGCTTCTTCCCCCTGCGCGAAAGCTCCTGTCTCCAGGTTGTTTTCCCCTTCTTGCTCATGGGAATCGTCTCCTATAAAATGGGAGTTGGTTTATTTGTCTCAAGGAGAGGGTGCCGGCATGAAGCGCATCGGCGTTTTAGCGGTTTTAGCATTGATGGGGCTGTCCTGGGGAA
>JAKURX010000181.1 GCA_022451505.1 Acidimicrobiales bacterium | reverse complement strand
GAGCACAGCGGCAGCTTTGTCCGCCACGTCGGGATCCGGGCCGGTGGTGCCACCACCGAGGATGCTGGCCAGCACCACGGCGGGTGCCTCGCCCAACGTCGGTGAATCCAGGTCGTAGCCGGCGTAGAGCACCGAGCCGCGCTGGCGCAGGTAGGCGTGCAGCTCGGCGGCGGCCTCCGGCGATGCGGAGGCGACCTCCGACAGGTTGGTCGGTTGGACCCCCGCCGCGGTGACGGCGGCCCGGATCCGGCCCAACGTCTCTCGCGGTTCGACCGTCGACGGTGATGCTCCAGCGAGCGTGGTGAGCAGATCTGTACTGGCCAGGCCCCATTCACCACCAGCCAGGAGCAGCAGCCCGATGGGCCCCAGGTCGTAGCCATGGAGGCGGAAGTGCTCCTCGAAGGTCGACCGAAGGTGAGTCAAGATCTCGGTGACGTGGTCGGCCAGCCCCTGATCGTCCAGCGATCCCAGGTCGACGTCCTGGAGGGCCAGATTCCGGGCCACGAGGCGCGGTCGGATCGAGGAGCGCCACTGCTTGATGACCGCCGGAGCGGGTGAAGTCTCGAGGGTCCGCCGGGCGGCTCGGGTACGACGCCGGAACTCCGGGTGCAGGCGGGAGGCAATTTTCAGGAGCACAGTGGGGGGAGCCTTAACCGAGGGCCGGTCGGGCAGGACGAGAGGCCGTAGCCGCGTGTACATAAAGCCCTCGACGAAGGCCACCGACAGCGTCTCGGCCGGTATGCCCAGTAGCGGCCACTGCTCGCGGTAAGCGGCCTCCACCGACACGGGCAGCAACCACAGCATGATCGGGGTGGTGCCGCCCGTGAAGTGGGAGCGGTCTAACTGCCACCGCCCGGGTCCGGGTTGTTGAAACTCCGCAGCCATATCCAGCTTCCTCCTGCAGTTGACAACCTAGGCGTCGAAGACCGGGTCTGCTCTGCCGATGACCGGGCCCCGCAGTGGTCGTACCATCTGCGGACTATGCGATCCCGCCCACTGGCCGCCCTCGTCGGCCTCCTACTCGTTCTGGCGGTCGTCGCCTGCGGCGGCGAGGACGAGGTCGCCGAGCCGACCACCACCACGGTGGTCAACCTGTTCGACGACACCTCCACCACAACGACCATCGGAAAGCTCGTAGTTCCCGGTTGGACGCCCACCAGCCTTCCCGACCTTGTGGCGGCTGCCGACGAGTGCGTCAACCTGGCAGAGATCGGGGCCGACCCGCTGCCCGAGGAGGGCCCGCGAACGGTCACCGTGGAGTCGGGCGACTCGCTCGGCAAGATCGCCAAACGATACGACCGCACGGTCGAGCAGTTCATGCGGGCTAATGGCATCACCGACCCGAACCGCCTGCAGGTTGGCCAGGTCCTGGTCGTCCCTCGTAAACGCACCGAGGAGGTCGAGACCGTCGACGGCCCGGCCATCGTCGTAGAGCCCGTCTACTGCGCCATCGACACCGGCGTGGCCGCCTTCGGACCCGACGGCCAGCAGGTCGGCGGACCAGGGATCATCGAGGTCTACGCCGACTGGAAGCGGGTCGAGGGGCCCCGGGCCGCCCCGCGGGTCAACGGCCGCCTCAGGGGCCTCATCGTCTCCTCGGTCGAGGCGTTCCTCGACGAGGTCGTGCCCCTAGTTGAACGCCACGGCTATTCGTGTCGGGACGGCACCAACAACCGGTGCACCTGGCTCCAACACCGATCCGAGGTTCTCCTGGCCACCGACAACTACTTCAGCGTCCGCGACACCGTCCGACGCCTGCTGCCCGGAGCGGTGGCCGCCGAGTCCGAGGTTCTTGCCGAAACCTTCGACCTGTCCACTGGCCTCCCGGTGCTCCTCGACGAGCTCTTCGACCCGGAGACCGACTGGGTTCCCGCACTGTCAGCGGCGGCCATCGAGCGCCTGGCAAACCAGCCGTGGACCGACGAGCGGCGGGTGGTCGGCGCCGGCCCCGATGCCGCCAACTTCGAGCGGTTCAACCTGACCCACGGTGGCCTCGTGCTGTCGTTCACCCCGGGCACCATCGGCGGCTCAGGTAGCCACACCGTCTCCATCACCATCCCGTACCGGGCCCTGGAAGGCTTCTGGCTTCCCGACGGCCCAGTGCCTCTCCTGGGGTGACGACGGGTCGGCCCAACGGCAGGCCCCCTACCCGCCCCTCCTAGGCTCCGACCATGGACCTGTTCGACGCCATGCGCACCACCTCAGCCTGTCGCGAGTTCACCGACGAGCCGGTCACCGACGAGCAACTGCACCGGATCCTCGACGCGGCCCGGTTCGCCCCGTCGGGCGGCAACCGACAGGGCGCCCACGTGGTGGTGGTCCGCGACCGGGACCTTCGACAACGGCTCGGCGAGCTGGCCGGGCCCCCGCTGCGCCTCTACGCCGCCCAGACGGCGGCGGGAGAGACCCCATTCAACTCCGTCGTTCCGTCCAATGTGGACCCCGACGAGGCGATGGCCACCCCGACCGACCAGTTCTCCCTGTTCGACCACATGGGCGACGTGCCGGTCCTCCTCGTGGTCACCGTGGACCTGGCCACCGTGGCCTCCATGGACAAAGACATGGACCGGGTCGGCCTGGTTACCGGTGCCTCGGTGTACCCGCTGGTCTGGAACATCCTGCTGGCCGCCCGGGCCGAGGGCCTGGGTGGGGTGCTTACCACGGCGGTGGCCCCGGCCGAGGCTGAGGTCCGGAGCCTGCTCGGCCTCCCGGAGACTCATGCGGTGGCCGCCATGGTCCCCCTTGGGGTTCCGGTTCGACAGCTGACCCGGCTGAGCCGGCGCCCGGTGGAGGACTTCGCCACCATCGACCGGTTTGACGGGCCTCCCCTGGCCGGAACCGTCGACGCCTCGGGCTGACCACCGTCCCATGGACCTCGGGGTCACCCTCCACCTGACTGACCGGTCGATCGACGTCCGGGACCTGGCCATAGAGGCCGAGGCCCGAGGCTTCTCCTCGCTGTGGGTGCCCGAGCACACCCACATCCCGACCAGCCGGGACACCCCGGCGCCCTCGGTGGCCGAGGCTCCCGAGGTCTACCCGCGCTCGCCGGACCCCTGGGTGTCACTGGCCGCGGCGGCCTCCGTGACCGACCGAATCC
>JAKURX010000180.1 GCA_022451505.1 Acidimicrobiales bacterium | reverse complement strand
CGGCCATGAACCGGCAGGTCCCCGAAGAACTCCGATCGATACTGGTCGACAGCCTGGCCATTAAACGCCTAGGGACCCCGGGCGACCACGTGGGCCCTGTCTTGTTCCTCCTCTCCGCCGAGGCCGCCTGGGTCACTGGTCACGTCCTTGCCATTGACGGTGGTCAGGTCACCAGGATCTGAACCCGCTCGGTGACCGCCTACCATCGCCGCTTTAGGGAGGCTCTCGATGACCGATACACCACTTTCCGGCCGACGGGTACTGGTCGTCGGTGCGTCCTCGGGGATCGGTGCGGCACTGGCCAAAGCGGTGGTGTCGGCCGGTGGGGACGTCGCGGTCAGCGCACGGCGGAGCGACCGCCTAGATGCTCTGGTCGTCGAGATGGGCCGCGGGCATGCGGTACCGGGCGACACCACTATCCCTGCCGAGGCCCGTCGGGTTGCCGACGAGGCCGTGGCCGCAATGGGTGGCCTAGACCTGATGGTTTACGTCGCCGGATACGGAGTGTTGCAACCGCTGGTTGACACTGACCCGGTGGTCTGGACAGACGTTTTCCGAGTAAACGTGGTGGGAGCCAATCTGGCCACCGCGGCAGCGATCGGTCATCTCGACCGGACCGGCCTTGTGGCCTTTATCTCGTCGAGGACCGTGGAGGACGGCAATGCCCTGTTCGCCTCGTATTCGGCAACCAAGGCTGCGCTCGACCAGTGCATCCGGATCTGGCGGGTGGAGCACCCGGATCGTCGATTCGTACGCGTGGTGATGGGTAATACCCATCCGACTGAATTCGCCGACCATATGAGGCCGGAGCTACTCGGCTCTGCTCTCGAGGCGTGGGAGAGACAGGCCATCCCGGGCGGATTGATGGACGTCGACGATGTTGCTACCGCTTTGGCCCGCGCCCTGGGACTGGCCCTCGACCATCCCGACGTTGACTCCCCTGAACTGAAATTCGACGCCCGGGTGGATTGAACAACGCTTGGACGGCTAGCCGGGAAAGTCCACCTCGGGAAGGTGGCTCATGGCCTCGGTAATTTCACTCTCGGGGTACTCGTAACGTTCCAGAGTGCCATCGGAGTACGCGCCGTAGGCAGCCATGTCGAAATTTCCATGCCCTGACAAGTTGAAGAGAATGACTTTCTCATCCCCGGTCTCCCGGCAGGCCACCGCCTCGTTAATGGCTGCCCGTACGGCATGGTTGGACTCCGGGGCCGGAAGGATGCCCTCGGTCTGAGCGAACATCAAGCCGCCCTCGAACGTGTCGACCTGGTCGATGGCCTGTGCTTCGATATGGCCGCTGTCGACTAGGGCCGAGACCTGCGGCGACATTCCGTGGTACCGCAGGCCGCCAGCGTGGATGCGCGGCGGAATGAAGGTGTGCCCCAGGGTATGCATCTTGATGATCGGCGCCATGCCGATCACGTCGGCATTGTCCCAGGTGTAGGTACCCCGGGTGAGGCTGGGGCATGCGGTCGGTTCGACAGCGACGAGCCGCGTTGTGCGTTGATTGCGCAGGTTCTCGCGTAGGAAGGGGAAGGCAATCCCGGAGAAGTTCGAGCCACCGCCAGCGCAGCCGATGACGACGTCTGGGTACTCGCCGGCCATCTCCATCTGCTCGAGTGCCTCCTGGCCAATAACGGTTTGGTGGAGGAGGACGTGGGGCAGGAAGGAGCCCAGGGAGTATTTCTTCTCGCCGCCCGAGGTGACGGCGGCCTCGATGCCTTCGCTGATCGCCACTCCGAGTGATCCGGGGTGGTCCGGGTTCGCCTCGAGCAGCGATTGACCGGCTGCCGTGTTCATAGAGGGCGATGGGTAGACCGTCGCACCGAAGCTCTCCATTACGTGGCGGCGGTATGGCTTCTGGTCATAGGAGACGCGCACCATGTAGACCTCGCAACCTAGGTCGAAGAAGTTGCAGGCCATGGCTAGTGCAGACCCCCATTGACCTGCGCCCGTCTCGGTGGTGAAGCACTTTCCCCCCTCGTCTTTTAGGAAGAAGGCCTGGGCCACAGCGGTGTTCGGTTTGTGGGAGCCGACGGGCGAAACGCCTTCGTACTTGTAGTAGATGTGGGCGCACGTCTCCAGGTGCTGTTCCAGCCGTCGGGCGCGGAACAGTGGAGTGGGTCGCCACAGGCGGTATATCTCCCGGACGGGTTCGGGGATCTCGATCTCTGCGTCGGGAGACACGTCCTGACCCAACAGGGCCATAGGGCTGAGGACGGACAGGAACTCCGGCGTTACCGGCTCTTTCGTTTCGGGATGCAACGGCGGAACCATGGGCACAGGCATGTCCGCGTTGAGGTTGTACCAGGCCTTCGGCAGGCGGCTTTGCGGTAGGTCGAACCGGGTCTGATCTCCCATCATGTACCTCCGTAAATGAGTCGGTATCTCGTGACGCTAGGACAGTCCCATACGGGTGTCGAAATAGAGTCAGAATTGAGATTCGACGCGCGGCTTGAATAGCCGAACGGCGGGTTCGTGCCTGATACTCGAGAAGTTCAATGTTTGGTCCGCCCGCGGATGAGTTGTTGACCGAACTTGTCGTACGCGATGTTCGATGCCACGTGATGCTGGGCCGATCCGTGGGCATCCCGGAAGCAGCGTTGAAGCACGCTGCTTGTGAATAGGGAACCGGCGCCCGCAAAGTGAAAGAGACGGTTGACAGCGCCAACGCCACTTTCCGTGCAGTAGGCCATCATCGACACCACTTCTTGCTCTTCGTCGACCGTGAGCTCGTTGTTCGCGAGGTATGTCTCTTCCGCATGGGCCAGTGTGGACTGCCCGAATGCTCGGGCCGCGTTGACTTGGAGTTGTCCTTTACCTAGTTCGTATTGGAAGGCTCCTCGGTCAGCCAAGCGTCCGTCTCTTCCCCGGGATTTGACTGTTGCATAGTCGGTTACCTCGTCGAAGAACCTCTGGCACACCCCCAATGTGAAACCGAGATTTTCACCTGAAACGTACGCCTGGTAGCCGAGGGTGTACATCGGACCGCCCCGCTGCGGCCCGCTGAGAGGATTGGCCGTCCGATGCTCGGGCACAAATGTGCCGTCAAGCTCGACGTTGACACTGCCGGTTCCCTTGAGTGCGATCACGTCACAGTCGCCACC
>JAKURX010000018.1 GCA_022451505.1 Acidimicrobiales bacterium | reverse complement strand
GAGACCGAGTTCCTGCCGGCAGGACGCGGATACTGGGCGATCACCCGTCATGCCGACGTGGTCGAGGCCAGCCGCCATCCTGAGTGGTTCTGTTCAGGAGAGGGCACCAACATCACCGATCTGCCACCAGAGTTCCGTGAGTTCTTCGGTTCGATGATCACCATGGACGATCCCCAACATGCTCGCCTGCGAAAGGTGGTCTCGGCGGGTTTCACGCCGCGGATGATGCGGTCCCTTGAGGAAGGCGTGGAGCTGACCGCAGCCGGGATTATCGACCGGGTGGCCGCCAGGGGCTCGTGTGACTTCGTGACGGAGGTTGCGGCGCGCCTGCCGCTGGCGATCATCTGCGACATGATGGGCATCGCTCCCGACCGCTATGACGAGGTCTTCAACCACTCGAACATCGTTCTGAGCAACGGGGATCCCGAGTACATACCGCCTGATGCCGACCCGTTGGAGGCACTTCTGGGTGCCGGGGCAGGACTGGCGGCGATCATGCACGAGACATCTGAGTCCCGACGCGGTGGAGACGGTCAGGACCTGACGTCGTTGCTCGTCAACGCCGAGGTGGACGGAGAGAGGCTCTCGGCCGACGAGCTGGCGTCCTTCTTCGTGCTGCTCTGCGTGGCGGGCAATGAGACGACCCGAAACGCCATCTCCTGGGGCCTGCACTACCTGACCGAAAATCCCGACCAGCGCGCCCTCTGGCAGGCCGACATCGATGGCGTTACGCCGACCGCCGTCGAGGAGATCGTCCGGATTTCCAGCCCGGTAATCCACTTCCGTAGGACGGTCACCACCGACGGTGTCCGCCTCGGCGACCACGAGTTCGCGGCCGGCGACAAGGTGGTGCTCTGGTACAACTCGGCCAACCGGGACGAGGAAGTGTTCACCGACCCTGACTGCTTCGACGTCACCCGGGACCCCAACCCCCACGTCGGCTTCGGAGGCCCGGGACCCCACTTCTGCCTCGGAGCCCATCTGGCCCGTCGGGAGATAGGCGCGATGTTCCGCCAACTGTTGACCCGACTACCCGACATCGAGGCCACCGACGAACCGGACCGGCTCAGGACCAATTTTGTGAACGGGATCAAGCACCTACCCTGCACCTACACCCCGGCCTGAGCCGGCGGACGCCGGTCAGCCAGAGCTGCCGTGACGGGCGTCGACCATGGCCACCATGCCGTCACGCCACGCCACGGTGCACGGTCCAGTCAGCGACCGTCGACGGGTTGGGTCCGCCGCGCTGCCCGGCTGGCTACCCGGTAGGTCGTAGTACGTGAGTTGCGGTTCGATGTCTAGGTGTCTCCCGAACAGGGCGCACCACTGCTCGGGGGTGACCGCCTCGTCGCCGCACCAGTTCACGATGGTGGCCGGTGTCGACGCAGCATTCAGGAGGGGTGCCACCTGGGCAGCCAGGTCGTCCTCGTGGATCGGGCTGTAGGGGCCGTCAACGGGATTGCGCAGCCAGACCGCTTTTCCGGCGGCCACCGCGTCGCCGTGGTAGGCGGGTAAGCCACCGTTGGGTCCGTAACTGGCGTTGATGCGGGCGATGGTGGTGGGCAGGCCCAGAACCCGGGCCATGGTCCGAGCCACCGCTTCCTGGGAGACCTTGGAAACGCCGTAGGTGGGGCTGTGGGGTGCCCGGGGATCGCCCAGTGGGTCGGTCTCCGTGTAAAGGTGCAACGGGTCCTCATGGGCCCGGTACACGGAGTTGGTCGATGCGATGAGGGCCGCCTCGGCGGACCGGCAATGAGCCATGAGCAGGCCGGTGGCCTCGGCGTTGGCCCGTAGCGCCCGGTCGTGGTCGTCCTCGGCTCCCTGCCAGGCGGCAAAGTGCACAAGATGGGTGAAGTCGGTCGGCAGGTCGCCGAAGTCGCCGGTGGCCAGGTCTGCCACGTGGGGGCGGACACCGATGCCCTCAGCCCGTTCCCGACTGCCGTCGGCCGAGTAGCGGGCCACCCCCCACACCTCGTTGTCGCGGGCCAGAAACCGGGCGACCGGGTGGCCGATCTGACCAGTCAGCCCGGTGACGAGGATCCTGCGATCGGACAGCACGGCACCGACGCTAGGACGGGTCCGGCAGGCGGGTGACACCCAGGGCGAACTCGCCGGCCGCCGCGTAGAAGAGCCACCGTTCCTCGCCATCGTCGAACACGAACGGGTCCCGGAGGCCATTCTGGGGTCGGAAGGCTGGCCCCCGGACGGTCGGCTCCACCGGCCGGTCGGCGCCCTCCCAGGGTTCCACCGGGCGGAGAACCTCGACTGGTTCAGTTGGTGTCCAGGTCATCCAGTCGCCCCGGAGATCGACCCGAGCTTCCAGGATCCGCTCCGGGGCGTCGCCGGCCCTCGTGAACCAGATCCGGAGGTGGTTTCCATCGACCAGCACGCCGCTGTGACGGATCTCGGGGTCGTCGAACAAGGTTGGCCCGTACTCGTAGCCCGTGGCCCCGTCGGCCGACCGGACCAGTTGGGACGGCATGGACAGCCCGTACCACCACCCGTCCCAGGCGAAGCCCCGGTGGTAGGAGGGTGAGATCGCCGGGCCGTCGGCCAACGGGGTGAACCGCCTCCCGTCGGAGGAGGTGGCCACCAGGGTGTGCTGGTCGTAGACCGGATAGATGCCCCACGACGGCAGATGGCCCGCGGCCTCCGGGGACGCATGGCCGTGGAAGGTCATCCGGAGGGTGCGGCCGGCATCGTCAACCTGTACGTCGGGCGACGCCACGTGGCGGTTGGGGTGGTCGACGGGAAGAGCTGGCGCCGCATCATCCATGTGGAGGACGTCGGTCGACACGAGGTGCCACGGGCCAGTGGGGTGCTCGGCGGCGGCCAGCCGGATTGACGCCCCGCGGTGGTGGGCGAAGTAGAGGAGGTAGGTGCCCGGAGGATCGGGGAGCCAGGTCGGGCAGCGCAGCACCGACGGCCCTTGCACGTTGAAGTCACCATGCTCGGTCGGCACGCCGTCCAGGCCTGTGGGAACAACCACCTGTCGTTCGGTCACCGCGCCTCCCAGGCAGTGGGTAGGGACGGTGGGGAAGTACCGTCGGCCCGACCGTACGGGAGGGGGCGTGACCATGCTGGATCGAGACGGGGTTGCCGCGCTGCACGACCTGACCGGTCGGGTGGCCGTGGTGACGGGTGGTAGCCGGGGCATCGGTCGGGCGGTGGCCGAGGCCTTCGCTGCCCAGGGCGCCTCGGTGGTGGTGGCCAGCCGCAAGGCCGAGGCCTGCGACGAGGCGGTAGCCGCCATACGGGCCGTCGGCGGCGAGGCGCTCGCCGTACCGACCCATGTGGGCAATCTGGATGACCTGCAGCGTCTGGCTGATTCGGCGGCCGGCGAGTATGGCGGCATCGACATACTGGTCAACAACGCCGCCAACCCGGTGGCCCAGCCCATTGGGGAGATTACGGCTGAGGCTTTCGCCAAGTCGTTTGAGGTGAACGTGCGGGGGCCGCTCTTCCTGTTCCAGGCCTGCCTGCCCCACCTACTGGCCTCCGACCACGCCTCGGTGGTGAACGTAATCTCGGCTGGGGCCTTTCTGAGTACCCCGGGAGTGTCGATGTACGGGGCCGGTAAGGCGGCCCTGCTGTCATTCACCCGGTCCATGGCCGCTGAGTACGCCGCCCGGGGGATCCGGATCAACGCCTTGGCCCCCGGAGCCACCGACACCACCATGGTTCGCAACACCGGACCGGAGGTGTTGGCCTCCATGGCCCGGGCCAGCCACCTGAAGCGCCTGGCAGACCCGGACGAGATGGTGGGGGCGGTTCTCTACATGGCGTCGGACGCCGGGAGCTTCATGACCGGCCAGTGCCTCACCGTCGACGGAGGGATGGTCCCCGCCCGATGACCGCCGGTAGGGTGAACGTCTGATCTGACGGTCCGTCAGATCCTTGTTCGCCCCTCCGCCGACCCACCGGGAGCAGACCATGGCCGGCCACCTCGCAGGAAAGAACATCGCCGTCACCGGCGCTGGGAACGGCATCGGCCGGGCCATCGCCCTGGCCTGTGCAGGCGAAGGGGCCAACGTGGTGGTGGCCGACTACGGCGTGTCCATAGAGGGCAGCGACCCGTCCAGCGAGGTAGCCGACGCCGTGGTGGCCGAGATCGCCGCCGCCGGTGGCACGGCGATCGCCGTGGCCGGAGACGTGTCCCAGATGGAGGTTGGCCAGCGCATCGTCGACACGGCGGTCGAGAACTGGGGGACCATCGACGGCGTAGCCTGCGTGGCCGGCATTGTCCGCGAGCGGATGCTGTTCAACATGAGCGAGGAGGAGTTCGACCACGTGGTCGCCGTCCACCTCAAGGGCCACTTCACCCTCTACAAGGCGGCCTCGGCGGTCATGCGCAAGCAGGAGACGGGTGGCAGCCTGGTCGGCTTCACCTCCGGGGCCTTCGTGGCCTCCACCGCCCAGGCCAACTACTCGGCGGCCAAGGGCGGGATCGTTTCCCTCACCCGGAGCGCGGCGTTCGCCTTGCGCCGGTACGGCGTGAACGCCAACTGCATCGCTCCGGCCGCCATGACCCGTATGTCGGAGAACGTGCCGTTCGAGATCGAGGCCGGCGGCCCCGAGGCCATCGCCCCGCTGGCCGTATTCCTCATGTCGAACGCCGCCCGGGACATCACGGCCCAGATCTACACGTGCACCGGGAAGCGGATCGCCGTCTGGAACCAGCCAGCTGAACTACGCCACATGTTGGCCACCGACGGCGAGATGTTCACCGTCGACGAGGTGGCCGAGAAGCTCCCAGCCGACATCGGCGTCGAGGAGATGCCGATGTTCGCCGACCTGGAACGTCGGATGAAGGAAATGGCCGAGAAGAAGGCGGCCGAGGAGTCCGGCGCGGCGTCCTAGGCGTCGTCGGCGGCTGGCCTACCCTTCGACCATGGGCGCACCCCCTTACGTGGACGGCCACGGCCTGCTGGCCGGCAAGGTCGTCGTCGTCACCGCAGCGGCTGGGGCCGGCATCGGCTCGGCCGTGGCCACCCGGGCCGTCGAGGAGGGCGCCACGGTGGTCGTCTCCGATGTCCACGAGCGACGCCTAGCCGAAGCCGCCGACGCCCTAGAGGCCCTCGGCGGGAGCCGACCGTTGGCTTGCCTGTGCGACGTCCGGGACGAGGCCCAGGTCCAAAACCTGCTGGACGCCGCGGTGGCCGAGCACGGTCGCCTCGACGTGCTGGTCAACAACGCCGGCCTGGGGGGCGACACCCGCCTGGTCGACATGGACGACGAGGAGTGGGACCGGGTCCTAGATATCACCCTGACCGGCACCATGCGGTGCACCCGGGCCGCTCTGCGGATCATGGAGGCCCAGGGCCACGGCGTGATCGTGAACAATGCCTCGGTGGTCGGCTGGAGGGCCCAGGCCGGACAGACCCACTACGCGGCGGCCAAAGCCGGCGTGATGGCCCTAACCCGGTGCTCGGCCGTGGAGGCCGCAGGCTCGGGCATCCGGATCAACTGCGTGTCGCCCAGCCTGGCCATGCACCCCTTCCTGGCCCGGACCAGCAGCGAGGAACTTCTGGCGTCGCTGGTCGACGGCGAGGCGTTCGGCCGGGCCGCCGAACCGTGGGAGGTGGCCAACGTGGTGGTGTTCCTGGCTAGCGACTACTCGTCGTACATGACCGGCGAGGTGGTGTCGGTCTCCAGCCAGCACCCCTGATCTGGTTTATTGAGCTCAGACGAGCCGCCAGTCGGACTTCCAGTCCGAGTCGTCGTCGGCCAGCGTCTCGGCCCGCCCCGACCGCGACAGGGCCAGCAGGTGGGCGTACACCGAGGCACCGGCCGCCAAGTGCAGCTTCTCGTCCACGTCGGCGTACATCTCGGCCACCAACGAGGTGATGTCCCGGGGGCCGTCGGCCAGAGCGTCGACGATCTGGCGCTCCCGCATCTCCCGGTGCTCCACGAGGGCCGCCACGTAGGGCACCGGATCAGTGATGGCCGGGCCGTGGGTTGGGCGATAGGTCGTCTCGCTCCGGTGCAGGAGCCGACGCAGATTGGTCAGGTAGTCGTTCAGGTCGCCGTCGGGGGCTGGAATCACCGAAGTCGACCAGCCCATCACGTGGTCGCCGGTGAACAGCGTGGCCTCCTCCCGGAGGGCGAAGCACAGGTGGTTGGAGATATGCCCGGGGGTGTGCAAGGCCTCGAAGGTGAAACCATCGCCGACGATCACGTCGCCGTCGACGGTCGCCACGTCAGGCACGAAGTCAAGGTCTCCGGAGCCCTCGCCGTCCTCTGACTCCGGCTCCTGGTCGGCCTCCAGGGCCCGGCGGACCCGTTCCTCGTGGGCCCGAACGGCCTCCTCCGGGTGGGGTCCGAACCCGTAGGCGGGGGCGCCAGTGGCCTCCCGCACGGCGGCCGTCGCCGGCGAGTGGTCGGGGTGGGTGTGAGTGACCAGCAGGTGGCTTACCCGCTGGCCTTCCGCGGCCCGCAGCACGGCGGCCACGTGGTCGTCGTCGTCGGGCCCCGGATCGATAATTGCCACCTCGCCGCCCGACGGCGGGCCCACGAGAAACGTGCCCGTGCCGTGGTAGGTGAACAGCGACGGGTTCCGGGCCACGACCCGTCGAACCAGGGGCGAGACCTGCTCGACCTCCCCGTAGGGAGGAGGGTCCTCGGTGCGGTAGGTGGGGGCCACGACCCGATCCTGCCCGATGGGTGGGCCTACAGGGCGACACCGGCCCGGCCACCCAGCGTTAGGTGGCGCACTCCGACTCGCCGATTTCGGCCACGTAGGGGCCAGTCTCGTCGTAGTCCACGTAGAACTCGGGCGCCTCGTCCGGGGTGGGGAATTCGTCCAGGTCCTTGAGGTCGACAGCCACCTCCTTGGCACCACCAGACCGTTCCAGCCAGTCCACGAAGCGTTCGCCGGCCCGTCGCTCGCCGGCGAACCGGCGAACGACCCGAACCGTGGCCTCGGCGGCGTTCTTAGCGGGCAGGCGCAGCGCCTTCTGGCCAAAATGAATCTGCTCCTGGCCGACGTAGCCGCCCAACAGCATCTGGTAACCGGGAGCGGGCTGGCCGTGGGCCCGGCGTTCGGCTCCGAAGAAGCCGATGTCGGCTGCGTGGTGTTGTCCGCAGCTATTGGTGCAGCCCGAGATGTTCATCCTGACCCCGCCCACCTCGGCCAGGCCAGCCTCGTCGAGGGCGGCGCCGATGGCGCTGGCTAGGCCCCGGCTCTGGGTAACGGCCAGGTTGCAGGTGTCGGCACCCGGGCAAGCCACGACGTCCCGGGACAACTCGGCGCCCGGTCGGGCCATGTCGGCGGCCGCCAGTCGCTCGTAGAGCACCGGGAGCTGGTCCTCGGTGAGGTCCCGCAGCACCAGGTTTTGTCGGTTGGTGACCCGGACGTCCACGTCTAGATCCCGGACCATGGCCGCCACGGCCCGGAACTGATTCGAGGTGACGTCGCCCAACTCGCACCAGGCGTAAGCCGAGACGGTGCCGTTGGCGGCCCCCCGAACCACGTTGGCCTCCATCCAGCGGTCGTAGTCGTCCTTGGCGCCCAGGGTCACCGGAGTCCCCTGGCCCATAGCCGTCGGGGTGACGCCGTCGGCTACGCCGGCCGGATCGTCGCCCCATTCGGAGACCACGGGCGGTACGCCGCCCGGCCAGGTGGCCGAGGCGGGCAGCAGCTTGCGGGTGGCGACCACCCGGCGTCGAACCTCGTCGATGCCCAGCTGGTCAACGACCCACTTGAGGCGGGCCCGCAGCTTGTTGTCCCGGTTGCCGGTCTGATCGAACACCCGGAGCACCGACTCAATTGTGGCAAGCAGGTCCTCGCGGGCGGTGAAGTCCTCCAGAGCGAGGGCCGGGAACGGGGTGGTGCCCAGGCCGCCGGCGATGTACACCCGGAAGCCCCGTTCCACGCTGCCGTCGTCAAACGTGCGGGTGGCGGCTACCACCCCGACGTCGTTGAACATGGCCTGGCCGCAGTCGGTGTCGCAGCCCGAGAAGTTGATCTTGAACTTCCGGGGCAGGCGCTGGGCCAGCGGGTTACGGACGAAGTGCCGGTAGGCCGCCTCGGCCCACGGCGTGACGTCCAGAATCTCGAGAGGGCAGGCACCGGCCAGGTGGCAACCCTGCACGTTGCGCACCGTGTCGCCGCAGGCCTCCCGGGTGGTCAGGCCGACCTCGGCCAGCTTGCGCATCACGGTGGGGATCTCAGCCAGCTCCACGAAATGGAACTGGATGTTCTGGCGGGTCGTGATGTGGCCCCAGCCGCGACTGTGCTCGTCGACCACGTCGGCCAGCAGGTCCAGTTGGCCGGCGGTCATGGCGCCGTACGGGACCTTGACCCGGACCATCTGGTTGGTGCCACCCTGGCGCTGGCCGTAGATGCCGTTGTTTAGCCGGAAGACACGGAACACGTCCTCGGGGATGCGTCCGGCCTGGTAGTCGGCGAGCATCTCCTCGAACTTGGTGATGTCGGCCGCCATCTCGGGATCGATGGGGGAGACCTCGGTGGGGTCGGTGAGCTGGGTCATGGTTGGCTCTCCAGGATCAGTCAGGTCAGCGGGCCGGGGGTTCGGCGAGAGCAAGGTCGGCGACCAGGTGGTCCAGCCGGGCCTCGTCGGTTACGTCGAGCGCAGCCACCGACCCGACTACCAGAACAGCGGGTGCGTCGACCGGTCGCCCGTCCAGGTCGGACAAGGTGGTGCGCAGGGTGTGCTGGGCCTGGGTGGTGGCCGACTGGATGGCGGCCACCGGGGTGTCGGGGTCCATGCCGGCGGCCAGTAGCCGTTCGGCGATGGCCCCGGCACGCGAGGCCCCCATCAGGACGACCAGTGTGGTGCCCAGCTGGGCTAGGGCGTCCCAGTCCAAATGCCGGGCCGCCGCGGGGTCCTCATGGCCAGTAACCACGGTGAATCCGCTGGCGTGGCCTCGCATGGTGACTGGGATGCCGGCAGCGGCCGGACCGGCGATCGCCGAAGTAATGCCGGGGACGACGGCCACATCTACGCCGGCCTGTCGTAGGGCCCCGGCCTCCTCGCCGCCCCGTCCGAACACGAATGGGTCGCCGCCCTTGAGGCGAACCACGGTGTCGACCCGGCGTGACGCCTCGACCAGCACCTCGTGGATACGGGCCTGGGCGTCGGCCGGGCCGCCGGGACGCTTGCCCACGTCGATGACCTCGGCCCACGGGGCAATCAGGTCCAGGATCCGGGGATCCACCAGGCGGTCGTGGACGACCACGTCGGCGGCTTCCAGCAAGTGCAGGGCCCGGACGGTCAGTAGTTCCGGATCACCGGGGCCGGCGCCCACTAGGTGGACGGTCATCGTGGCGCTCCGTCGACCAGTGGGCCGTCGAGACCCAAGGCGGTGCGCAGGCGTGCCCGAGCACCGTCTCGGTCGCCGGCCCGCACGAGGTCCAGCAGGTCGTCGTCCAGGGCGTCGGCCCAGGCGGGCGACTCGCTGGTGCCGGTGGACTCCCGGAGTTCGGCCCGGACCTCGGTAGCCAGAGCCAGCACGGTCCCGTGCTCCGGTCCGATGGCGCCGTCGATGGTGCGGCGGAGCCAGGCGGCTACGGCCGGGCTTCGGCCATTGGTCGACACGGCCACCTGCAGGTCGTCGCGCCTGCTCACAGCGGGCAGGGTGAACGAGCAATGGGCGGGGTCGTCGGCGCTGTTCAGCCACACGTCGGCCGCCTCGGCGTCCCAGTAGACCTGCTGGTCCACGGCCTTGTGGCCGGTGGCCGTCACGGCTAGGCGGTAGGAGGCGACCTCGCCGCGACGGTAGGGGCGCTGGTGCCACCGGACCCGGTGGTCGTCGGCGATCTCGTCGACCGCTTCGGGAGCGACCACTGTGACCTGGGCGCCGGAGGCCAGCAGGCCGGCGACCTTGTGGGCCGCCACGGAGCCCCCACCCACCACCAGGGCGCGGCGGCCCCGGAGATCGAGGTTCACGGGGTACGGGGGGGCGTTCATGGGGCGAGGTGTTCGGCGAAACCTGAGGGATCTAGTCGGGATTAGGGTCAAACCTACCGGCGGTAGTCGGCCTATTCAACCAAAATATGATCGGAATAGTCGGGATTTGTGGATCCGGGGCCGGTGGCCGGCCACGGGTCAGACTCCCCGCATGCGTCGCTCCATCGATGACTACCCCTTCGAGGCCTCCGACTACCCGCCGGACTACGAGGAGGACGAGCTCACTCCCATCTCGTGGGCGGTGGGGATCAGCGACGACTACGCCGACGCCCGGCCCCGGGTTCTGCTGACCGTAGAGGAGGTGGGCCGGGCAGGACAGGGCCTGGTGGGCCACCTCTCGCCCGACATCGCCCGGCGGCTCCGGGAGGCGCTGCGCGACGCCCTGGCTGAGATGGGAGAGGACGCCGGCCGCTGAACGGCCGGGGCCGGGGGCCTAGTCGGCGGCCGTCCGCCGGATCTTGTCGGCGACGTACTCCACGAAGAACCCCTCGTACCGGGCCTGCACTTCGGGCAGCCTCCAGTCCTCCCCGGTCACCGTGCCCCGACAGGCCAACGTGCCGCACGCACAGTCCAGGCGGTAGTCGTCGGTACGGTCCATGGCGTAGTCGTGGCACAACTCCTCGTCGACCCCGATGTCGCGTATGGCCACGTAGAGGACCTGGCCCCGGAACCCCACGTTGGCGTCGCACGAGTGGTTGATCCGGATCGACGTCTCGTCGACCTCGTGGGCTGTCCGGGGCGAGAGGTACAGGTCGTCGTGGATCTGGAGGCTCTGGTCGCCGATCTCGGCGGTAAGCCGGACCACCTCGTCGCGGTGGACGATGTGCCCGGCCTTGACGGCCACGATCTCCCCGGCGGCGACGGGCTCCCGGGCGAAGACCCCGAGGCCGGCTACCGAGCCGTCGCGGACCTCGACCTTCGGCGATCGCCAGCTCCGGATGGTGGGCACGGGGCCGGGGCCGCCTTAGTCGCCGGCGGGACCCGGGTCAGCGCTTCCGGCGTCCAGGTAGGCGGGGCCCTCGCCGCCACCGTGGACCTCCACGCTGGTCCCGGTGACCCACCGGGCCAAGGGGGAGGCCAGGACCAGGCACATGTCGGCTACGTCTGACGGGTTGCCGAGCCTCTTGGCGGCCAGGTTGGCTGCGATGGCGCGGCGGCGCTCCTCGTCGCCGTAGAAGGCTCCCGCCTCTTCAGTCACGATCATCCCCACGGTGACCGCTACCACCCGGATGGCCGGGCCCCACTCGTGGGCCAGGGTCCGGGTCATGTTCTCGAGGCCGGCCTTGGCGGCGCCGTAGGCCACGCCCTGGGGATTAGGCCGACTGCCGCTCACCGAGGAGATGTTGAGGATCACCCCGCCCCCGTCCTGGGCGGACATCACGGGGTAGACAGCCTGGGAGGCCGTCATCGGGGCGGTCAGGTTGAGGGCCAGGATCTTCTCATTGAAACGGGGCGACACGGTGGCCGAGTCGGCCGGTGGCGCCCCCCCAGCGTTGTTGACCAGGACGTCGACCCGTCCGGTCTGTTCCACCGCGGCAGCCACCACCCCTGCCACCAGGTCGGGGTCCCGGACGTCGGCCTCGACGAAGACCGCCGTTCGCGACCCGTCGGTCGATTCCACCGGCTCGTCGGGAGCCGACCGGGCGCAGGAGACGACGTCGGCCCCGGCGTCCAGGAAGGTCCGGACGATGACCCGGCCCAGTCCCCGAGTCCCCCCGGTCACCACGACCGTTCGGCCGGTGAAGTCCAGTGGATCCGAGGTCCTACTCACGGACCGCACGCTACCGCCGACGCCGCGCGGGGGCCGTCGCCGGGTCCCCGGTCACCGCGAGCCGTGACCGATGCCCCTTTCTGACACACCGTCAGGACTAGCCGTCCGGTCCGGCCTGCCCTACCGTCGGGCCCATGCCGGACAAGTTGATGACCGAGGACGACGTCGTCGCCCAGCTGGAGAGTGGGATGACCATCGGGATCGGCGGCTGGGGATCCCGTCGAAAGCCCATGTCGCTGGTCCGGGCCATCGCCCGCTCCGACCTGGAGGACCTGACCATCGTCACCTACGGCGGACCCGACGTCGGGGTCCTATGCGCTCTGGGCAAGGTTCGCCGGGCCATCTACGGCTTCGTCTCCCTGGACTCGATCCCCCTCGAACCCCACTTCCGCAACGCCCGCCAGCAGGCGACCATCGAGGTCACCGAACTGGACGAAGGAGCCTTCTACCTGGGGCTCTTAGCCGCCGCCCACCGCGTGCCCTTCTACCCGACCCGGGCCGGTCTGGGCAGCGACATGCTGACCATGAACCCGGAGCTGCGGACCGTGGCCTCCCCGTACCCGGACAAGGGCGGCGACCACGAGGAGCTTGTGGCCATCCCGGCCTTCCGCCTAGACGCTGCCCTGGTGCACATGAACCGGGCCGACGCCGCCGGCAACGGCCAGTTCCTCGGACCCGACCTTTACTTCGACGACCTGTTCGCCAAGGCGGCCGCCCGGACCTACCTGTCGTGCGAGAAGGTGGTGCCCACCGAGAACCTGCTCGACGAGGGCACCGTCCACACCCTGAAGATCCCCCGAATCTTCGTCGACGGCGTGGTGGAGGCCCCGCGGGGCGCCCACTTCACCGAGTGCCCGCCCGACTACGGCCGAGACGAGGCCTTCCAGCGGGAGTACGCGGCTACCGCACGCGACCCTGAGGCCTGGGAGGCCTTCCGGGAGTACTACGTGGAGGCCCCCGGCCACGACGAGTACCTGGCCCGGGTGGACGCCCGGTCCGACGAGGGGAGCTAGTCGTGAGCCCGGCCGCCATCGACGAGGTCTGCGCAGTGGCCATCGCTGAGGCCTTCCGGGGTGACGGCGAGATCCTCTGCAACCCCATCGGGACCACGCCGATCATCGGCGGACGCCTGGCCCGGGCCACCTTCGAGCCCGACATGGTCATGACCGACACGATCTCCGTGCTGGCCGCCAACACCCTGCCGGTCGGTGACCCTGACGCCGAGCGGCTGGTCGAGGCCTGGATGCCCTACCGGGACATCTTCGACGTGGTGTGGTCGGGCCGCCGCCACATTGTCATGGGGGCCAGCCAGATTGACGCCCGCGGTAACCAGAACCTGGCCGCAATCGGCGACTGGCGGAAGCCCAAGGCCCAGTTGCTGGGCCTGAGAGGCGCCCCCGGCAACCTGGTCAACCACGCCACCACCTACTGGGTGCCCAACCACTCCACCCGGACCTTCGTTCCCGAGGTCGACGTGGTGTCCGGGCCGGGTTACGACCGGGTGGCCGGCTTGTCGGCCGCCGTGCGGGACAACCACGAGATCCGGCGGGTGGTGTCCAACCTGGGTGTGTTCGATTTCGCCAACGATGAGAAGCGGATGCAGCTCGTCTCCGTGCACCCGGACGTCACCGTGGACCAGGTGGTGGAGGCCACCGGGTTCGAGCTGATCGTCGGCGACGAGGTCGGCGAGACCCGCCTGCCTACCGACGAGGAGCTCCGCCTCATCCGGGAGGTCATTGACCCCCGAGGCCTACGCAAGGCCGAGTTCGGCGGCTGAGGCCTCGGTGTCCACCACGCCCCCCGGCACCCCCGACCGGCGCCTCCACACAGCGTTCTGCGACCTGGTGGGCGTCCGGTACCCGATCGTCCAGACCGGCATGGGTTGGGTGTCCGGCTCCCGGCTCACCGCGGCCACCGCCCGGGCCGGCGGTCTGGGGATCATCGCCGCCGCCCCGATGACCTTCGACCAGATGGTCGCCGCCATCGACGAGGTCCGGGAGTCCACCGACGCACCGTTCGGCGTCAACCTCCGGATCGACGCCGGCGACATCAACCGACGGGTCGAGCACCTCATCACCGCCGAGGTGCGGGTGGCCTCGTTCGCCCAGGCCCCCGGCCGGGACACCGTGGAACGTCTGCGGTCGGCCGGCGTGGTAGTGGTCCCCACCGTCGGTGCCCGCCGCCACGCCGAGAAGGTGGCCGAGTGGGGTGTGGACGCCGTGCTGGCTCAGGGCGCAGAGGGAGGAGGCCACACCGGCGTGGTACCCACCGCCGTGCTCGTCCCCCAGGTGTTGGACGCCGTGGACGTTCCGGTCATCGCCGCCGGCGGCATCACAGACGGCCGCGGCCTGGCCGCCGCCTTAGCTTGGGGCGCCTCCGGGGTCGCCATGGGCACCCGCTTTCTGCTGACCAGCGACAGCGACGTACCCGAGGCCGTCAAGGCCCTCTACCTGGCTACCCCGGTGACCGGCACCGTGGTTACTCGGGCCATCGACGGTGCCCCGCAGCGGGTGGTGGCCACCGACATGGTGGCCAGGCTGGAGCGGGCCCGCCTCCTGGCCTTCCCTCGGGCAGCGGCCAACGCCCTGCGCTTCCGCCGACTGACCGGGACGTCCCTCCGGGACCTACTGGCCGAGGGCCTACGGATGAAGCGGGGCGGCGACCTGACCTGGAGCCAGGTGGCTATGGCCGCCAACGCCCCGATGCTCACCCGGGCCACCATGGTGGACGGCCACCCCGAGGTAGGGATCCTGCCCACCGGGCAGGGTGTCGGCGCCATCGACGACCTCCCCAGTTGTGCCGAACTGGTCGACCGCATGGTGGCCGGGGCCACCGTCGCCCTCGACCGCCTGTGCGCTCCCGACCCTGACGGCGACTAGCCGGTGGACCTCCGATTCAGCCCATCCCAGGAGGCCTTCCGCGACGAGGTCCGCGGGTGGCTGGCCGACAACCTCCCGGCCGAGCCGCTCCCCCCGATGGACACGCCGGACGGATTCGAACGGCACCGCCAGTGGGAACGGGAACTGCACGAGGCCCGGTGGTCGGTGGTGGCCTGGCCCGAGGCCTACGGCGGCCGCGACGTCGGCCTGGTGGAGTGGCTGATTTTCGAGGAGGAGTACTACCGGTCGGGCGCCCCGGGCCGGGTCAACAACAACGGCATCTCACTGCTCGGCCCGACCCTGTTTGCCTTCGGCACCGAGGCCCAGAAGAACCGCTTCCTGCCCCGCATGGCCTCCGGAGAAGAGATCTGGGCCCAGGGGTGGTCGGAGCCCAACGCCGGCAGCGACCTGGCGGCCATCGCCACCAGGGGCATCCGCGACGGCGAGTGGTTCGTCCTGGACGGCCAAAAGACCTGGTGTTCTCGGGGGGCCTGGGCCGACTGGCTGTTTTGCATCGTGCGGACCGACCCGTCGGCCGAGCGCCACCGCGGCCTGTCGTACCTG
Source organism: Acidimicrobiales bacterium (assembly GCA_022451505.1). GTDB lineage: Bacteria > Actinomycetota > Acidimicrobiia > Acidimicrobiales > MedAcidi-G1 > UBA9410. The sequence continues at coordinate 10,764 of JAKURX010000018.1, read as the reverse complement.
CTGGTTCCGGCGGACTCCGAGGGCCTGGACCGCCGCCCGGTGGGCCGGCTGGACGGCGAGCCGGCGTTCGCCGAGCTGTTCTTCGACGGGTGCCGGGTGCACGAGTCCAACCTGCTGGGCGCCGAGGGCCAGGGCTGGAACGTGGCCATGGCCACCACGTCTAGCGAGCGGGGCCTGAACCTGCGGGCCCCCGGACGCTTCCTGGCTGCTGCCGACCGCCTCGCCGACCTCTACCGGGAACTGGTGGGGGACGGTTCGACCGACTCCGACCTGGTCGACGAGGTGGTCCGGGCCTGGACCGGGGCCCGAGCCTACCGATGGCATACCTACGCCACGGCGGCCCGGCTGGCCAGCGGCGGCGACCTGGGATCAGCCTCCTCAATGATGAAGGTGTTCTGGTCGGAACTGGACGTGGAACTCCACGCCACAGCACTGCGCCTGCTCGGCGACCGGGCCGAGCTGGTGGCCGGCGCCCCGGCCGCCGTGGACGGCGGTTCGTGGATGTCGGGCTACCTGTTCGCCCTGTCCGGTCCGATCTACGCCGGCACCAACGAAATCCAGCGCAACATCATCGCCGAGCGAGTCCTCGGCCTGCCCCGGAAGTGACGGGCCGGACCATGGACGCCACCTTCTCCGACGACCAGCGCCTGTTCGCTGAGACCCTCCGCGACATCCTGGACGGCACCTGTCCGCCAGAAGCCGTACGGGCCTCCTGGGACGACCCTGCCGGTTGGGTCGACGGCCTGTGGGACACGTTGGCGGCGACCGGCGTACTGGGCCTCACAGCTCCCGGGTCGTGCGACGGGCTGGGCATGGATGAGGTCGACCTGGTCCTCCTGTTGGAAGAACTGGGCCGTGCCGCCTGTCCGGAGCCGGTGGCCGAGCATGCAGCGGTTGCCGTTCCCCTCCTCCGCGACCACGGTTCAGACAAGCTGGTCGGGGAGTGGCTTGGACGGGCGGCCACCGGCGACGCCGTCCTGACTGTTGCCTCGCCTGTCGACGAGCTTGTCCCGGCGGCCACACGGGCCGACCTGATCCTGTTGTCCGCCGATGGTGCACTCCACGCCGTACCCGCAGACCGGCTGGCCTGCGTCGAACAGGAGAGCGTGGACCGTTCCCGCCGCCTGGCCAGCGTGGACTGGACGCCGGCACCCGACACGCTGCTGTCCGACGATCCGGCGGTCGTCGACCGTTGCGTGGACCGCGGCGCCTGGGCGGCCGCCGCCCAGGCCGTCGGCGTGGCCCAGCGGCTCCTGGACCTGACCGTGGCCTACGTGGCCGACCGGGAGCAGTTCGGCAGGCCGGTGGGAGCCAACCAGGCCGTCAAACACCACTGCGCCGACGTGGCCATCGCCCTGGAGTTCGCCCGGCCCCTCGTCCACCTGGCCGCCTGGTCGCTGGCCGCCGGGGAGAGCCCGGAGGAGGGCGGGTCGGTGGCCGTCGACGCGTCGATGGCCAAGGCCGCCGCCTCCGACGCCGTGGACCGGGCCTGCCGGTCAGCCCTCCAGTGCCACGGCGCCATCGGCTACACCATCGAGTACGACCTCCAACTGTGGCTGAAGCGGGGCTGGGTGCTGGCCGCCTCGTGGGGCGACGCTCGCTGGCACCGTCGTCGGATTGCCACCCGACTGGGCCTTTCCGCCTGACCTGGGTCATCCGGCTGCGCCGTACGTTCCCCTAGCCGCCAGACTGCAGCCCCATGGATGACCTCCCCGCCGACGGCGCGACGTCTCGCCGTGCCGGGTGGGACCTGGCCGACGAGGTCCGGTCCCTGATCGCCGCCGTGAACCGGTCGGCAGCAGACCCCGGGGCATTAGAGGCGGCCCGCGAATACGTCGCGGCGGCCCGTCGGGCCTTGGAGGCCCCCGACCGCCGCCGGTGGTACGAGGTTCCCGTCGACGAGATCGACGACGACCTAGCGGTTCGCCTGCGAGAGGAAGCCGGCGACCACAGCCTCTTCCGGGGGGACCGGAACCCGCTGGCCCCGCCGCTGCGGGTCACCACCGGTACCGACGACGACGGCCAGCCCTTGGTCGTGGGCGAGGTCCGCCTCGACCGTTCCTGGGAGGGTCCCCCAGCTCGGGTCCATGGCGGTTACGTGGCCGGACTGTTCGACGACGTCCTGAGCGGGGTTCCGGGCCTGGTTGACGCCGGACCGGTGGTCACCGGGCGCCTGTCTATCCGGTACCGGCGGCCCACCCCGTTGGACGTCGACCTTCGGTTCGAGGCCCGGGTGGTCCGTCACTCCGGTCGTCGCTTGGTGGCCCGGGCCCGCTGCCTGGCCTCGACGGTCGACGGAGGCCAGGAGGTCACGGCCGAGGCCGAGGCGCTCTTCGTGTCCATCCCCCGGCGTTCCCAGGAGGCCGCCGGTGGGACCACGGAGGGCGACGGGTGACCGCCGGCCGGCCCACCATCTGCTTCCTGTGCACCGGCAACGCGGCCCGCTCGGTGATGGCCCGGGCCATGTTCGCTGCCCGTGCACCCGGCTACCGGGCGGTGGGCGCCGGCACGCTGGTCCTGGAGGGCCTACCCATGAGCCAGCGGACCCGCCGGGCGCTGGCCGACCACGGGCTGTCCGACCTCGACCATCGGAGCCGCCAGTTCGGACCGGACGACGTCTCGGCCACCCTCGTAGTGGCTATGGAACCCAGCCAGGTGGCGTGGATCCGACGGCACTTCCCAGAAGTGGCCGGCCGCACGGCCACCCTGCCCCGCCTGGCTCGCCACCTGCCGACCGACGGTCCGTTGTCCGAGCGGCTGGCGTCGATGGCCCTGGCCACCGTCGAGGTCGAAGAGTGGGAGGAGGTCGTGGACCCGGCATCCGGTGACCAGGGGGAGTTCGACGCCTGCGCGGCCACTCTGGCCACCCTGGTCGACCGGCTAGTCGACCGCTTGGGACCGCCGTGCTGAACCCCCGGCGGATGCCGCCGCACCGGCGCGACGGCTTCCTGCTGGCTGCGGCCTGCTTCCTGATTGGCGTCACCTTCGGGGTGTTCGCCGACAGCACCGGCCTCGGGCTGGGAAAGGCCTCGGCGCTCTCGGTCCTGACCTTCACCGGGGCCTCCCAGTTCGCCGCCGTGTCGGTGGTGGCCGGTGGCGGGACGACGGTGGCCGCCGTGGGCAGCGCCCTGCTGGTCGGGGCCCGCAATGCCCTCTACGGGCCGGTGCTCTCCCCGTCGCTGCGCGGCGGGCCGCTGCGGCGGGCCCTGGCCGCCCACTTCGTGATCGACGAGACGACGGCGGTGGCCAGCGTCCAACCGGACGCCGAACGGTCCCGGGACGCCTTCTGGTTCACTGGCCTATGGCTGTTCGCCTTCTGGAACGTCGGCACGCTGCTTGGGGTAGCCCTTGGCGGGACATTCGACGACCCGGGCGTCTTGGGGCTGGACGCCGCCTTCCCGGCCGCATTCGTGGCCCTGCTGGTGCCCCACGTTCGAACCCGGCCCGGGTGGACTGCTGCCCTGGGGGGTGGGGCCATCGCGGTGGTGGCCGTGCCGACCACGGCGGCCGGGGTTCCCATGCTGCTGGCCGCCCTGGCTGTGTTACCTGGGCTGTGGATCCGGCGGAGCCGGCTGGCGGGACCGGGCGGAGAAGACGGGCCATGAGTTGGACGGCTGTGCTGGTCATCTCCGGGGGCGCCTACGCGTTCAAGCTGCTCGGCCTGGTGGCCGGCACCCGCTTTGCAGCAGCCCTCGAACCGGTGACCGTGCTGCTGCCCCCCGCCCTCTTCTCGGCCATCATCGTGCTGATGACTGTGGCTGACGGGCCGGCCCTGGTGGTCGACGCCCGCGTAGCTGGGGTGGGCCTGGCCACCGTCGCCGTGTGGCGGCGGGCCCCCTTCGTGGTGGTGGTGCTGGTGGCTATGGCGGCCACCGCGGTAGTCCGGCTGGTCACCTGAGCCCCGGGAGCCGCCGTCTAGGTTCGACGGGGTGAGCCGGGTCGAGCCACCTTCCGACCCGAGGCCGGACCTCGGGGGCATCTCTCCCTCCCTCCAACGCTCCCTGGTGCTGCCCCGACCCCGCTGGCGCGGGGTGATGCACCGGGTTGCCGTCCCGGCCACTGTGGTGGCCGGCGGTTGGCTGGTGTCGACGGCCCCGGCGGGCCGCGACCGGGTAGGGGCCGCGGTCTTCGTGGCCGGCGCCCTCCTCATGTTTGTGGCCAGCAGCCTGGTTCACCTGCGGCGGTGGTCGATCCCGGTCTGGGAGGCGCTCTTCCGCTTCGACCACGCGGCCATCTTCGTGCTGATCGCGGCCAGCGCCACCCCGATCGGGGTGAGTGTCCTGGAGGGCCGGTCGGCCACCCTGCTCCTGTGGGCGGTGTGGATCGGGGCGGCCATCGGGGTGGGCCTGCGCCTGTTGCCCTTCCACCCTCCGAAGGGGCTGATGAACTCCCTGTTCCTGGCCCTGGGCTGGGTACCGATCGTGGTTGCGCCGGACCTGTTCCGCGGCCTCGAACCGCTGGCCATCCTGCTGGTGGTGGTGGAAGGGCTCCTATATAGCGGCGGCGCCCTGATGCTCGGCGCCCGGTGGCCGGACCCGTACCCGGAGGTGTTCGGCTACCACGAGGTCTGGCACACACTGGTCACCACGGCGGTGGCCGCCCACTTCGTGGTGGTGGCCCTCGTGGTCACCGCCTGACCGGGCTCCCAGGGTTCCCGGCGGTACGGTCGTCGCCGTGATCGTCGGCGACCCGGCAAACTGGCTCGGGTGGTGGCGGACGTCGGCCTGTGCCCTGGTGCTGGTCGCCGGGGCGGGTCCGGCGTGCGGGTCGGAGCCGGTCACCGATCCGGTCCGCGCCACGACGTGTGCCGAGCTGGTGGACGCCGGTCGGGCCACCGCAGAGGAAGTCCTAGACGAGCTGGCCGACCGGACCTTGGCCGACCTGGAGGCCGACCATCCCGATCGGCCGTTCGCCGACCTGGACCCCGTGCTGCGTCGTGACGTCTTCGACGCTCGGGCCGCCGACCTGGGCTGCGGGGAGGCCGAGTTGGCCGACCTGGCCTGCACCGCTTTCCAGGGGCTGTCCCACCGGGCCCACGGCGACCTGGCTCGGACCTACCTGGCGCCCTATTTCACCGCCTGCGACTGAACCCGCCGGGGAGCCGCCTCCTCGCCCTGTCCGGCACCCCGGGTGGCCATCACCCCGCGACCGGGGCCCAGGCCGGCCCCAACGGCCACATCGCCTAATCCGGTCGCCGATCGGCCGCGACGGTGGCAGGCTTCTGGAGACCTCCCGAGTTCCCCGACTGGAGTCCCATGTCCACCGAACGCCTATCCCGACGCATCAGCGCCATCGCCGAGTCGGCCACCATGGCCGTCGACGCTAAGGCCAAGGCCCTGAAGGCGGCCGGCGAGCCGGTCATCGGCTTCGGCGCTGGCGAACCGGACTTCGCCACCCCAGCCCACATCGTGGAGGCTGCTGTCGCCGCCTGCCTGGACCCGGCCAACCACAAGTACACGCCGGCCAGTGGCCTGCTCGACCTACGCGAGGCCCTGGTCGACAAGACAGAACGCGACTCGGGCTGGCGGCCCGAGGTGGCCGAGGTGCTGGTCACCAACGGCGGCAAGCACGCCGTCTACAACACGTGCGCCACCCTGCTGAACCCCGGCGACGAGGTGCTACTCCCGGCCCCGTACTGGACCACCTACCCGGAGTCCATCGCCCTGGCCGGGGGCACGGCGGTGCCCCGGTCCACCGACACGGCATCCGGCTTCCGGGTCACCGTCGACCAGCTGGAAGAGGCCCGTACTCCGGCGACCAAGGCCCTGATGTTCGTCTCGCCCTCCAACCCGACCGGTGCCGTGTACCCCGCCGACGAGATGGAGGCCATCGGCCGGTGGGCCGTAGAGCACGGCATCTGGGTCATCGCCGACGAGATCTACGAGCACCTGATCTACGACGACCACGTCCACCACTCGATGCGGGCCCTGGTCCCGGAACTGGCCGACCACTTCGTGGCCGTCAACGGAGTGGCCAAGACATACGCCATGACCGGCTGGAGGGTCGGGTGGATGATCGGACCGACCGACCTCATCCGAGCGGCCAGCAACCTGCAGTCCCACGGCACGAGCAACGTGGCCAACGTGTCCCAGCGGGCCGCCCTGGCCGCCGTTACCGGAGACCTGACCGCCGTCGAGGAGATGCGGGCCTCGTTCGACCGCCGACGCCGACGGATGGTCGAACTGCTGCGGGCCATCGACGGTGTAGAGCTGCTCACCCCGCAGGGCGCCTTCTACGCCTTTCCCGACCTGACAGCCTTCCTGGGGCGGGAGATCGGTGGCCGGGTGGCCACCACCACCTCGGAGCTGGCGACCATCATCCTGGAGGAGGCCAAGGTAGCCATCGTGCCCGGCGAGGCGTTTGGCGCCCCCGGCTACGCCCGACTGTCGTTCGCCCTGGGCGACGACGACCTGGGCGAGGGCCTCACCCGCATGGGTGACCTGCTCACCTCCTGACCGGGACCATGGTCCGGGTCCTGCCTTACGGGAGCTGGGCGTCGCCCATCACCGCCGGGTCCCTGGTGGCCGGAGCGGTTGGCCTAGCCGAGGTGGTGGTCGACGGTCGGGATATCTGGTGGGCCGAGGGCCGGCCCGAGGAGGGTGGACGGACCGTGGTGGTCCGGCGTTCGCCCGACGGCACAGAGGCCGACATGGTCCCGCCAGGCGTCGATGTGCGGACCGGTGTCCACGAGTACGGCGGGGGGGCCTGGTGGGTGGCCAACGGCGTCCTCATCCACTCCGACCGGTCCCACGAGCGGCTGGTGCGTCGGACGTCGGACGGTGGTCCCGTGCTGCTGACTCCGGAGCCCGACGCCCCGAGGGCCCTGCGCTACGCAGACGGGCGGACCACGCCGGACGGTCGCTGGTACGTGTGCGTTCGCGAAGCCCACCCGGTCGACCCGGCAGGTGGCGAGCCGGCCAACGAGCTGGTGGCCGTGGCCACCGACGGGTCGATGCGGGTCGACGTGGTCGCCACCGGTGCCGACTTCGTGGCCTGGCCCCGGGTCTCCCCGGACGGAACCCGCCTGGCCTGGGTTCGTTGGAACCACCCCGACCTGCCGTGGGACGACACCGAGCTGTGGGTGGCCGACCTGGTTACCGACGCCGAGGGGTGCAACCTGTCCAGTGCCCGATGCGTGGCCGCCGGGGGCGAGTCGTTTTTTCAGCCCGAGTGGCGGTCCGACGGGGTGTTGCACGTGGTCACCGACCGGGGAGGCTGGTGGCACGTGCACCGGGTGGACCCCGACACCGGGGCCCTGGAGGCCCTGACCGGCGGCGAGGCCGAGGTGGCTACCCCCCAGTGGGTGTTCGGCCTGTCCCGGTACGCCTTCGTCGGCGGAGACCTGTGGTTCGCCCGTCGGGAGGGCGGCGTCGACCGCCTGGCCGTGCGACGACCCGACGGCACCGTCGACGAGGTGGCGGTCCCGTCGGGAGACGGGCCGGCCACCTCACTAGGGTCGCTGGCCGCCCACGGGGACGGGATCGTCGCCGTGGCCGCCGGGTGGACCACCGAGCCGGCCGTGGTGGCCGTCGACCCATCCGGGGTTCGCATCCTGCGGGCGCCCCGCGACCTGGACCTGGACCCCGCCTGGTTTTCCCACCCCGAACCGGTGACCTTCCCGACCACGGGGGGCGAAGTGGCCCATGCCGTCATCTACCCGCCCACCAGCCCCGACCACGAGGGTCCGGCCGGCGAGCGCCCCCCGCTGTTGGTGTTGGTCCACGGTGGCCCCACCGGCTCGGTCCGCACCCAGCTGCAGTTGGCCGTTGCCTACTGGACCAGCCGGGGATTCGCGGTGGCCGACGTCGACTACCGGGGTTCCACCGGCTACGGACGGGAGTACCGGCACCGTCTGCACGGCGCATGGGGGATCCTGGACGTTGAGGACTGCGTGGCCGTGGCCCGCCACCTGGCCGACGCTGACCGGGTCGACCCGGACCGCCTGGCCATCCGGGGCAGCAGCGCCGGCGGCTTCACCGTGCTGGCCGCCCTGACCTTCCACGACGTGTTCACCGCCGGGGCCAGCCGGTACGGGATAGGCGACCTAGCCGCCCTAGCCGCCGACACGCACAAGTTCGAGGCCCGCTACCTGGACCGCCTGGTCGGCCGGTGGCCTGAGGACGAGGCCGTCTACCGGGAGCGGTCGCCCATTCACCACGTGGATCGCCTGTCCACGCCCCTCCTCCTGCTCCAGGGCTCGGAGGACGCCGTGGTGCCGCCCGCCCAGGCCCACGCCATGGCCGACGCTCTGCGTGACCGAGGCGTGCCGTTCGCCCTCATCGAGTTCCCGGACGAGGGCCACGGGTTCCGGAAGGCAGCCAACGTGGTTCGAGCTGTGGAGGCCGAGCTGGCCTTCTTCGCCGACCGCTTCGGGTTCGAACCCGCCGACGACCTGCCGCCCCTGGCCGTGGAGGGCGGCGGCGCCTGAGCAGCTCCGACAGGCCGGGCAAGGATCGACGGGTTGTCGCCGAGCCGACCGGGTCGTCTACACTGGTTCCCGATGCGACCCGTTCTCGACCTCCTGCTTCTGACCTAGGGCGAACGCCCCACATACGCGTTCGCCCGAACCTCCTGCGCCCACCGGGCCAGGAGGTTCTTTGGTTTTCGGGAACCGTCCGCCGGAGGGGACCCGCAGCCGGAACGAGACCGTCACACCCACCAGACCAGAAACGGAACCAGCCATGAGCGAGCAGACGAAGACCGATCGGGTGATCATCTTCGACACCACCCTCCGCGACGGCGAGCAGTCGCCGGGCATCTCCCTAGACGCCGGGGAAAAGCTGGAGATCGCCGAGCAGCTGGCCCGCCTAGGCGTCGACTACATCGAGGCCGGGTTCCCCATTGCCAGCCAGGGCGACTTCGAGGCCGTCCACGCCATCGCTTCGTCCATAGAGGGACCGACCATCTGCGGGCTTTCCCGCACCGCCCACAAGGACATCGACCGCTGCTGGGAGGCCATCCAGCCGGCGGCCCGGCCACGCATCCACACCTTCATCGCCACCAGCCCCACCCACATGGAACACAAGCTCAAAATGAGCCCCGCCCAGGTGCTGGCCGAGGCCACCTCGGCGGTCACCCGGGCCCGGGAGTACACCGACGACGTCGAGTTCAGCCCCGAGGACGCCTCGCGCTCCGACTTCGACTTCATGTGCGACGTGCTACAGGCCGCGGTGGACGCCGGGGCCGGAACCCTGAACATCCCGGACACCGTGGGCTTCGCCACCCCGGTGGAGTGGGCGGCACGCATCCGGGCCATCCGGGAGCGGGTGTCGGGCGACTACGTGCTCTCCACGCACTGTCACAACGACCTCGGCCTAGCCGTGGCCAACTCGCTGGCCGCCGTTGAGGCCGGGGCCCGCCAGGTGGAGTGCACCATCAACGGCATCGGCGAGCGGGCTGGCAACGCGGCCATGGAGGAGATCGTCATGGCCATCCGCACCCGGCCCGACACCTACGCCGACATCGAGGTGGGCATCCGGACCGAGGAGCTAGCGAAGTCCAGCCGGATCGTCAGCCGCCTCACCGGTTACCCGGTGCAGTACAACAAGGCCGTGGTGGGGCGCAACGCCTTCGCCCACGAGGCGGGCATCCACCAGCACGGCGTGCTGAACGAGCGCACCACCTACGAGATCATGGACCCGGCAGCTGTGGGCCAGGGCGAGAGTCAACTGGTGCTGGGCAAGCACTCTGGCCGGGCCGCCTTCCGCGACGCTCTCCAAAAGCTCGGCCACGACATCCAGGGCGATGCCCTCAACGCGGCCTTCACCCGGTTCAAGGAGTTGGCCGACCGCAAGGTGCAGCTCAGCGACGCCGACCTGGAGGCCCTGGCCATCGAGGAAGTGGGCGGCAGCGTCGACCACGCCTACGAGTTCGTGAGCCTGGACGTGCGGGGCGGCAACCTCAGCACGCCGTCGGCTGACTTGGTGATGCGGGTGGACGGCGAGGAGGTCTCGGCGTCCTGCGAAGGCGACGGGATGGTGGACGCCTCCTGCACGGCCATCAAACAGGCCACCGGAGCCGAGGGTCGGATGACCGACTACAACGTCACCTCGGTAACCGGTGGGGTGGACGCCCTGGCCGACGTGGCGCTCACCTTCGAGAGCAACGACGGTGTCAAGGTTTCCGGTCGAGGTCTGTCCACCGACGTGGTAGAGGCGTCGGCACGGGCCTTCATCGGGGCCCTCAACAAAATCGCCCGAATCCGGGAGTCCGGCGAGGACCCCAACGCCGTGGAGCGACCCGGCCACATCGGCTGAGCCGGCACCCGGTGATCGACGACCCCGAGTACAGCGAGTTCCCGCTCCGGACGTTCCTGGACTTCACCATCGACGATGGGATCGACGGCGAGGCCGTGGCCGCGCTGGACGTCAACGATCGCCACCTCAACCCGAATGGGGTGGTCCACGGCGGCGTGGTGTTCACCCTGGTCGACACGGCCATGGGGCGGGCCACCATGTCGGTACTGGACGAGGGGCGAATCTGCGCATCGATCGAGGTTGCGGTGCGCTATCTGCGTCCCATTAACGGTGGCCGTCTGGTGGCTACGGCCTCGGTGCTGCGGGCCGGTCGCCGGATCGTGCACCTGGAGGGTCGGGTCACCGTGGACGGCGACGACCGGCCGGTGGCCGTCGTCCAGGCCTCCTTCGCAGTGCTGGAGGCCTAACCGGGTTCAGCCCAGGTCGATGACCTGTCGGCGGATCAGGTCCTCCAGGTCGTTTTCCTGGAGGCGCTGGCGGGAGTACGACCACAGGCCGGTGCCGATGA
>JAKURX010000179.1 GCA_022451505.1 Acidimicrobiales bacterium | reverse complement strand
TACTTCCTGGTGTTCGGTGTGATCATGCCCATCGATCGGGGCGTCGACAGCTATCTGGTCATTCTCACCCACGGAGTGTTTGCCTTCCACTATTCGCAACGGGTCATCACCGACGGCGCCCGCTCGGTCGTTTCCAGCATGGGCCTCATCCGAACCCTGCGGTTCCCCCGGGCCACTCTCCCGCTCTCCAACTCGGTCGGCCAGGCCGTGGCCTTCGGACCCGTCTTCGCCGTCATGCTGGTCGTCGTCCTAGCCCACGGGAACGCGCCGACCGTCCGCTGGCTGCTCCTCCCGGTGCTGTTCGGCCTGCAGACGCTTTTCAGCCGTGGGGCGAGCCTGTTAGCCGCCCGCTTCAACCACCTCTACCGGGACCTTGAGAACCTGCTGCCCTTCGTGTTCCGGCTCCTGTTCTACGTGTCGGGTGTCCTCTACTCGGTCGACCACTACGTGGACGACGCCCTGCTGCGCGCCCTGTTTGCCTTCAACCCGATGTACGTGTACGTCACGGCCTGGCGGTGGGTGATGGTTGGCGGGCCGGCCACCGTCGCCGAGGGGCTAGCCACCGTGGCGTGGGCGTTGGTCACCCTGGTTGTCGGCTTTGCCCTGGTCCGGGCCGGCGAGAACACCTACGGACGGACCGGATGACCGACCTCGCCCTGCGTTGCACCGACGCCGAGGTGACCTACACCATCCGGTCCCACCGGCCGCTCATCCGCGACCTGCTACGCGGCCACCGGCCCGCCGCCCAGAAGGTCCACGCCCTGCGAGGCGTCACGTTCGACGTGCACATTGGCGAGAGCGTGGGCGTGGTCGGCCCCAACGGCTCGGGCAAAACCACGATGCTGCAGGCCACCACCGGGCTCCTTCCTGTCTCGGCCGGCGAGATCCGGGTCCGGTCGGTACCGGCCTTCCTTGGCGTGCAGGCCGTGCTCCGCAACCAGTTGACCGGACGACGCAACATCGAGATCGGCCTGCTGGCCCAAGGGTTGGACTGGGCTGCCGTTGACGACCTGTTGCCGTCGGTGGCCGAGTTCACCGGCCTGGGCGACACCATCGATATGCGGATGGAGACCTACTCGTCGGGCATGCGGGCCCGGCTGCACTTCGCGGTGGCTACCGCCACCTCCCCGGAGATCTTGCTCATCGACGAGGCCCTGGCCGTCGGCGACCGGACGTTTCGCGAGAAGAGCGCCCAGCGGCTAGACGAGCACCGAGCCAACGCCGGAACGGTGTTGCTGGTCAGCCACAACCTGGCCGAAATCCGACGGTCGTGCGAGCGGGTGATCTGGCTGCAAGCCGGCCTGATCATGGCCGACGGGCCAACCGACGAGGTGCTGGCCGCCTACGAGGCGTCCTAACCCGCAGCTCGCCGACCAACCCCCCGGGGTGAACCGGCCAGGAAGCCCACCCCCCACGACAGGTGCAGGGTCGGGTACACGGCCAGCAGACGCAGCACCGTCGCCGGACGTCGGCCGGCCGCCAGCGAGGCCAACACCACAGCAGCCAGGTACCCCGCCGGTACGACTAGCGCCGGCGGCCACCAGGCTCCGGCCACCAGGCCAGCGGCTACGCCGAGCGTGGCCACCGGCGGGACGACCTGACGCCACCGCAGCGACCGGGGATGGCGTCCCACCACCACCCGCTTCCACCGGCCGTATTCGAAGTACTGGCGGGCTAGGGCGCTGAGGGTGCCGCGGGGCCGGTAGCCGACCCGCAGTTCCGGGTCGAACCAGACCGTTCCCCCGGCCTCTCGTAGGCGCCAGTTCAACTCGTAGTCCTGGTTACGGACCAGTGCCTCGTCGAACAGCCCGACCGCCTCCAGGGCGGTCCGCCGGAACACCCCGAGGTAGACGGTGTCGACAGCGCCTGCCGGGCCGTCGTGGTGGAACCGGGCGTCGCCCGATCCGAAGCGCGACGCCATGGCTCGACCGGCGGCCTTCTCGAACGGTGTCTGCCCTCGGGGCTCTTGGACGCCGCCTACGTTGACGGCCCCCGTCCGGTCTAGAAGGGCGACTGCTCGGGCCAGGTACCCGGCCGGCAGCACGGCGTGCCCGTCCACCCGGGCCACTACCGGCGCCGACGTAGCCCGGATGGCGACGTTCAGACCGGCCGGTGTGATCCCGGCCGGGTTGTCCACCACCGACACCCGACGGTCGGCGTCGGCTAGGCCGTCGGCCACCTCTCGGGTCCGGTCGTCAGATGGTCCGACGGCGATGCACACCGCGCGGGTCCCGTCGAGTTCCTGGGCCAGCACCGAGGCCACGGCGTCAGCCAGCGTGGTCTCCCCGTTCCTCACCGGGATTACCACCGCCACGTCCGGTACCTCCGGGACGGACGGAGGCCCGCCCGCCGGGTCCGACATCAGCTACCGGGCCGGAACAGCACCAGCACTGTCCGGGCCAGGATCTGCAGGTCCAGTACCGGCGACCACGACATCAGGTACTGCAGGTCGTGGCCCAGTTTGTAGGCCGGGTCGGTGTGGTAGCCGGCCCGCACCTGGGCTAACCCGGTGATCCCGGGGGCGATCTCGTGCCGGCGCCCGTAGCCGGGCAGGGCCGCCTCAAACTCGGCGATTAGCTCCGGGCGCTCCGGACGGGGGCCAACCAGTGACATCCTTCCCCGTACCACCAGCCACACCTGGGGCAGTTCGTCCAGACGGGTCCGGCGCATCCACCGGCACCCGCGGATCACCCGCTCGTCGTCCACGGCGGCCAACCGGGCCGTTCCGTCGGCCTCGGCGTCGTGGTCCATGGTCCGGAACTTGGCCAGTGTGAACGGCGTCCCGTGGCGGCCGGTCCGCACCTGTCGGAACAGCACCCCCCGGCCGGCCACCACCCGCACGTAGGCCGCGGCGAGAATCAGGACCGGCACCACCGCTGTAGCGGTGACCAGCAGCACCGCCAACTCGACGAGCCGCTTCAAGCGGACCTGGTGGGAGCGCAGAGCCCGGGACCGGATGGCCACGTAAGGCATGCCGCCGATCTCTCGCACATCCCGGAGGCCCCGCAAAGCGGTGGTCGCCGTGACCCGCAGGTAAACGCCGCGGCCGGCGCCGTCCAGGGCCCCCAATGGCTCGGGCATGACTTCGCCCAGCGAGACGTCGTCCACGAACACCACGTCGGTGACTTGGTGGGC
>JAKURX010000178.1 GCA_022451505.1 Acidimicrobiales bacterium | reverse complement strand
CATGGGTATCAATACGGTCAGCTCCAAGCTGATGGCTTTCGTGGTGGGTGCCGTTTTGGCTTCGTTTAGCGGGGCTGTTCTGGCCGCCAAAGTGGGTTCGGTCTTCCCGACCTCGTTCATGATTCTGGTGTCGATCATCATCCTTGTGGTGGTGATCGTGGGCGGCATGGGCAACATCGCCGGCGTGATGGTCGGCTCGTTCGTCCTCATTGGTGTGCTGGGTGGGCCCAAGCAGCCGGGTCTGCTCCAGGAGTTCCAGAACTTCAAGTTGCTCATCTACGGCCTGCTGTTGGTCTTCATGATGCTGAAGCGTCCGGAAGGGCTGGTGCCCAGCGCCCGTCGCAGCCGCGAGCTCCACCAGGAGGAGTTCCTGCAGGACGCCTGGCTGCAGGACGACAAGCTCGACAGCGACGACGAGGTCAGTGTGGGTGACGGGGGAGGGGAGGAGCAATGAGCCTTCTCGAGATCCGCGACCTGAAGGTCACCTTCGGTGGCCTGGACGCCCTGTCGGGTCTGAACTTCCATGTCGACGAGGGTGAGATCGTCAGCGTCATCGGCCCTAATGGCGCCGGTAAGACCACGTTCTTTAACGCCATCTCCGGTCTGGTGCCGCCCACCGAGGGAGAGATGGAGTTCGAGGGAGAGTCGATCGTCGGTCTCGACCCCAGCATCGTCACCTCGCTGGGTATCGCCCGCACCTTTCAGAACGTGCGGCTGTTCCCCAACATGACGGTCCTTGAGAATGTCATGGTCGCTCAGCACTGCCGAACGACCCAGCTACTCGTCGGGGCGCTGCTGCAGACCAAGGCCTTCAAGAAAGAAGAACGAGAGATCCGGGAACGGGCCGAAGAGGTGCTCGGCTTCTTCGGTCACCGTCTCATCGGCTACCGGATGGACCAGCCGGCTTTCGCCCTGTCGTACGCGAACCGGCGTCGCTTGGAGATCGCCCGGGCGATGGCCACCCAGCCCCGCATGCTGCTGCTCGATGAGCCGGTGGCCGGCATGAACCCCATCGAGACCATCGAGCTGACCGAGATGATTGGTCGACTGCGCACCGAGTGGGGCTTCACCATCGTGGTCATCGAACACGACATGAAAGTGGTCCGGGACGTCTCGGACCGGGTTGTGGTGTTGGACCACGGGGTGCCTATCGCCCAGGGGTCCTACGACGAGGTGTCAACCGACCCGAACGTCATCGAGGCCTACCTGGGTCGCCCGGTGGAGGCCGCATCATGACCGGCCAGGACGGGGCCACGGCGCTGCTGGAGTTCCGGCAGGTCAACACCCACTACGGAGCCGTCCACATCCTCAAGGACGTGGACCTGGCCATCTACCCGGGCGAGTTGGTGTGCCTGCTGGGCGGCAACGCTTCAGGTAAGTCGACCACGCTGAAGACGTTGCTTGGCATGGTCACGCCTACTTCAGGTGAGGTGGTGCTCGACGGTGAGATCGTCAACGACAAGCCGATCAGTTACCGGGTCTCCAACGGGGTCACGATGGTTCCGGAGAACCGTCGACTATTTAAGCGCCTGTCGGTCGGGGAGAACCTCGAGTTGGGGGCCTACCTGCGTACCGACAAGGACGGTATTGCTGAGGATTTGGAGCGCATCTTCGACCTGTTCCCCCGGGTTAAGGAGCGCCTGTCGCAGAAGGCGGGAACCCTGTCGGGCGGCGAGCAGCAGATGGTGGCCATCGGCCGGGCTTTGATGTCGCGGCCACGGGTCCTGCTCATGGACGAGCCGTCGATGGGTCTGGCCCCAGCGCTCGTGCAGCAGAACTTCGAGTTGATCCGTCAGATCCACGCGGACGGAATGTCCGTTTTCATGGTGGAGCAGAACGCCAACATGGCCCTGTCCATCGCCGATCGGGGGTGGGTGCTTCAGTCTGGCCGGGTGGTGCTGGACGACACCGCTGAGGCTCTTCTGGCTAATCCTGAGCTCCGGGCCTCTTACCTCGGTGAAGGCTGAGCTTCGGCTCCGTTGACCCCTGTGCCCAGATTGACCGTTAAAGAAACGTTTGATCAGGGCGACTCCCGTAGCCGGCGGGCCCCGATGCCTGTCCCACACGCATCGCTGTGAGTTCCGTTGTGACCGGCCTGGGCCGGCGTCCCCTGACCGTGATTGCCGAACAGGCGTCGACTGTGGAAGCCGTCTGGGATGACCAGCGACCCATCGTGAGCCCTGAGGCACTTGGCGAACTGCTCGGCTGGGAGTGGCGTGCAGAAGGCCTATGCCGTGAGACGGTTTGCGTCCCTGTCGCCGATCGTTCCCACGTCGAACACGACGAAGGTATCGACATCCTGGCCGTCGCCGAAATATTGGACCGGCCGGCCGTAATAGACGCGGACGCCGGGTTGCTGGTTGTCGGACAGCCCGCAGGTGACCGGTTCGAAGCCCTTCACGGCCGCCGGGCCCCCGACTTCACACTCCCTGACCTAACCGGGGCACCTCACTCCTTTTCCGACTGGGCAGGCCGTAAACGGCTCCTGGTGGCCTTCGCCAGCTGGTGAGGGTGTGCTTTTGACCTGCCCGGGTGGCAGGCGCTGCAAGACGAACTGGGCGACACAGGATTTACGGTTATTGCGGTAGCTATCGACGAAAATGTCGACGCTCTCCAAGAACTCGCTAAAGAGGTTTCCTACCCGGTGCTGGTCGACGCCGACCACCACCTCACCGAGCTGTACGCAATCAGCAACGTGCCAATTGTCATCTGGGTGGACGAAGAGGACCGAATCGTCAGGCCCAACGCGGCCGAGTTTGGTACCGATATTTTCACCGTTCTGACCGGTATCCACTGTGAGGACCATTTCGAGCTCGTACGAGCCTGGGT
>JAKURX010000177.1 GCA_022451505.1 Acidimicrobiales bacterium | reverse complement strand
CACCGGGCGATGGCACCGGCCAGAGCATCGGCGATTTCGGCCGTCGACAGGACCACTACTGACGGCGGGGCGAGGCTACACAGGATGGCTGGCATCCGGGTTTGCCGCAGCACGGGGACCCGACGGCCCAGGCACTCGGTGGCCGGCACATCGGCCGACAGGAGGGCACGGTCTAGGCCGGAGGCGCATTGGTGGGCCAGGCGGAATCCACCCTCGCTCTGGAATCCCTTGATGGCAAAGTAGCCAACGCGCGGATGAGAATGATTCTCAATACGGAGTCCAAGGTACAGGGCGGCCTGGAACTCGTTGGCTGTGGCCGCCTGTGTGTCCTCGTTGGGATGGTCCAGGTCCAACAGGTGGGCGCCCCGGGCCCGAAGCGTCCGGCTCAAGGCTGCGCTGAGGGCCGCAGAGCTACCGAACTGGCCGACGGCCAGGCGCTGACCGTGCAGTTCGGGGCTGCCCTGGCGTAGCCGGTCCAGCTCGCGTACCTGTGCCACCGTGGTCCGGCCTGCTGGTCGGCCTAACAGTTGGCGCAATGCCCGGACGGTTTGAGGCCCGGCGATCCCATCGACGGCCAAGGCGGTGTTCCGCTGGAAGTCAGCCAGGGCCCCCGCCGTGTCCGGACCGAAGATCCCGTCGATCCGCCCGGCGTCGAAACCCAGATTTCCCAGGCGGAGCTGCAGGTCAGCGACGTCCTCGCCCCGGAACATCGGGACATGGAGGTAGAGGTGGCGGTCGCCCAGGCGCAAACCGGCCTCGACCAGGGCGGCCTGGGTGATCTCGTCGACTAGACCGTGTGCGTCCAGGCCGCGTTCAGTCTGAAAAGCCAACAGCGACCGCGTGGTCTCTGGCCCGAAATAGCCATCGGCTTCCTCGACCCTATCCACTCGGTGCCCGGCAGCCGCCAAGCGACGATGGAGGTCACTGACCGGTGCCCCCTGATCGTTAGGACGAAGCGGTTTGGACATCGGTCAGATGACCGGAGCAGGGAACCGGTCTAGAGGTACGCAGCCAGCTCCTCGAGGAGCTGGGGTTTACCCTTGGCGCCCACCAGGCGCTTGGCCGGGAGGCCACCGTCGAACAGGATCAGGGTGGGGATGCTCATCACCTCGAACCTGCGAGCCAGGTCCGGAGCCTCATCCACGTTGACCTTGGCCACTCGGAGCGAACCGGTCTGCTCGGAGGCGATCTCCTCCAGGATGGGAGCAATCATCTTGCATGGGCCACACCACTCGGCCCAGAAGTCGACCAGCACCGGTTCGGTGGCTGACCCGATCTCCTCGTCGAACGTGGTCTCAGAAAGGTTCGTGATGACAGCGGCCATGGGAGTCTCTTCTCTTGGGTCTGTGGCTATGGGTGTTTTCTATCGGCTTGCCGGACCGAAGACTCGACGGGGCCGGGTCGTTGGGCGGGCTAGTTAGTCAGCGCGGCTCTCGAGCCACCGCTCGGCGTCAAGGGCTGCCATGCACCCGGAGGCGGCGGCGGTCACGGCCTGGCGATAGGTGTGGTCCTGGACGTCGCCGCAGGCGAAGACGCCCTCCACGTTGGTCGTCGACCGGTCAGCACCTGTGACCAGGTAGCCAGCCTCGTCCATGTCCAGTTGCCCGGTGAACAAGTCGGTGTTGGGACGGTGGCCGATGGCGATGAACACGCCGGTGACCGGGAGACGAGAGGACTCGCCCGTCACCGTATCCCGGAGGTCCAGTGCCTCGACCTTGGAATCGCCCAGAATGTCGTCGACGATGGTGTTCCAGGCAAATTCGATCTTCGGGTTGTCGAAGGCCCGTCGCTGCATGATCTTGGACGCCCGGAGATTGTCACGTCGGTGGACCAGGGTCACCTTGCTAGCGAAACGGGTCAGGAAGCCGGCCTCCTCAAGGGCCGAGTCGCCGCCACCCACCACGGCGATCTCCTGGTCTCGGAAGAAGAACCCGTCGCACGTGGCGCAGGTCGAAAGGCCGTGTCCGATGAGTCGTCGTTCGGCCTCCAGGCCCAGCATGACCGACCGGGCACCGGTGGACACCACCACGGCGTCGGCCGTGTAGGTCGGCTCGGGAGTCTCGGGAGTCTCGGGATTACCGACCCAGATCCTGAACGGTCGGGTCGATAGGTCGACCCGGGACACCTTCTCGGTGGTGATCTCCGCTCCGAACCGGGCAGCCTGGGCCCGCATATCCAGCATGAGCTGGGGGCCCGTGATCCCTTCGGGAAAGCCGGGGAAGTTCTCCACGTCGGTGGTCAGCATCAGCTGGCCACCCGGCTGGTCGCTAGTCGACGATGGCTCGCCCTCGATGACCAGCGGAGCGAGATCGGCACGGGCCGTGTAGATGGCCGCGGTCAGGCCGGCTGGTCCGGAACCGATGATGACGACTTCGTAGTGGGGCACGCTCGCTCCTCGCGCGTTCGATGCGTTTTCGCAGGTCAGGGGGTACGTCGGGACCAGAGCCATGCGCCCAGGAGGCAGAGCGCTCCACCCAGCACCAGATGGGCCGACCAGCTCTCGCCGGGGAGGACGAGGTCCAGAAGGCGGAAGGCCCCGATGGAGGCCAACACCACGGCACCGATCAGGCATAACGCCCCGAGGACTCCGTAGACGAGAGTCCGGGTGGCCGTGATGACGGGTTGGGTGGTGGCCGAACGGAGGCGTTCCACGACGTCGACCACCCGGTCCACGAGGGCGGTAGCCCAGTCGCGGCGTTCTTCGGAGTACTCCGGCGAGGACGTATCGGGGTCGACCGGGGTGGTCATGGGGCGGAGCCTACCGACGGTCGCCCAGCGGTGGCCGCTGCCGGGTCAGCCCTTCAGGGTGAAGCAGAGGCCGATCAGGCCGGGCCCGCCGTGGCTGGCCACCACGGGACCGATTACTCCGACCCGCAGTGCGGAGGGATCCACGAGGGGGGCCAACATGTCGATCAGGTCCCCAACGTCCTCGGCCTGGGCGTGCATCACCGAGAGGGTCTCGATGTCCTCTGCGTGTTCGGCCACTTTGTCCCGGAGCCAACCGAGAGACTTTTTCCGAGTCCGTTGGCGACCAGCCTCTTCGACCACACCGCTGCTGATGTCGATCAGCGGTTTGATTGATAGCACGCTGCCTAACAGGGCCTGGGCGTTGCCAATCCGCCCGCCCTTCTTCAGGTTTTCGAGGGTGTC
>JAKURX010000176.1 GCA_022451505.1 Acidimicrobiales bacterium | reverse complement strand
GATGATTACCCGGCGTCGGCAATGGGCCACCGCCCAGGTTGTGATGGGCAGAGGCCCGGTCGGCACCACAGCTCCTACGGCCAGACGATCGACCACCTCGTGGTCGACTATGCCCACCTTTGATCCGCAGAACAAGAGGTCAGCCCCCGTTCCAAAGGGATCGTCACTGGCCACCACCTCGATACCCCTGGCGGATAGTTCCTCGACTAGTGCTTCACCGCTGTCTCCCTCCACCACGGCAGTCGAGGCACCAGGTACGGCCGCCAACCCGGCAGCCGCCGCTCCAGCAGCTAGTAGGTCTCCCGCCGCTGGGTTGGCTGCCACGCCTAGGTCCCGGTCGGTCACCCCTTTCCCCGCTGAGAGCGAGAACGTCGTGTCCCAACCGGCCACCTCGGCGATGAATGCGGCCACTGCGGCGTCCTGCTCCACGGGTGGGGCGCTGATCCCCGCTGAGATGCCCGTCTCCTGTCGGCCCAGGGAAGCTAGGGCGTAGGTCACCGACCGGGCCAGGTCCCGCGCCCCGCCCTGGAGTACGCGGGGCGCCATCCGGACAATGCCCTGCCCCGGCACCCCCTCGAGGTCGACGGCTACAAAGGCCTCGACCGTCTTGAGCTTGACGATCTGCATGGGTCCAGTCTGGCGACTCGGTAGCCGTCAGTCCGTGTCGAGGGCGTCGACCACCCGTTCGACCTGGAGTTCGGCAGCGGCCAGACGCCCCTGGCAGAGACGGATCAGGGCTCCGGCCCGTTCGACACGCGAAGCGAGGCGGTCCACATCGACATTTTCGGATTCCAACTCGGAGAGGATCTCCTGTAGTTCCTCGAGTGCCGCGCCATACCCGACCGGTTCACCCGGCCCAGTTTCGGCCTCTTTGTCGCTCATAGCGGCACCTTGTCCACCGTGCTGGCCACCGTACCGTCAGCTACCTGGGTGGCCAGCCGGTCGCCGGAGCTCGCCTCGGCTACCGACCTGAGCAGTCGGCCGTCGTCCAACCGGGTGATCGACCAGCCGCGGGCCAGGACGCGCTCCGGGTCCAGGGCTCGTAGCCGGCCGGTTATGCCGGCCAGGCGTTCCTCGTGGCGGGCCAGAGCGGTCCGGGCCGCGCGCGCGGTGCGCCCGGCCAGGTCGGCCTGCCGTTGACCGGAGTGTTCGATTACCTGTCGGGCCCGGTCGACGATCTCCGATCGCATCCCCTCCACGAGGCTGGCGAAGGCTCGTCCCCGTTCCACGAGGGCCGCAGCACAGGCCGTGGGTGTCTTGAATGCCGTGTGGGCCACTTCGTCGGCGATGCTCCGGTCGATCTCGTGGCCGATGCCGGTCCACACCGGGATGTCCAGTTCGGCGATAGTCCGGGCGACCACCTCGGCGTCGAAGGCCACCAGGTCGGCGGCCGAGCCTCCCCCCCGCACCAGGGCGATGACGTCGGGCTGGTAAGAAGCCACCACGCGTAGCCCCTCGGCGATGACGTCGGCCACCCCCTCCCCTTGGACTCGGGTGTCGTGCTCCAAAACGGTGAAGGCCAGGCCGCTGTGGCCCAACTCGGTGGAGAAGTCGGCGTGGGCGGCCGACCCGATGCTGGTCACTAGACCCACCCGGAGCGGCGGCTCGGGCACCTGGAGGCCGGCATTTCGGTCCAGCAGGCCCGCCTCGGCCAGGGCCCGCAATAGTCGCTCCCGTTCGACGGCCAAGCGACCCAGGGTGAACCCGGGATCGATCCTGTCCATGATCAATTGCAACCGGCCCCGTGGGGCGTAGAACTCCAGACGGGCTCGTATCCGGATGAGGAGGTCGTCGGCCAGTGCCAGACCTCCCGCCTCGGCCAGGGTGCGTTCCACCTCGGTCCTCGCTCCCCTCCACAACGCCACGTTGAAAATTGCTGCCGGAGCCTGGCCCGGCTCGTCGGACGGCTCCACCAGGTCGAAGTAGAGGTGGCCCGAGCGGGCGGCGTGCAGGTTGGAGACCTGGCCCTCCACCCAGAGGAAATCCCCGAAGAGCGTGCGGAGTCCCTCTCGGACCAACTCACCGAGTTGCGAGACGGTAAGGACCGGAGGGTCTATGTCGAGAGCCATCGCCGGCACCTTAGCGACGGTCCTGGCACTCCGACCCGGCAGGTTCCTGGGTGCTCGGAGTAGGTTCGTGCCTCGCTAACGACGGGCCCCATGCCGGTGAGGTGGCTCCGAGGGAGGGAGGTGTTTATGACGGCGACGCTTGAGGAACCGATCGCTGCCACGACCCCAGAGGGCACGGTGACCGTCGCCTCGATGGCCAGGGACTGGGCCCGACGAACGCCAAGCCAGGTGGCCATGCGGGAGAAGGACTTCGGTATCTGGCAGGAGTACACATGGGAACAGACATGGGGACTGGTCCTCGACGCGGCCCATGGCCTGCTGGCCCTCGGAGTGGAACCTGCCGACCGGGTGTCCATCCAGTCCGAGGATCGCCCTGAGTGGATCATCTTGGACCTGGCCACGGTGGCTATCCGGGGCATCACTGTCGGCCTCTACCCCACCAACCCCACCGCCGAGGTCGAATACCTCCTCACCGACTCGGGGTCCACCGTGCACCTGGCCGAAGACCAGGAACAAGTCGACCGGGTACTTGATATCGAACCCTCCAAACTTGACCGGATGGTCCGTGTCCTCTATTGCGAGCCTCGGGGTGTGAGCACCTACGAAAACGACCGGCTCCTCTACTGGGATGACTTCCTGGCCATGGGGCGGGAGCACCGGGCTGCCGACCCGGACGCCGTGGACCGTCTGATGAATTTTTTTTTTAATGATTAGGTGATGACCGTGTTCTACACCTCAGGCACCACAGGCCCTCCGAAGGGGGCGATGCTGACCAACAGCAATGTGTCATACGCCATTGAAAAGATCGTGCTGCCGGAAAGTGTCCGTGGAGGATCCGTCGGACCCGATGATGTCGTCCTCACCTATCTACCGCTCTGTCATGTGGCAGAACGGGTCTTTTCTACCTGGCATCTCGTGTCGCGGAGCGTCCAACTCAACTTCGCAGAGTCGATTGAGACGGTCACCGACAACCTTCGGGAGATCCAGCCCACCCTCTTCTTCGCTGTACCCCGTATCTGGGAAAAGATGCACGCCACTGTCACAATCAAGGGGGGTGACTCCTCACCGTTCAAGCGGCTCTGGTTGCGATTCGGACTTGTC
>JAKURX010000175.1 GCA_022451505.1 Acidimicrobiales bacterium | reverse complement strand
CCCGCCGTTGGTGTTCACCGGCAAACCACCACCGATCTCGATGTTCCCGTCGGCGATGAAGTCCTTCGCCTCGCCGGCGCCGCAGAACCCGAACTCCTCGCACTGGGGCAGGACCAACGGCGTGCAGTGGTCGTAGAGCATCGCCGCCTGCATGTCGGCAGGGCCGAGGCCCGACGACTTCCAGAGTTGTTCGGCCACCAACCCCATCTCGGGGATGCCGGTGATGTCGTCCCGGTAGTACGAGCGCATCATCCACTGGTCCTCGGCGACCCCCTGGGCGGCAGCGGCGATCCAGGCCGGCTCCCGGTCCAGGCCCTGCGCCCGCTCGGCGGTGGTGACGAGCAGCGCCACGCCGCCGTCGCTCTCCTGACAGCAGTCGAGGAGTCGCAACGGGTCGGAGATGATCCTGCTGGCCTGGTGCTCCTCGAGCGTGATGGGCCGCCCGTGGAAGAAGGCGGCCGGGTTGTTGGCAGCGTGGCGGCGGTCGACGACGGCGATCCGACCGAAGTCCTCCGACGTCGCCCCGCGCTGGTGCATGTAGCGGGTGGCGAACATGCCGGCCCACTGCGCCGGCGTGAGCAGCCCGAACGGCGAGGTCCAACTGAACGAGACGTCGTTCGCCTCGGGGCTCTGGTGGTGGGCCTGGACTCCGCCGCCGAACCGGTGCCACGAGCGCTCGTTGAACGCCCGGTAGGCCAACACGTAGTCGGCGGCACCGGTGTGTACGGCCATTGCGGCCATGCCGACGGTGGCGCAACCTCCACCACCGCCGTGGTTGACCATGCTGAAGAACCGCAGGCGCGGGATGCCCAGGTTCCGGGCCACCTCGATCTCGTAGTTGCGCTCCATGCTGAACAACGACATGCCGTCGACCAACGTCGGGTCGAGGCCGGCATCACCACATGCGGCCAGGCAGGCCTCGGTCGCCAACTGCATGGGCGTCCGGCCGGAATCCTTCGAGAACTCGGTGGCGCCGATGCCGACGATGGCGGTCCGGCGGGCAGGGGTCCACATGTCAGGCGCTCCCCTCGGCGCCCTGCGGGCCTTCCGGCAGGACCAGTTCGGCGCTGCCACGGATGTGGTTGCCGAGGGAGTTGGTGCCGACGAACGCCACGGTGACGGCACCTCCCTCCCCGACATCAGTCACCGAACCCGTCATGGTCATCGTGTCACCCGGGTGGTTCGACGCCCCGAGTCCGATCCTGAGGTTCCGGAACACCACCCGGTCTCCGGCCCAGTCCCCCAGCCAACGGGCGGCCAACCCACTCGACGTGAGGATGTTCATGATGATGTCCGGCAAGCCCTTGGCACGTGCTGCATCGCTGTCGTGGTGGACGTCCTGGTGGTCGAAGGTGGCCAGCGCCCCGGATGTCACGAGTTCGGTGGTGATGTCGATCGGACACGGCGGGAGCCGGTCGCCGACGGACACGTCGCCCCGGACCAACGTGTCCGTGCGTCGATCGGGTCGGACCGGACGGAACTGGTGGAGGGTGATGTCGTCGTGGCTGTCCAGCCAGCAGACCTCCAGCGGCATGCCGATCTCGAGCTGGTCGGGTCGTACGCCGACGATGTTCGAGACCACTCGGACACCCTCTTCGAGCTCCACCAGGCCGACCACGAGCGGATAGTCGAAGGCGGGGACCTTCGGATGCTCCGGGGCGGTCCAGCTGTAGAGGGAGCCCCGACCGGAGGCGACGACCCAGTCGTACGCCATGTCATGGGTCGTCGGATCGGCAACGATCGGGGGGTGCACGAGGCGTCCGCTGCCGGTGAAGCGCTGGATGCGCAACTCGTGCTGCCGCAGCCCCTCCCAGTGCCATGCCTGGTCCTGGTTCCAGCGGGGACGGGGGCGCTCGGGCCGGGGCGAGTCGTCCACCGGTTCGTCGCCACGCTGCCGGCCTGTGCCCGGCCGGAACTTGAAGATCCGGAAGGTGAGCGTTCCGACCGGGTCACCGTGCTGGTTCGCGTAGGCGACCTCGGTCGTCACGAAGTGGCCGATGCCGAGTGCCGTCTGCTTCTGGGGGGAGACGCCGACGAGCGTCGTCCGGGCGGACACGATGTCACCGGGTCGGAGGTGGGCTTCGTAGGCCTGATCCGAGTTGGTGGCAACCACGCCGGTGAACCCGGCATCGTCGAGCAGTTGGTATGCGGCCTGCTGCGGCTGGTCGGTATCGCGCCCGACGGAATCGCCCCCGATCCTGACGGGCATCGTCCACATGTTGAGCGTGGCCGGGGGTGCCACGATCCCCCCATGCGGCCCCGAGGCGGCAACCGCCTCATCGACGAAGAGCGGGTTCGCCTCGGACATGACGGCACACCAGGCGCTGACTTCGGAGGCGCCGACCGACTCGGTGGCGACCTGGACAGGACCCTTCCCGCCCACGAGGGACTGCAGGGCGGTGTCGAGGGCGGCGTCGACGTCGCTCATGCCGGAATCATGCCGCGGTCAGGGCCGCGGAACCCCCACCGGCCAGTCGTCGGTGACGCCCTGCTCCCACAACCGTGCGATGGCCGCCTCGTCCAGGCCCAGGGATTCCAGCACCTGGTCCGTGTGCTGACCCAACGTCGGCGCAGGACCGCCCAGCGCCAGGTGGGCACCGTCCACGAGGAACGGGTACGAGAAGTAGGGGGTCGACCCGGTCACGGGATGCTCGTACCACTGGAGGAAGCCACGGAACCCGTGCTGTGCGGTCCCCCCGGAATGGTTCG
This sequence comes from Acidimicrobiales bacterium, assembly GCA_022451505.1. Classification (GTDB taxonomy): domain Bacteria; phylum Actinomycetota; class Acidimicrobiia; order Acidimicrobiales; family MedAcidi-G1; genus UBA9410. Next base: position 470 of record JAKURX010000175.1, on the reverse strand, counting down.
GATGCACGCAGAAGGCCGCCGGGACGCCTGCCTGCCAGAGACGCTCCTCGGACTCCCGACCGGCCTGGCCCCGTGACCAGGCACCGAGCACCTCGTCGATCCGGTCGACGTCGCCGTGGCGGTCGAGGCCGTCCAGGCCGTCGACCAGGCCCTGCAGGTTCGCCCACTGTGCATCGGTCTCGATGCTGACCGCCAACCACCGGTCGTCCACGGCCACCTGGTAAAGCCCCTGGGGCGACGCTGCCGGCGACCGGTTCCCGAGGCATCCCAGCACGTTGCCGTATGCCGAAGCCTCGACAACCTGCTCCGCCGAGGCCTGGAGTGCCGCTTCGATCAACGGAGCCTCGATCAACTGTCCGGTGCCGGTGCACTCGCGGTCGGCGAGGGCGAGCAGGACCGCTAGGGCCGAGTGCATCGCGGCGAACATGTCGACGGGCCCCTGCGGGAGCAGTCTCGGCTAGTCGGGATGG
>JAKURX010000174.1 GCA_022451505.1 Acidimicrobiales bacterium | reverse complement strand
CCCGGACCCGCCCGCCCCCGCGGCCCCCCCCCGGCGGGCCGCCCCCGCGGCCGACGCCATCGCGGCCGGCTGGCGGGCGCCGCCCACCACGGTGGGGGCGGCGTCGATGCGGCCGCCGGGGAACACCCACATGCCGCCGAAGGCGATCTTCGAGTTCTTGTGGAGCATCAGGGTCTCGATCCCGTCGGGAGCGTCCCTGAGCACGATGACGGTGGCCGCCGGGATCAGCTCCGATGAGCCCTGCTCAACGTGTTGGAGTCCGTACACGTCGTAGCGCCGGTGGTCGCGGTGGTCGCTGTCCTGGCGGCTAACGGACGGGTCCATCATTGGATCACCCCCGCGGCACGCAGCTCGTGGATCTGGTCGGCGCGGCCGGTCTGGGCCACGATCTCGTCGGAGTGCTGGCCGAGCGTCGGGGCGGCCAGTTGCCTGAGCTCGGTAGGGGTGCCGTGGAAGCGGGTTGGAGGCCGGTGGTGGCGGACCCGACCGGCGGCCGGGTGGTCGAACTCCGAGAAGATCTCGTTGGCGACCACCTGCGGGTCGTTCGGTACTTCGCTCACCGACCGCACGATTCCGAACGGCACCTGGTTGGCGTCCATACGGGCCTCCGCTTCAGCCACAGTGAGTCCCGTTGCCTGCTCTCTCACCGCCCTGTGGACCGCCATTGTTCTGTCGCGGTTGGTCGACCGGTCCCGGATGGTTGCAAGGCCCGGGTCCGAGCTGTCCACGCTCATGGCGCGGGCTAGGCCGTGGAACTCGTCGTCTGTGGGTACCGCCACCGCTGCGAAGCCGTCGCCGAAGGCCAGCGGGGTGTTGTTGGCGGCCACCGACTGGGGTCCGGAGTGGTCGCCGTCCAGGATGATCTCGTGGTCGGCTCCGTCCACGAACAGGAAGGCGATGCAGGCGTCGAGCATGCTCAACTCCAGATGTTGTCCGCCTGCTCCACGCTCCCGGGCGAAGAGGGCGGCGGTGATCGCCTGGCAGGCCGTGTAGGCGGTGACCTTGTCGCAGACGAGCTGCTTGAGGAACTTGGGCTGGTCGTCGTTGATGCCCGTCTGGCTCGCCGCCAGCCCCGACTGCGCCTGGATGACGGTGTCGTAGACCCGACGGTGGCTGTAGGGGCCTTTAGGTCCGAAGCCAGTGAGGTCGGCGTAGACAATGTCGGGTCGGATAGAACGTATGTCGGCGTAGGCGACACCAAGCCGCTCCGCCACGCCGGGGCGGAAGTTCTGGACCAGGACATCGGCGTCGACGATGAGGTCCCGGAGGATTGCCATCCCGTCGGCCTGACGGAGGTCCAGGACGACTGACCGCTTGCCCCTGTTGGCCACCTGGAACATCGACGAGATACCGGAGACGGTGCTGCCCAGCCATCGGATCACGTCGCCGGTGGGCGCCTGCTCGACCTTGATGCAGTCGGCTCCCTGGTCGACCAGCATCCCGGCCGCCAGCGGACCAGTGAGGGCAACGGAGAGGTCGACGATCCTGATTCCGTCGAGGGGGCCGGCCATGGGGCGACGGTAGCCGTGGTGCTCCGGCATGGGTGTGCCGGACAGCGCTGGCCTACCTTCGGACAGCCGTTGATCGGCCTTTCGGATATGGGGGTACCGCATGCTCGGGGAACTAGACGGAAGGGTGGCCGTGGTCACCGGGGCGGCCTCGGGCATAGGCCTAGCAATGTCGGAGGCCTTCCTTGCCGAGGGCATGCAGGTGGTCCTCTCGGACCGTGACGAGGACTCCCTGGACGCCCAGGTGGAGAGGTTGGCTGGTGCCGGAGCTCCGGTGTCGGGCGAGGTCTGCGACGTGACCGATCCGGACGCCGTGGCAGCCCTGGCCGATACTGCCTGGGACCGCCACGGAGCGGTTCACCTGTTATGCAACAACGCCGGTGTTGGTCCGGCCGGTCCAATGCTGCAGACGACGCCGACCGAGTGGCGCTGGACGTTCGACGTCAACGTGCTAGGCGTGGCCCATGGCGTCACGACCTTCGCCCCGCGCATGGTGGAAGCCGGGGTTGGACACATCGTGAACGTGGCCTCCCAGGCAGGCGTTATGACCACCGCGCTCCTGGGTATGTACTGCGCTTCGAAGCATGCCGTGGTCGGCCTCTCCGAGGCCCTCTACCGAGAACTAGACACGACGCCCGTAGGGGTGTCGTGCCTCTGCCCGGAGTTGGTGCGGACCAAGATCTTTGATGTGGCCCGGCTTCGGCCCTACTGGGTGGATGTTCACGAAACTACCGATGCCAACCAGGCGGCTCTTGGCGAGATTCTGGACCACCGTGGGATAGAACCGTCGGACGTCGCTGCCAGGGTGGTCGACGCGGTGAGGACCGGCCGGTTCTGGGTGTTTACCCACGACGTGACAATGGAGATGGCAATGGCCCGCTTCGAGGATCTCAGGGCCGATCGGAACCCCTCGATCATCGGCTAGGCGGCACCCTCCCGGAGGTGCCTTCAGAATGGCGCACGGTCGAACCATGCGGACTCCTCGCGGAGCTTCCGGCTCCGCCACCCGTCGGCCGTTCGCACCAGGTCGTGGTGGTACCAGCCACCTGTGAACCAGGTGTCGCCACCCGTGAGACGCATCGGGTTGTTGAACATCGCCGTCACGCGGGCCGTGTCACCCTCGATGCTGGCCTCCACGTTGGACACCAGGTGCTGGGTCATCTCGAAGCCAGAGAACGCTACGCCCAGGAACTCCAGGACTTCGTCGACGGTGCCGGAGATGCCTCCGGCCGACGTGTAGTCGATCTGCGCGTCGGTGGTGAAGACGGTCCGGTAGAGGTCCCAGTCGCGCTTGTCCACGGCCGTGGCGTAGCGGGTCAGTAGGTCCACGATGGCCAGCCGGTCGGCCACGGCGTGGAATGGATCTTCGGTCACCGACGTGAACCTAAGCGCCCGGTGATCCGAAGCCCGGATCGGGGCAGCGGCCCGGTCGCCGCCTATGTTCGGGCGTATGGAAAACGCTGAGACGAACCTCGTCGGCGTCGACCTTGACGACATCAACCTGTCGCTCATTGACCCGTTCTGGTCGGGACCGATGGTCGACCGCCTCGCGGGGTTCGCCGCCCTGCGCAAGGAGGATCCGATCCGGTTCTTCGCTGAGGAGGAGACCGAGTTCCTGCCGGCAGGACGCGGATACTGGGCGATCACCCGTCATGCCGACGTGGTCGAGGCCAGCCGCCA
>JAKURX010000173.1 GCA_022451505.1 Acidimicrobiales bacterium | reverse complement strand
CGTGGAGGCCGTCCAGCAGACGGGCGAACCGCTCCGTCTCATGGGCGGCGATCTCCTCCAGGCCTACGTCCAGCAAGAAGCAAGCTGCGGCGTCAATCCCGGCCAGGCCCTCCCACGACGGGGTGCCGTACTGGAGGCTCCCCGGCCCGGCGTCGGGCGCCGGTCGAACCTTGTAGGGAGACAGGGAGTCGAGCAGGCCAGGCTCCACCCACATGATCCCGGCGTGCGGGCCGTACCACTTGTACGACGAGGTGGTGAGTACGTCGCAGCCCAGGGTGCCCACGTCGACGGGCCGGTGTGGAGTCAGGTGCACGCCGTCAACCACCACCCGGGCGCCGGCGGTGTGGGCGGCCGCCGTGATAGCCGCCGTATCGGGGATGGTGCCCACGGCATTGGACGAACCGGTGACGGCGACCCACCGGGTGGCCGGCCCTACCAGGTCGACCACCGCCTCGATTGGGAGGCGACCGGTCGAGGCATCGAACCGGGCCATACGCACCTTGGCCCCCGTGTCCCGGGCCAGAAGCAGCCACGGCGCCACATTCGAGTCGTGGTCCAGTGTCGTGCAGACCACCTCGTCGCCCGGTCCCAGGTCGCGGGCTACGGCCCGGGTCAGGGCCATCATGTTGGCCGTCGTGCTGGGGCCGAACACCATGCCCGCCGGATCGGCGCCCAGCAGCCGACCCACCGAGGCGCTGGCCCGCTCGGCCAGGGTGTCGCAGGCCACCGAGGCGGCAAAGGCCCCATGGGCGTTGGCGTTGTCGCCGCTCCGCTGCCAGTCGGCTGCCGCTTCGATGGCCGAGTCCACCACCTGGGTCCCGGCCGGGCCGTCGAAACGGGCCCAGTCGCCGGGAATGCCGGGAAATCGGTTGCGGATGTCGTGGAGGTGGCCCATCGTCGGGCACGCTAGTGGTCGACCCCGAACGGGAAGGACCCCATGGAGGCCTGGGAACTCGACGCCCGCGAGCAGATCCGCGACCTCGTCGCGGCCTACAACGCTCACGGCGACCGGGGCCGGTTCGACGAGTTGCTGGCCCTGTTCGCCGACGACGCCTCTATGGACATCGGCGATGGCGTCACCTACGAGGGCGTCGACGCTATTCGGTCGATCTTCACCGACACCCGGAACTCGGTCGTCGATGCTGACGGGCCGAAGTTTCTCCAGCACCACACCAGCGGGCTCCTGCTCGCTGTCGCCGATCGGGAGCACGCCACCGGACACGCCTACTTCACGGTTATGACCGACCAGGGCATCGACCACTGGGGCCGCTACCAGGACGCCTACCGGCTGGTCGGCGACGCATGGCAGTTCGCCTCCCGACGGGTCAGGACCGACGGTCGTACACCGGGCGGATGGGCCGACCTGCGGGTGGGCGGAGGCGGAACGTGACGGCCGGGGTCTCGCCCGTGGACCGCTTGGTCGCCGAGGCCGAGATCCGCCAGCTGGTGGCCCGCTACGCGGTGGCCACCGACCGCCGAGACCTCGACGTGCTGGTTGCCCTGTTCGTTCCCGACGTCCGGGTGGGACGCGACGTCAGCGGCCGTGACGCCCTCCGGGAGTCCTTCGATGGGCAGCTCCGGTCCGTCGGGGTGACCATCCTCAACGTGGGCACCCACCAGATCGACCTGCAGGGGCCCGACGACGCCACCGGCCACGTGTACTGCAAGGCCGAGGTCCAGGACGGCGACCGGTGGATTCACCAAGCCATCCGCTATGACGACGCCTACCGACGCGTCGACGGCGTCTGGCTCTTCGTGCGCCGCATCCACCAGCTCTTCTACGGAGCCGAGGTCGGGACCAATCCCCTGGGCCTTCCGCCCGCCGACTGGCCCCGCAACCACGACGGCTGGGGCTCCCTGCCCGCCGCTGACCCCACCTGGCAGGAGTTCGCCGGTCCGGAGGCCGAAGGACCGGACTGATGGCTGACGAACCCACTTCCGAGGCGGCGGGGCGACAGATCGCCGACACGATCCTGGCCGGGTTCGTGGACTACATCGCCGGGTTTCGAAAGGTCTCCAAGCGAGCCCAGCGCCATTTCGCCGAGCGGGAGTGGACCGAGCAGGACGACGATTCGCGCCAGCGCCTGGATCTCCACCGATCTACCGTTCTCCAGACTGTGGACCGCGTCCGACCACTGGTCGACGAGATAGCCGACCGGCGCGGCGCCTGGCGGACCGGTCGATCCCACTACAAGCGCCGGGTGGCCCAACGGTCTGACCTTGTGCTGGCCGAGACCTTCTTCAACTCGGTAACCCGAAGGGTCTTCACCACCATCGGAGTGGACAACGACGTGGAGTTGCGCTGGTTCGGTGCCACGTCGGTCCCCCGGGGCGAGGGGCGGGCCGAACTTTTCACCACGGCCACCCGGGTTCGGGACACGGCGGCCATGGTCCGCGAGATCCTGGAGGCCTTCGACTTCGGCGCCCCGTGGGCCGACCTGGAGGCCGACTCTCGTCAGGTGGCGGCCCGTATCGACTCCTATCTCCTCGAGGAGTGGGACAGCCTGGAGGCCGACGGCATAGACATGCTGCGACCCGTCTTTTACCGGAACAAGGCCGCCTACCTGGTGGGCCGCCTGAGCCAACTCAACCGGATCACCCCAATCGTGTTCCCCATCCTCCATGAGGACGACGGCCTGCGGGTCGACACGGTGCTGGTCACCGAGTCCCAGGCCAGCCGCCTGTTCAGCTTCACCCGGTCGTACTTCTTCGTGGAGTGGCCCAACCCGTCGGAGCTGGTGGGTTTCCTGAAGTCACTGCTACCCATGAAGTCCCTGGCCGAGCTCTACACGGCGGTCGGATTTCCTCAGCACGGCAAGACCAGCCTCTACCGCTCCCTGTACCGGCACCTCGAGCACTCCCACGACAAGTTCGTCCGTACTCGGGGCACGCCGGGCATGGTCATGGCCGTCTTCACGCTGGTGTCGTTTAACGTGGTGTTCAAGATCATCAAGGACCGGTTCGATCCACCCAAGAACACCACTCGGGAGGCGGTGAAACGCCGCTATGCCCTGGTGTACAACCATGACCGGGTGGGCCGCATGGTGGAGGCCTGGGAGTTTGAGAACCTGTCCTTTGACCGGGACCGCTTCGACCCCGAGCTGCTTGACGATCTGCTGACCACCGCGGCCGATTCGGTCTGGGTGGAGGGCGACCGGGTGGTCATCAACCACGTCTACAGCGAGCGGCAGGTGTATCCCCT
>JAKURX010000172.1 GCA_022451505.1 Acidimicrobiales bacterium | reverse complement strand
CCAGTCGACCCACCGCATAAACCTTGAGATCGGTATCGACTACGCCAGCGACACGCAGATCACCGAGCTGGTCCGCCTGGCCGACGTGGACCTGCGGGCCGGAGCCCTGGGTATCCATGAACAACCCGAGTACAACATCGGGGTCACCCTGGACGAGATGCTCCGCCACGGCGACCTGGCCGCCCGGTACGGCGTGCCACTGTGCCTGCACCTGCGGTACTCCGAGGACCTGGAGCCCGGCACACAGGAACAGGCGGTAGCCGAGGCGATCACCGTGGCCCGCCGCACCGGCTGCGCGGTCCACGTGGAGCACATCAACTCCACCGGAGGAACCGGGAGGATGGCCGAGGCCATCGCGCAGATGGAGGCCGGTCGAGCCGAGGGCCTGGCCCTCACAGCCTGCACCTACCCCTACACCTACTGGGCCACCTACGCCGGGACCACCCGGTTCAACAACTTCCAGGAGAAGTACGACATCTCGTACGAGGACCTGCAGGTGGCTGGCGAAACCAACCGGCTAGACGAGGCCGGTTGGCGTCGGGCTCACGACGACAACAAGCTCACCGCCGCCTTCGCCATGTCCGACGACGACATCGACACGGCGCTGGCCACCCCGTGGGTGATGGTCGGCTCGGACGCCATCCTCCACAGCCACCACAACAACCACCCCCGTGCGGCAGGCTGCTTTAGCAGGGTGCTGGGCACCTACGTACGAGACCGCGGTGTCCTGGGACTGGCCGAGGCGCTGGCCAAGATGACCATCCTCCCGGCCCAGCTGCTGGAGTCCCGCAGCCCGGCCATGGCCCGCCGGGGCCGGCTCCGGGCTGGGGCGGTGGCCGACGTGACTGTGTTTGACCCGGGCACCATCGCGGACCGGGCCACCATCGCCAAGACGTGGCTGGAGTCGACCGGCATCCACCACGTCCTGGTCGGCGGCCAGGTGGTGCGTTCAAGCGGCGTGACCGACCGGTCAGTCCGGCCCGGCATCCCCATCCTGGGTGATGCGGCGTGAGTAAGCCCCTGCACCCCCTCTTCCGGTCGGAACGGCGTGCCGCGTGGGTTCTGCAACTCCTCGTAGTAGTCAGCGTGTTGGTCGTGCTGGTCGTCGACGTCATCGGCGACAGCCCGCCAAACCAGGAAGCGGCAACGCCCGAAGCAGCACAGACAAATAGTCCAGCGACCCCGGAGGACGCGACGCCTGACGCTGAGGCACCCACGCAAGTTTCGATCCAACCAGCCCCCACCACGGCCGAACCCGTCCGGACGTTCACGTTGGTCGCGACGGGCGACATCATCAGCCACGGGGCGGTAGCCGAACGGGCCGACGCCAACGTGGACGACGGTTGGGACTTCTCGGAGATGTTCCGGCTAGTCCGCCCCATCCTGGCCGGTGCCGACCTGGCCCTGTGCCACCTGGAAAGCCCGCTCTCGATGGACGACGACGACCTGAGCTTCCGGGGGACCTTCCGAGTCCCATCTTCGCTGGCCGACGCCATCGCAGGAGCCGGGTACGACGGCTGCTCCCTGGCCTCCAACCACGCCCTGGACTCCGGCCCGTCCACCGTGGAGTCCACCCTGTACCACCTTCGACGGGTTGGGTTGGCCACCGCCGGAATGGCCGACCACGCCGAGGCCGCCGGCCCGGCCTGGTTCGATCCCGGCGGGATCCGGGTGGCCCACCTATCGGTGACCGACCTGCTGAACGGGCGGGACCTGCCCACTGACCCCCCGTGGCTGGTCGGCCACCTCGACGTTGATCTAGTGGCGGCTGACGCGGCCGCCGCCGTGGACGCCGGTGCCGAGTTCGTGGTGGTCAGCGTGCACTGGGGTGAGGAGTACCGGACCGACCCGACAGCCCGCCAACTCGAGGCAGCTGACCGCCTCCTGAGGGCACCCGACGTAGACCTGGTACTGGGCCACCACGCCCACGTGGTCCAGCCAGTGATCCTCCACGACGGCAAGGCTGCGGCACTGGGCCTGGGGAACTTCTTGACCAACCAGCCAGGCGACGACGACAACCCGTGCCGGTCCTGTCCCCTGCATACCCAAGACGGCATGATCGCCTGGTTCAAGGTGGAAGACGGCGCCGGCGGGCCGCAGGTCGTCGACGCCGGCTACGTGCCCACCTGGGTGGACCGGACTAACGCCTATGAGATCGTGCCCATCGGTATCGACAACCCCGACCACGTGGACCCAGCGGTGTTGGCCGCCTCGGCAGCCCGGACAGCGGCCATCGTCGAACCCGAACTACCTCGCCTGCAGTTCACGGCAGGTTGACCGGGCCTAACGGCGGGTCAGGGGACAGACCGCCCTCGACCCGCCTAGAGGGCACTCCGGTAGGCTGACACGGTCCAGCGACGACCCCGGTGTCCGCTGCGGCCGGCCCGGGCTCGACCAAGGGAGACCTCCCCATGACCACGTCCACCCGTGTCCACAACTTCTGCGCGGGCCCCTGCACCCTTCCGGTGTCAGTCCTCGAGGAGGTCCGGGACGAGCTTCTCGACTTTGACGGCACCGGCATGTCGATCATCGAGGCCAGCCACCGGGCCCCCGCCTACGACACCGTGCACATGCAGGCCTTGGCTGATTTCCGGTCACTGGCCTCCGTGCCCGAGGACTTCGCCATCCTGTTCCTGCAGGGCGGGGCGTCGCTCCAGTTCGCCCAGGTCCCGCTCAACCTGCTGGCCGACGGCGACACCGCCGGTTACGTCAATACCGGGACGTGGGCTAATAAGGCCCTCGGCGACGCCGAGTTGGTGGCTCCGGTGTACGAAGCCTGGTCGGGTGCCGACGGGGGCTTCTCGCGTATGCCGGCCACCGACGAGATCGAGGTGCGGGACGACGCCCGCTTCCTGCACGTGACCAGTAACGAAACCATCGGCGGGATCCGTTTTCCCGAGCTCCCGTCGGTTGGCGTGCCCCTGGTGTCCGACATGAGCTCCGACTTCCTGAGCCGGGCTATCGACTGGGACGCCCACGACCTGGTGTACGGCGGCGCCCAGAAGAACCTCGGCCCGGCTGGCATGGCTGTCGGCGTGGTCCGGAAGGACCGCCTGGCCAGCCACGGTCGCCGCCTCGCCTCCTACCTCGACTACTCGACGCACGAGTCCAATGACTCGATGGCCAACACGCCCCCCATGTTTGCCATCTACGTCATGGGCAAAGTCCTGAAGTGGATGCAGGCCGAAGGCGGCCTGGGCGAGTTC
>JAKURX010000171.1 GCA_022451505.1 Acidimicrobiales bacterium | reverse complement strand
ACCGCTGGCCGTCTGGGGCACCGGGAGGGCGATCGGCGCAAAGTGCCAGACTGTGCCGGTGGTAGCGGCTCAGACTCGACGGTGGCGGGTGGTTGGTGGACTGCTCGTGGACCGGTCGACAGTCCTACTGGTAGCCAACCGGCGACGGAACGGCCGCTTGGAGTGGACACCGCCCGGCGGCGTGGTGGATCCGGGAGAAGAGCCCCTGGCTGCTCTGTCTCGCGAGGTGGTTGAGGAAACAGGTTTGATCGTGGAGCGGTGGTCTGAGGTCCTCTATCGCGTGTCGGTTGAATTCCCGGGCCGCGACATGGTCCTGGGGGTGGATATACACCGAGCTCTCTCCTGGACCGGTGAAGTGGTGCTCGAGGATCCGGACCACATCGTGGAGGACGCCCGCTTCGTGGACCTCGAGGCGGCTGGACCCCTGCTGGCCACCGCCCCCCGCTGGGTGAGCGAACCGGTGACCGAATGGTTGGCCAGTTCCCAGGCTGGAGAGTCGGAGGTTCCCGAATTCGCTTACGTGGCCCGTGGCGGTCGTCTTCCCGACGATCTAACGGTAGAGCGGCTGGACCCTCCCGATGGCTGACCGAAGACGCCCACCGGCATCGGGAACGCCGATCCTGCACGTCGACATGGACGCCTTCTTCGTATCGGTGGAGCTGGTCCGCCGCCCGGAACTCCGGGGACGACCGGTGGTGGTCGGCGGGGAAGGCGACCGCGGGGTGGTGGCCGCCGCCTCCTATGAAGCTCGAACGTTCGGTGTGCGGTCGGCCATGCCGTCGACGCGGGCCCGCCGAATGTGCCGGGACCTGATCTTCCTCCCGGGAGACCATCGCCACTACGGCGAGGTGAGCCGCCGGGTGATGGAAGTCTTCCGGCGGTACACACCGCTCGTCGAGCCGTTGTCGCTGGACGAGGCGTTTCTCGACGTGGCCGGGTCGGAACGCCTCCACGGGTCACCGACCGACGTGGCAGCGGCCATCCGGACCGACGTCCTGGCTGAGGAGAAGCTGACGTGCAGCGTGGGGGTGGCCCCCAACAAGTTCCTGGCCAAACTGGCCAGCGAACAGGCCAAGCCGTCTGCTGGTCTTACAGGACCGGTCCCCGGGAGCGGCGTGCACGTGGTTTCGGCCGACAGCATCCGGGAGTTTCTCGACCCCCTGCCGGTAGAGGCGGTGTGGGGGGTGGGGCCGCGCACCCTCGAACGCCTCCAGCGCCTCGGGGTTGCCACGGTGCGCGACCTGCGCCAGGTCCCCGAAGACACCCTGGTGTCAGCTGTGGGCCAGGCCGCCGGGACCCAGTTCTGGCGACTTTCCCGCGGGATCGATAACCGACCGGTGGACCCGGACCAGCCGACCCGGTCGATCGGCCACGAGGAGACCTTCGCCCGGGACCTGGCGGATCCCGACGAGGTTCACCAGGAGCTCGTCCGGATGGTGGATGCCGTGGGCCGGAGACTCCGCGAAGTCGGGGTAGCCGGCCGCACGGTCACCGTGAAGCTTAGGTACCCGGACTTCACGACGATCAGCCGGTCGCAGACCCTTTCGGAGGCCACCGATCTGGTGTTCGAGATCCTGGAGGTGGCCACGGGCCTGCTCGACACCGTGGACACATCGCCAGGCCTCCGCCTCCTGGGGGTGTCGATGAGCGGCCTCCGGGACGCTTCCGTTCGCCAGCTCCGGCTCGAGGACGTGGAGGATCCGGGATGGAGGGACGCCGAGGAGGCGGTGGAACGGATCCGGAAACGGTTTGGCACGGCCTCGATCGGCCCGGCGGCCACCGTCGGGCCCGAGGGGCTGCAGCCTCGAGAACGAGGGGACGGACAGTGGGGTCCCGACGGCTGAGGGAGGCTTGGAGGGGTTGTCGCCCACACTGGTAGACCCGGTAGCGCGTTGTTGGTCGCAACGCGCTGTGCGATGCTGGAGGGGACCAGAACGGGTGTCGAGGCGAGGAACGACCGGGTGCCACTGTCCGAGGAAGAGGAGAGGATCCTCAGTGAGATCGAGGAGCGGTTGTCCGAGACCGACCCGGATCTCGTACGCGAGGTGAGCGAAACCACGGTCTTCACGCAGCCCCTCCGAAGCATGAGGTGGGCGGTAGTTGGTTTCGTTGGCGGCGTGCTGGTGATGGTCGTGACCCTCTCGACCTCCTTCCTGCTGGCCTTCGTGGGCTTCCTGGTGATGCTGGGCGCCTCCCTGGCCCTGGAGCGAAATGCCCGCCAGGTGGGGCGGACGGGACTTCGAGTTGTGGCCGGTTCGGGGCGGACGGCGGGTATCCGTGAGGCCGTTGGTGGCACAGGCGCCCGGGTCCGGGAGCGCATGCGCGACCGATTCCGTCGAGGCGACCACGGCCGGGCCTGAGGCGACCTTCCCCGGAGGGGAGTTCGACCAGATCGGGGCCATGGTCCGGGAACGTGTCCTGGCCGTAGACGTCGGAGGCACGAAGTTGGCCGCCGGCGTCGTCGACCCAGACGGGCGAGTCCGGAATCAGGCTCGTGTCCCCACCGGAGGTCGGGACGCCGACGAGCTCTTTGGGTCCCTGGCCGGCCTTGTCGAACCGCTGCTGGATGCGGAAACAGTGGCCGGAATCGGAGTCGGCTGCGGGGGCCCCATGTCGGCCGGTGGGGACCTGGTGTCGCCGCTGAACATTCCGCAGTGGCGAGACTTCGCCCTTGCCGAGCGCCTCGCGGACCGCACCGGCCTCCCGGTGGTGGTGGACAACGACGCCAAGGCCCTGGCCCTGGGCGAGGGGTGGTGCGGGGCGGCGGTCGGCGAACGGGACTATCTGGCCATGGTGGTGTCCACGGGCGTGGGTGGCGGGCTGGTCGTAGATGGTCGCCTCCTGGACGGCGCGGCGGGCAATGCTGGCCACATCGGGCACGTGGTGGTGGAGCCGGACGGTCCGACTTGCGCCTGCGGGCGTCGGGGGTGCCTGGAGGCGGTGGCCTCCGGCCCGGCCATCCGACGGGAGACCGGTCGGCCGGCTTCGGAGGCCAACCTGGAGGTCCGGCGTCGGACTGGTGACCTAGTCGGGCGGGCGGTGGCCACGGTGGTGAACCTGCTCGATATCCCCCTGGTTGTGGTAGCCGGCTCGGTGGCCCTGGGCTTTGGTACCCCGTTCTTCGAGGCGGCCCAGGAGCGCCTAGACCGGGAGTGTGGGCTGGAGTTCACGCGAGATGCGAGGATCGTGCCAGCCGGGCTGGGGGCCGACGGGCCGCTG
>JAKURX010000170.1 GCA_022451505.1 Acidimicrobiales bacterium | reverse complement strand
ACCCGGCGAGCCAGTTCTACAACCCGAACGTGGAGCGCTACGACGTGGACCTGGACAAGGCACGCGAGTTGCTGGCCGAAGCGGGATACGGGGATGGCCTGGAGCTGACGATCAACTACATCCCGGGCGTGAACGAGCAGCAGCGCAACGTGGCCGAGTACATCGCCCTGGCCCTGGATGAGGTCGGCGTCGACGTGGAGGTCGCCCAATCGGCCGACCTGCCGTCGTGGGCCGGCATCTTCTTCGGCGGTCCGGACGCCTGGCACATGACCATGAACGCCTACTTCAACTGGGGCGATCCGGTCATCGGCGTGCAGCGGGCCTACGTGTGCGACAACATCAAGCCCGGCGTGTTCGTCAACAACTCGGCCTATTGCAACGAGCAGGTCGACGAGTTGCTCTACGCCGCGGCAGCCGAACCGGACTTCGACGCCCGGAAGGCGCTCTACGACGAGTTCCAGGAGATCACCGCGGTGGAGTTGCCGTTCTACGGCATCAACGCCCTCCCGATCTACGGAGCCAGCCAGACGTATGTGATGAACATGCCGACCGGTGTGTGGGGACCCCTGTCCGGCATGGAGAACGTCTGGCTCGACAAGTAGGCGCCGGCTGAGTAGCCGGTAACAAGACCAAAGAAAAGAGAGGTGACAGCACTCGCCCGGGGCATCGGGATCAGATTGGGACTGGCCGTCGGACTGCTACTGGCAGTCGTGGTCGTGGCCTTCTTCCTGATCCAGATCGCCCCGGGCGACGCTGCCTTATACCTCGCCGGAGAGCAAGGCGCCGGCGACGCCGAGTTCCTGGCCAAGATCAGGGCCCAGTACGGGCTCGACCGCCCGGTGCTGGTCCAACTCGGGACCTATGTCGGCAACATTGCCCAACTGGACCTGGGTAAGTCCTTCTACTTCAACGAGCCGGTCCTGGGCCTGATCCTCGACCGGCTCTTCGCGACAGTGCTGCTGGCCGGCAGCGCACTGCTCTTCGCGGTGACGGTCGGCGTGGCCGTCGGGGTGTTCACCGCCCGACGGCCGGAGAGCTTGCCCTCACAGGGGGTGACGGTGCTGAGCCTGGTCGGCTTCTCCACCCCGGTCTTCTGGTTGGGCCTCATGTTCATCGTTGTCTTCGCCGCAGGCCACCCGTGGAACATCCTGCCGGTGACCGGCATCGAGGATGTCCGCTACCACGGCAACTGGTTCGGTGAGACCGTTGACCTGCTCCAGCACCTGGTCCTCCCGGCTGGCGTCCTCGGCGTCGTCTACCTGGCGTTCTACTCCCGGCTGGCCCGGGCATCGATGCTCGAGGTCCTGGAGTCCGACTACATCCGCACCGCCCGAGCCAAGGGCGCCCACGAGCGGGTCGTGGTCTACAAACACGCCCTGCGCAACGCCATCATCCCCGTGGTCACCGCGGTCGGCCTGCAGGTCGGAAACCTGTTGTCGGGTGCTCTGCTGGTTGAGTTCGTGTTCGGCTGGCCGGGGATCGGACGGCTGGCCGTCAGTTCGATCTTCCGGCGGGACAGCCCGACGCTTCTCGGCATCATGATCTTCTCGGCGGCCATGGTCATCGTGGCCAATCTGCTCACCGACCTCGTCTATCGGCTCATCGACCCCCGGATCCGCGTCGGGGGAGCCCGATGACCGACGTCGGTATCGCCATCGAACCGGCCGAAACCGGTGGTCGTGGCGCCTTCCGCATGTTCCTGCGGAACAAGGCGGCGGTGCTGGGGCTGGTCGTATTCGCCTTCATCGTCCTGGTCACCGTCTTCGGACCGGGCCTCTACGGAACGGCGGCTCACAAGATGGTGGCCCCGCCGTTCCTGGGACCAGGCGACGACCTGGGCCCACGGTTGGGCACCGACTACCTGGGGCGGGACATCCTGGCCGGTGTCATCATCGGGGGCCGGACCACCCTGTTCGTCGCCGCGTTCGCCACGGCCATGGCCATGACCATCGGCCTGGTGGTGGGCAGCCTGGCCGGGTACTTCGGCCGGTGGGTCGACGCGACGCTCATGCGTTTCACCGAGCTCTTCCAGACGCTGGTACCACTGCTCTTCGCCCTGGTCATCGTCTCCATGCTCGGAGTGGGAACACGCAACGAGACCCTGGCCATCGGCGTGACGCTGTGGCCGGTGACGGCCCGCCTCGCCCGGGCCGAGTTCCTGCGGTTGCGCGAAATGGAGTTCGTGAAGGCCTCCCGGGCCATCGGATGCGGTGACCTACGGATCATGTTCCGCACGATCCTCCCCAACGCCATGCCTCCCCTGCTGGTGGCAACCACCCTGACGATGGTCATCGCCGTCCTCTTCCATGCCGGCCTGTCCTTCCTGGGCCTGGTGGACATCAACACGGTCAGCTGGGGGTCGATGATGGGAAAGAACCGGGGCTACACGCTCACCGCCTGGTGGACCGTTTTCTTCCCGGGCCTGGCCATTCTGGTCTCCGCGCTCAGCATCAGCCTGGTCGGTGACGGCCTCCAGGACGCCTTCAACCCGAAGCTTCGGGGGCGCTAATGGCCCTCCTCAGAGTCGACGACCTCACCGTCACATTCGACGAGTTCACCGCGGTGGACTCAGTGGGTTTCACCATCGAGCCCGGTGAGACGCTGGGCGTAGTAGGCGAGTCGGGCTCGGGCAAGTCGGTGACCGCCCTGTCGATCATGCGGCTGGTCGAGATGGGCACCCGGGCGAAGATCACCCGCGGCCGAGCCGAGTTGGAAATGCCTGACGGTTCGACCCTGGACCTGTTGGCCCAGGACGAGCCCGCCATGCGCAGCATCCGCGGCAAGCAGATCGCCATGATCTTCCAGGAGCCGCTGACCAGCTTGAACCCGGTGTACCCGGTGGGTGAACAGATCGCCGAGGCGGTACGGATCCACGAGGGACTAGGCCGCAAGGCGGCCATGGGCCGGGCCCGGGAGATGTTCGACCTGGTACGGATCCCCGAGGCCGACAAGCGGATCGGGCAGTACCCGCACGAGATGTCGGGCGGTATGCGCCAACGGGTGATGATCGCCATCGCCCTGTGCTGCGGGCCCCGGCTGCTCATCGCCGACGAGCCCACCACGGCCCTCGACGTGACCATCCAAGCCCAGATCCTCGGCCTCATCAAGCAACTCCAGGTCGAGACGGGCACCGCGGTGATGCTCATCACCCACGACATGGGGGTGATCGCCGAGGTGGCCGACCGGGTGGTCGTCATGAACCAGTCGAGAGCCGTCGAACAGGGACCGGTCGACCAGATCTTCCAC
>JAKURX010000017.1 GCA_022451505.1 Acidimicrobiales bacterium | reverse complement strand
AACGCCTCATAGTCGAGGGAGTTGAAGGCTTTGGCGTAGTCGAAGTCCTCGCCCATCGGGTTCGACTTGCGATCGTGCTGGTGCAGGATCCTCAGATCCAGCTGTTCGGGCCACCAGTCTTCGGTGGCCGTGTTCCCTTTCGTGGTGTTCGCGCCGGAGAAAGGGCACTCACTTGCGTCGTCTGACATGGATTCCTCCAGAGTCGGTTCGGCCCAGTGGAGCCGAGGTGGTCAATCTAGACGACGGCGCTACTCAGACCTCCAAGTAGAACTGCTCATTCTGTCCTCTAAGCAGCGAGGCTCATTCTTCGCCGTAGCGGAGCACGTCGGGCCCCACCAGGGCGGTGAATAGGGCCAGGACCTCGCCGGGTTCGGCGTGTCGCCCGGTTTCGTCCTTGGAGTAGAGGGTCGTGTCGTCGACGGTCACGTCGAACACCCCGCTTGCCCCGGTGGTCAGGGTTAGGTCGTCGATGACGTGCTGGTAGTTGGCTAGCAGGTCTCCAGCCGCGCCCACGGCGCGGGAGGAATAGTCTCAGGGGACGCAGTAGGTGATCTGGATGTGGTGGTTCGCCATGCGCCGGACATTAGACGCGGCCAGGCGGCCGGGTCGTGGCTCCGGCCACCCAGAGGGCTCCCGGGCGGGCGGCCAGGGTGCATGGCATCGACCCGAAAGGCTCCCCGTCGGCTCTTACCAGCGGGTCAGCGTCGATGGCCTCCATGCGGACCTCGGCCGCCTGGTGGACCGAGACGTCGGGATGGTCGAGGTGGGCGCCGGTCCGGACCTTCCCGAAGGACCGCAGCAGATCGAGGCGACCGACGTCGCCAACGAGGCACACGTCCAGCAGGCCGTCGTCGGGGACGGCATCAGGGCAGATCCGCATCCCGCCGCCGAATAGGCCGGTGTTAGCGACCACCAGCACGGCCGCACGCTCCTCGCGCTCCTCGCCATCGAGGACGAGCCGAAACAGCCCCGGCCGCATTGTCGGGATCCCGAGGAGGGTGGCCACCGTGTAACGGGACGGTCCCCGGGGGACGCTCATGGTCTCGGCCCGGGCATTGACGGCTGCCGGGAAGCCGGCGACACAGCTGGTTACCGCGTGGGGAGGGCCAGAAAGCGACCCGTCGTCGTCCAACCTTGTGATCACATCCAGCGCTGTCGGGGATTCCAGGGAGCGGTCGACGCGGTCCTCCAGGGACCCTCCGGCCAGGCCGAGGGCCTCGGCGGCGTCGTTGCCGGTCCCGCCGGCCACGATGCCCAACACGGTGGACGTCCCGGCTACCGCCCCGGTCGCCAGGTGCGCGATGCCGTCTCCGCCGAATACCACCATCCGCTCGACGCCCGCTGCCACCGCGTGGTGGGCGGCCGCCCGGGCAACCTCGGCCGACGACGAGTCGAGGACTAGCGGCTCCACGCCGTGCTCCCGGAGCCGGGCTAGCACGCGGTCCACCTGGCTGGCGGCCCGTCCTTGGCGGGCTGCCGGGTTAATCAGGAGTGCCACCTGCGACATGGGCCCATCATCGTCCATCGGTAGCCTCGGCCCCATGACCACGCCGCGGGCCATCCTCGGGACCACTGTTTCAGCCGTCCTTCTGGTCTGTGCCTGCGGTGGGGGTGGGGGCGGTTCGGAAACCACCAGCACGGCCGAGGACGGCGTCCTACGAGTCGTCGCCCTGGACACCCAGGACTTCGACGCCGACGGCTACCGGGTGGCTGCTGGCGAGGTCACCGTCGAGTACCAGCTCTCAGGGTTCCAGAACCACACGCTGGTCGTCGAGGGCCGGGAGAACGAACTACGCCTCGAGGTCGAGAACGGGGGGACGGACTCCGGGACCATCACTCTGGAACCCGGCCGCTACATCCTCTACTGCGACGTGGCTGGCCACCGGGAAGGTGGAATGGAGGCCCGGCTGCTCGTCGGGTAGTCCCGAAAACCGCCACGGCCCGCCCCAAAGGGCGGGCCGATCGGCGTTCAGGCGCCCGCGATCAGGCGACGATCTCGAAGAGCAGGTGCAGCACGACAGTAATGACCAGGCCGTACACGATGGTGTCCTGGTGCTTGTCCAGCACCTTCTTGTTGATGGCGCTGTCGTAGCCGCCCATTTTGCCGAGGGCTGAGAGTTCCATCACGATCCAGATCACCGCGAAGACAATCCAGATGGTGGCGCGGGCACCGGAGTCCGGGCTACCGAATTGCGGGCCGAAATGGCTGGGCCACATCATGAAGAAGATCAGCGGGAGCGAGAACAGCGTGTTGACCCGGCTGGCCCGTCCGGCCCGCTTGGCCGCCGCAGGGGCCTCTGAGTCAGCCTCGCCGCCCTCGGACACCCGCACCGAGGAGCCGATGGCGATCTTCTGGGCCGGCCATATGACCATCCAGACGTTGGCCGCCATGGTCGTGCCCAGCACAAAGCCGAAGGCGATCCCCATACCGGAGGCCGACCTCCAGTAGTCGCCACTGTTCAGGACCTCCTGGTGGGCGAGGATCCAGATGCCCGACCCCCAGGTCAGGGCAGCCGCCCAGCGGAACCACCACAGGGTCCGCCAGGTGATTTTGCGCAGTGCCTCGCCCCGGGCCCCGTCGCTCATCTCACCGAAGGCCGCGCCTTGGATGAAGTTGAAGAAGTACAGGAGGCCGATCCAGGTAATCCCACCCAGATAGTGGGCATACCGGCCGACGGCCTGGCCGCCCCCGCTTCCTCCCATCCAGTCACTGAACAGTTCCACGAAGGTCTCCCTCGGCTCGGTGTGGGCGTACGACTCTGATCATGGCATGCACCACGCGCGGCGACAACGACCGGGGAGGTGCAGCCACCGTCGACCGGCAGGCCGGTCAGTCCACGAGCACGTCGGCGAAGCGGTCTCGCAGGGTCTTCTTGGAGAACTTCCCGACCGAGGTCTTGGGGACCTCTTCGATGAACTCCACTCGGTCGGGCAGCCACCACTTTACGACCCGGCCTTCAAGCCACTCCAGAACCTCGTCGGCGGTCAGGTCAGTCCCCTCGACCGGGACCACGCAGGCCATGGCCCGCTCGCCCCACCTGGTGGACGCCACGCCGATTACGGCTGCCTCGACCACGTCGGGGTGGGCCATGATTTCGTTCTCCAACTCCACCGAGCTGATCCATTCACCGCCCGACTTGATGAGGTCCTTGGTGCGGTCGACGAGGCGGATGTAGCCCTCAGGATCGGCGGTGGCCACGTCGCCGGTCTTAAGCCAACCGTCGTCGGTGAACGACTCCGGTGCCCGGTCGTCGTTGTAGTACGTGCGGGCCACCCACGGTCCCCGCACCTGAAGCTCGCCGCTGGTCTCACCGTCCCACGGGATCTCCTCACCGGTGTCCGGCTCGGCAATCCGGAAGTCGACGGCCGGCGAGATCAGACCGACGGTGGTTCGGAGGTCGGCTTTGGCCTCGTCGTCCAGGTCGTCCAGCGTGGATTTGATGGTGCAGACGGCACCGATTGGACTGGTTTCGGTCATGCCCCACGCCTGGAGGATCGGCAGACCGGTGGTCTTGCGGTAGCCCTCGGACAGGGCCTTAGGGACGGCCGAGCCGCCACAGGGGATGGCCCGCAGCGCTGACACGTTTCGGCCCTCGAGTTCGGGGAGCACTCCCATCCAGATGGTGGGCACGCCGGCGGCCACCGTGACCCCCTCATCCTCGATGAGAGTGGCCAGGGCGCCCGGCGACAGGTCGGCACCCGGCATGACCAGCGTGGCCCCAGTGGCCACACCAGCGTGGGCCAGGCCCCAGGCGTTGGCGTGGAACATGGGAACCACAGGAAGGATCACATCCCGCTCGTTGATCCCCAGGGTGTCAGACATCATCGCTCCGAAGGTATGCAGCACCATCGACCGGTGGGAGTAGACGACCCCCTTGGGGTTCCCGGTGGTTCCCGACGTGTACATCATCGAGCCGGCTCTGTTCTCGTCGAAGGTGGTCCAGTCGACCGGCGATGCGGCGCCCAGCAGGTCCTCGTAGTCGTGGACCTCCTGAGAGATGGCGTCGGCGTCCGGTGCCGGGGCGCCATCGTCCATGAGCACCACGTGGCGGACCGTCTGGAAGGTCTCCATGAGTGGCCAGATGAGGCCGGCCACCGAGTGGTCGAGGAAGATCACCTCGTCCTCGCCGTGATTCACGATGTAGGTGAGTTGCTCGGGGAACAGCCGCAGATTGAGGGTGTGGGACACCCGGCCGGTGCACGGCGGGGCGAAGTAGAGCTCCAGATGGCGGGCCGTGTTCCAGGCGAAGGTGGCCACCCGTCCGTCATCACTGATGCCCAGGTCGTCCAGCACACCGCCCAGGCGGCGGGTTCGTTCGCCCCACTCGCCGTACGTGATCCGTTGGATCCCGGTCGGGGTGGCGGTCACCACCTGCTTGTCGGCGAACAGCCGGGTAGCACGGTCGAACAGGTGGATTAGGGACAGCGGCGTGTCCATCATCAGGCCGTCCATGGCAGGGGTCCCTTCTCCTCGACAGGTGTGGATCGGTTGACTGGTGCCGCGGACGGTACCAGTCGGCTCGGATCCACTCTCAGCCGAGGGCGGCCAACACCCCGAGCGCCGTCAGGACTCCGTTCCGGACCAGGTCCCTCCAGGACAGCGGCCGCGACGACCAGGTTCCGAAGCACCCGCAGGAGTCACGTCGTCCGGCGACCAGGCGGCCGACGATCAGCGTGGTGAAGGCCACCAGCAAGGCCACTGCACACGGTCCGCCGGTCCGCCGGTCCACAACAAGCAGCAGGGCGGTGGCTAGCTCTGTGACCGGCACGGCCACGGCCAGTAGGCGGGGGCTCGGCAGCCCGAAGTCGGCCATCGACCGTCGGGTGGCCGCCGGGTCGCGGAACTTCAGGATGGCAGCGATAGCGAATGTGCCAGCCAGCACGAAGGAGGCCACGGCGGCCAGGGAGCCCGGCACTCGTCAGTATCCGAGGGCCACGTCAACCGGGGCCAAGAGCACGTCGCCGGAACAAAACCGGCTCACGTTCTCGGCCACGAAGGGTTCCAGGAGTCGGAGGCCCATCTCCGGGGTATTGGCCACGTGGGGGGTGATGAGGCAGCGGGGCTCCGACCAAAGTGGGTGTCCGTCGGGGAGCGGCTCGGGGTTGGTCACATCCAGCGCCGCGCCGCCTAGAGAGTCGGATCGCAGTGCCTCCACCAGGTCCTCGGTCACCACATGGCCCCCCCGGGCCACGTTGACCAGCCAGGCGTGGTCGGGGAGGGCCGCCAGCTCGGCCACTCCGACAATCCCCGTGGTCTCGGCAGTCAGAGCCAGGGCAACCACCAGCACGTCAGTCCGCGGCAGGACTTCGAACAGGCGGCCGGTGGTGATGGTCCGGTCGGCACCCGAAAACGCCTCCTCTCGGCGCCGGACCACGGTCACATCACAGCCGAACGGTGCCAGCAGAGGTAGAAGGTGTCCCGTGATACCGCCGCCACCCAGGACAGTGATCCGGCTGCCGGCCAACACCCGCCCTACGGGGTCGGACCACGAGGTGGCCCGGGAGTACCCGTGGAGGTGCTTTTGGCCGGCCAGGATCATGCCCAGTGCGGTTTCGGCCACCGCCGGGGCATAGACCCCCTTCCCGCAGGTCCACGTCCAACGGTCATCCAGGTGGTGGGCGAAGGGTTCGATGCCTGCGTAGGGCAGTTGGATCCATTCCAGGTTTTGGGCGTTAGCCACCACCTCTGGGAAGCTGTCCACGCCTGCCGGGTCGGCCCAGACAAGTCCATCGGCGTCGGCCGGCTCCACGAGGCGACCACCGCCGGCCGCCACGGCCCGACACATCGCCTCGTACATAGCCGGACGGGTGTCCGGGGCGACGGCGATAGGACGGGAAGTCATCGGCTCAACAGCCTTCCGGCGGGAGGTATCGCCTCCGGCCGGGGGGTCGGCGGCGTCGGGCGACGCACGACGACCGCGGGGATCAGCCCAGCGCCGCCGTCCCGGCGTAGGGAGCCGGGTCGCCGGCGGCCGGGATTTCGGGACGCGACCATTGGGTTATGTCGGCCAGGCTGGTTGCCGCCTCACGCCAGGTAAGCGGATCCCAACCTTCGGCGGAGCCGATGACCGAGCCGTCCTGGCGGATGACTACGAAGGCGGGAAGGATGGCAAGCTCCATGGAGCGGGCCAGGGACCGGTCGGGGTCGGCCAGGGTCAGGATCTCGTCGGTGAGCGGTCCGAGGAAGCGGGCCGCGCCGGCGCTGTCGGTTCCAGCCACCACGAAGGCCACCCGCACGTCGGCTTCTCGAAACACGGTCAGGATGCGTCGGGCGGTGTCCAACAGCCACGAACTCTCGTGGGTAAACGGGTCCACGATCACGGCGGCCAAAGGAAAAGTGGTCAGCAATTCCGACAGGTGGCGGGGCTCGTCTCCCACCGCCTGCAACTGGATAGAGAGGTCCGGTGCGTTGGCCACGGGCGCCGACGCTAGCGCGGGGCTGGACGAACCGACGGGACGACGGGAGCGCTTGGAGGCGGCCACTACGGTCCAGGAGGTGCCAGCCGTGGACACGACCATCGGCCAGCGGATGCTGCCTGCTGACCTCCTCCGCTGGGGGTCTCGGAACCGTCGGAACCTGCCGTGGCGTGACAGCCGCGCCCCTTGGGCCGTCCTGGTGGCCGAGGTGATGCTCCAGCAAACCCGGGTGGACCGGGTGGTGGAACGGTGGCCGCGCTTTTTGGTCCGGTTCCCGAACGTGGCGTCGTGTGCCTCGGTCCCACCGGCCGAGGTGATCGCCGAGTGGTCCGGACTCGGCTACAACCGGCGAGCCGTTTACCTCCACAGGGCAGCCGAAGTCGTGATGGCTCGACACGGCGGCCAGATTCCGACCGAACGGGCCGAGCTGGAGGCTCTCCCGGGTGTCGGCCCCTACACAGCGCGGGCCGTCCGTGCCTTCGCCCACGAGGTCGAAGCGGCCGTGGTGGACACCAACGTGGCCCGGATCCTGGCCCGGTGGACCGGCCGGCGCCTCACGGCTCGGGAGGCTCAGGACCTGGCTGACCAATCGGTTCCCTCGGGACACGTTTGGTCCTGGAACCAGACCCTGCTGGACCTAGGCGCCCTGACCTGCACGGCACGGGCCCCGGATTGCGAACTCTGTCCGCTGGCTGATCGGTGCGCCTGGCGGGGCGAGGGGTCCGATCCGGCTCGTGGTTCCGCCGGGGTGTCAGGTGGCCAGACCCCGTTTGAGGGATCGGACCGCCAGGGTCGAGGCCGGTTGGTGGCCGCCCTAGGTGAGGGCCCGGTGGCCGACGGGAGGCTGGCCGAGGCCATGGGTTGGCCGGGGGACACTGACCGGGCCCGCCGGGTCGTCGGGACGCTGGTGGCCGACGGTCTCGTGGTGGTCTGGGCTAGCGGCTACGCGCTTCCCGGATGGGAACCGGGTACCTGAGGCCGGGGCTCCCGGTCGATCCAGGTCAGGCCGACGTCAGGGCCAACACCAGCGCCTCGACGGTGCCGGCGGCCAGGTCCTGCATCTCCTGGTCGGTCCGGTCCTGGATGGGGTGCGGCGTGAACACGCGGGCCACATCCAACCCGAGTGCCCGGGCCTGCTCCTCGGCGGCTTCGGCAAACGGCTCTGAGGCCACCACCACACCTGCCAGACCACGGCGTTCCAGGTCGTCGATGTCGTGCACACTGCACGTCGTGCAGGATCCTCAATCGGCGAGAGCTTCGATGACCGCCGCACACTGGGTAGCGATCTCGTGGCGTAGGTCGACAGGAGCCGGCTTGGTGAACGTTGGCTTGGCGTAGCGCAGGACGGTGGCGCCCTGCTCGCCCAGGCGCTCGGCCACCCGGTCCAGGAAGACGTCGCCCCGCGGCTTGCTGATGTCCAGCAGGCCCACCGTCACACCGACCAGGGAGGTGGGACGAGGGCTACGGGCCCGATCCGACAGGGTCGTGCCGGCGGTCGGATCCAGGACGACGGTCGACTGGCTCACGGCGTGATCTCCCTGCTCGTCGGCTCGCTGCCCATCGGGCCGTTCACCCATCCTCCCACAATGGCCGAAAACAAACCGGCCGAACCACCGGCGTGGACGACCAGCAGGCCACCCGGGCGAAACTTGGGGAGGGTCATGCCGGCGAACCCCTCGGGGAGCCCTTCCTCGATCCCGCCCGCCCCGGCCAGGACGTCGTCGGCCTCGACTGTCAGGTGGCCGGCCAACTCGGCCATGAACCGGTTCCGGTCCCAGCCGGCGTCTCGGAACCGGGACATGTGTTCCGGGGAGAGCACCAGCATCCCGTCCATGCCCATCACGACCCGGTGCGAGACGCTTGCTCGCAGGCCCTCGGCGAGCGCCCGGACCAGAGAATCGGCCGACCGACTCTTCTGGTCGACCAGGACACGAGGTGCCTCGCCGCAGAAGGCCGTCACCACGTCCTGGGACCGGTTGAAGCCACGATCCTCGGACAGGGTGGTCCACGGACTGCCCGCCTCGTCCTCGGCGAAGCAGAACCCCAACTTGGCCATGCTGCCGTGGGTGGCCCGGTCGATGCCGCCGGGCGCCCCGCCGCCGACGTTGCGGACCACCAACTGAACGGCCCGCCCGATAGTGGCGTTGGCTCGGTTCCCCTGACCGAGGGCATTCACGCCGCTGTTCATCCCGATTCGCGATGCCACCGGGCCGTTGACCACCAGGACGGGCCCGACCCCCATCGTGGTGGCCAGGATTCCGTGCATGTTGAACTCGTCGGTACAGACGGCCTCCAGGGCGGCCAGCACCACAGGGAGGTACTCGGGTCGGCAGCCGGCCATCACGGCGTTTACGGCCACCTTCTCCACGGTGCACTCGACCAGGGCAGGGGGCATGACTGCCACCACCTCGTCGGCCGCCCGAGTCGTTCCGTCCAGCATGCGGGCGACCCGGGCTTCGGTCGGGGGAACAACAGGCAGCCCGTCGGTCCACCCCCGGTCGAAGAGGGCCTCGGCGTCGTCCTCGCCGGATCCCAGTTCGACCCGACGGGAGGCCAGGCCCGTGTCGCTGAACCGAAGCCGGAGTTCGTCGATCCGCCCGGGATCGACCGTCAGGGACCCTCAGCCGGGCTTGAAGGCCGGTAGGTCGGGTCCGAGGTCAGCCACCCCCGCCAGATGCTCCCACTGGTTTCGGTCCCATCCCGTCGTCCGCTCGACCTCCCGGCCGGCCTCGATTCGCAGCAGGGTGGGCACGGCCTCCAGATCCAGGTGCCAGCTGATGGTCAGGTCGGTGTCGTCCACGACCCAGTCGGCCACCGCCGGAAAGGTCGCGTCGTCCTGGGTGTAGGCGGTCAACCCGACTCGTTCGGACAGGTCGGCCAGCACCGGCGCGACTAGCGCGCAAGTCGGGCAGTCTGCCTTGACGACGGCCACCAGGCCGTCTGACAGGCCAGCGGACCCGACATCTGCAACCACCGGCCGAGTCTCGCGTATCTGGCTGACTGGTCCGAGATCCGGTGGAATTCGAGCCGTCGGTCACCTGAGAGATGTGTCACATCTGCCCCATCGGGCCCTGACCCGTCCGTACCCTTCACGGTCGATGGGGGAGTCGCTCGACGTCACGTTCTACGGCGTTCGGGGATCGACCCCCTGCCCGTGCGACGAGAACCGCCGCTACGGAGGCAACACCTCCTGCGTGGTCCTCGACGTGCCCGGCGGGGAGCCGATCCTGTTCGACCTAGGGACCGGCCTGCGCTTCTACGGCGTAGCTGAGCCGTGTGCCGGTGCGCCGTTTCGCGGAACGGCCCTGGTTAGCCACCTCCACTGGGACCACGTCCAGGGCCTACCGTTCTTCGCGCCCCTCCTCTGTGACGGCGCCCACCTCGACGTGTTCGGTCCTGCCGAGGGAGGGTCCTCGCTGGAGGCGTCGTTCGAAGCCTTTATGAATCCGCCCTACTTCCCGATCTGCATTCGGGACCTGGCGGGTGAGATCGCCTTCCACGACGTGGACGAGTGCTCCTTCGAGGTCGGCCCGGCCCGGGTGACGGCCCGTTCGGTGCCCCACGTCGGTCTGACCTACGGCTACCGGGTGGATTGGAACGGCACCAGTGTCGCCTACGTGAGCGACCACCAGCAGCCCGTCGACGAACCCCAACGGGTGGCCGATTCGGTGCTGGAGCTAGCCGACGGGGTGGACCTTCTCATCCACGACGCCCAGTTCACCCCCGAGGAGTTCGCCGAGCGGTCCGATTGGGGTCATTGCACCGTGGACTACGCCCTGGAGGTGGCCCACCAGGCCGCCGCCAGAGAGCTGGTGCTGTTCCACCACGACCCGGCTCACGACGACGACACCGTGGACCGCCTCCTGGCCGGAGCCCAGGAGCGGTGCAGCGACCTGGACGTAGCGGACGTCTCGGCGGCCGCCGAGGGTCGCACCATCTCGCTGCACCGGTCGGGGCACCTGTCCACCGTCTAATCCGGCGCTAGCGTCCAGCCTCGACCGACCCGGACGGCACGGAGGCAGCAGGTGGGATCGGAGATCGACGACGACCTTTACCGAAAGGTCCTAGGGCGTTACCCCACTGGGGTGACCCTGGTTACCGGGATGGACGGCGACGAACCCTTGGCCATGGTTATCGGCTCCTTCGTCTCAGTGTCCATGGACCCGCCTCTGGTCGGGTTCCTACCCGGCAAGAGCTCGCACACGTGGCCGCGTATCGAGATCAGCGGGTCGTTCTGCGTCAACGTGCTATCTGACACCCAGGAGGACCTCTCCAACGCTTTCTTCCGTAAGGACGGAGACCCGTGGGAAGAAACGAGCTGGGTACCCGCAGCTTCTGGGTCTCCGGCTATCCCGTCATGCCTGGCCTCCATCGACTGCGCGATTCACGACGTGGTCGATGCCGGCGACCACTGGTTCGTCCTGGGCCGGGTCACCGACCTCAGCCACGTCGACGAGGGTTCACCGCTCGTCTTCCTCGGTGGCCGGTACGGCGGTTACCGGCCCCCCGTCTGATGGCCGTCTACGCCCTAGGCGACCGGGTCCCGCAGGTCGATCCCACGGCTTACGTCCATCCGCTGGCCGTGGTGATCGGCGACGTGGTGCTGGGACCCGAGTCCAGCGTGTGGCCCCATGCTGTGATCCGGGCCGACGACAACCGCATCGCCATCGGAGCCCGGACCTCGGTCCAGGACAATTCCGTGCTTCACTGCACAGGCGAGTTGGCCACCATCGTGGGCAACGACGTCACCCTCGGCCACCTATGCCACCTTGAGGGGTGCACCATCGAGGACCGGGCGCTGGTCGGTGTGGGGGCGGTGGTCCTCCACGAGGCGGTCGTTGGCTGGGGGTCGATCGTGGGGGCCAACGCCGTGGTGCGTAACGGCCAGATCGTGCCCCCGAACTCCATGGCCCTCGGCGTGCCGGCCACCATCCGCGAGGGCGTGGTGCCTGAGGACGCCAATATGGTCAACGCCATGGTCTACGTGCAGCGGGGTCGTGAGTTCCGCGAGTCGTTGCGTCGGCTGGACTGATCGGGTGGCCGTCGACGACACGGGGCCCGACCCGACGGACGGGTTCGAAAACCACCGGTTCCAGTCCGGTGACCTGAGCCTGGTCGCCCACCTGGCCCGCCCGCCGCTCAGCGGGGATGGCCGGCCCGGCGTAGTGATCTGCCACGGCTTTCCCAGCGGGCCAGACGGCGGAGCCAACAGCGTGGCCACCTTTCCCGAACTGGCCTTTCGCATCGCCACCGAGATGGGTTGGGTGGCCATGGTCCCGTACATGCGTGGGATGGGTGACTCGGAGGGTGATTTCAGCCTGGACGGATGGCGAGACGACGTGGCCGCCGCCGCCGCTGACCTCCGCGGCCAGGACAACGTGGAGGGCGTCTGGGCCGTCGGGTTCGGGACCGGCGCCTCGCTGGCCATCTGCGCGGCGGCGGTCGATCCCGAGATCCGAGGCGTGGCCGCCTTGGCCGCTCCTGCCGACTGGTCGGACTGGGCGGCTAACCCGCGCCGCCTCCTTCTCCACGCCCGCCAGGCCGGGGTGATCACATCTGAAGAAGCACCCACCGACTTCGGACGATGGTCCGCGGCCCTGCGGGAGGTTTCGGCCGAACGATCGGTGGCCGAGATGGGCACCCGCGACCTCTTGCTGGTTCACGGCAGCGACGACGAGGTGGTGCCGCCGCTGGACGCTCGGGTGCTGGCCTCGGGCCACGGAATCGCCGACCTGCGGATGATCGCCGGGGCCGGCCACCACCTGCGTCACGACCCCCGGGCCATCGCCATACTTCTGGGCTGGCTGGATCGCCAGCGCCGCCAACACGGCTGACCGGTTGCCGAGGCGCCTGACCGGGTACCCGGGGTCCGTCCCGGACGGTTCGGCGATCGCTTCCGACCCTGCTCGCTGGGAGAAAGGGTCGGGGTTCTGCGCCTATAATTGTTACTATCTGCGTA
The DNA here is from genome assembly GCA_022451505.1 of Acidimicrobiales bacterium. Taxonomy (GTDB): domain Bacteria; phylum Actinomycetota; class Acidimicrobiia; order Acidimicrobiales; family MedAcidi-G1; genus UBA9410. The sequence continues at coordinate 16,487 of JAKURX010000017.1, read as the reverse complement.
GGAGAAATCCCGATGGGCCGCCGTCGGGTACGAACAGGAAACCGGTCTTCAGGGAGACGCCACAGATGTCCGCAACTGACCTCGGTCTCGACCTCAGTCGCTACAAGCTTGGCTGGAGCGACGAGGAGGACTACGTCTTCAAGCCCAAGAAGGGGCTGAACGAGGACATCATCCGCGAGATGTCCTGGATGAAAGGCGAGCCCGACTGGATGCGGGACTTCCGGCTGAAGTCCTACGAGCGCTTCGGTCGCCGACCGATGCCCTGGTGGGGCGGTGACCTGTCGGGCATCGACTTCGACGACATCTTCTATTACATCAAGCCCACGGAGTCGCTCTCCGACGACTGGGACGATGTCCCGGAGTCAATCAAGAACACCTACGAGAAGTTGGGCATTCCCGAGGCAGAGCGCAAGTACCTGGCCGGCGTCACCGCCCAGTACGAGTCCGAGGTCGTGTATCACCGCAACCGCGAAGACCTTGAGGAGCAGGGCGTCATCTTCTGCGACATGGACACCGCGCTGCGGGAGTACCCGGAGGTCGTGCGCGCCTACTTCGGCCGGATCATCCCGCCCAACGACAACAAGTTCTCGGCCCTGAACTCGGCGGTGTGGAGCGGGGGCTCGTTTATCTACGTGCCGCCCGGCGTGAAGGTGGAGATGCCCTTGCAGGCCTACTTCCGGATCAACGCCGAGAACATGGGCCAGTTCGAGCGAACGCTCATCATCGCCGACGAAGGTTCCGAGGTGCATTACATCGAAGGGTGCTCGGCCCCCGTCTACAGCACCGACTCGCTGCACTCGGCTGTGGTCGAGATCGTGGTCAAGCAGGCGGCCCGGGTCACCTACACCACCATCCAGAACTGGTCATCGAACGTCTACAACCTGGTTACCAAGCGGGCCCGGGTGGAGGCCGAGGGGCACATGGAGTGGATCGATGGGAACATCGGATCCCGGCTGACCATGAAGTACCCGGCGGTCATCCTGGCTGGGCCCAAGGCCTCCGGTGAGGTCCTCTCGGTGGCCTACGCGGGGCCGGGCCAACACCAGGACGCCGGAGCCAAGATGACGCATGCCGCACCCGAGACGACGTCCAAGATCGTCTCTAAGTCGATCTCCAAGGATGGCGGACGGACCAGTTACCGCGGCCTGGTTCGAGTCGAGGACGACGCCTACGGCTGCAAGAGCTTCGTGCAGTGCGACGCCCTGATCCTGGACGACGAGAGCATCTCGGACACCTACCCCTACATGGAGGTCGGTTCGGCTGATGCGGTGGTCGGTCACGAGGCCACAGTGTCCAAGGTGGCCGATGACCAGCTCTTCTACCTGATGAGCCGAGGGTTGTCCGAGGAGCAGGCCATGTCCATGGTGGTGAACGGTTTCATCGAGCCGGTCACCCGGACGCTGCCGATGGAGTACGCCGTGGAGTGGAGTCGCCTCATTGAGTTGCAGATGGAGGGCTCGGTCGGCTGACCCGCTCCGGCCGACCCAGTCGGTCACCCAGCGGGTGCCCCCCGCGAGGCACACTCTGGTCATGCCGATGCGCCAGGACTGCAAGCACTTCGAGAGCCGCAGCTACCCCAACGGGGACACCGTGCGGAAGTGCAACCTGGACTTGGCACCCGAGGCGCCGTGGCGTTGCCCGGAAGACTGCCCGTCGTTCACCAAGCGCCGGGTCGATGTCAACTGGAGCCACGGAGCGCTCGTCACCCCGGAGACGCCTGACGAGCCGGTCGGCTTAGGTGAAGACGAGAGCATCGCCGCTCTGCTGGACGCCGCCGAGGACATCGTCAACGAGGCCGGCCCTCGGGTGATGGCCGACCTAGACGCAGAGCGGTCGAAGAAGCGGTTTGGCCGCAGCGGGGCCAAGGGCCCACGGGGTGCCGGGGGCCGCAGGCGCCGCCGGAAGGAGAAGTAGACGGGGAGCCGAGGGCACCCAGCGAGGACGGGTGTCCGACCGGATCGGGCAACGAATCGACGGCCGTCCGGCAAGGTTAGTCGTGGTCGCCGACCGGCCCGTCGGGGCGCCTGCGAACCATGGCCGTCGCTGCCGTTAGCCTGTGTCCGAACAATGGAGTCGACCACCGTCACCGTCAACGTCCCCGGCAACGACCTCATGTCGGACCTCGTGGGAGAGCGCGACGCCCTGCTGAGGCGGGTTGAAGGCGCCTTCCCCGGATCGGCTATCCACGTCCGAGGTAACCAGATCACCATCGACGGCGACCACGCGCCCACCGTCCGCCGGGTCTTCGACGAGGTGGTGGCCCTCCTCCAACAGGGCCTCACCGTCGACGAGCGCACCCTGGACCGGGCCATCGACATGGTGCGGGCCGACGAGCGGCCCTCAGAGGTGCTCACCACGGAGATCCTCCGCTCGGCGAGCGGCAAGCCGGTCCGTCCTCGGTCGGCCGGGCAGAAGCGCTACGTCGAGGCGGTGGCCGACGGGATCATCACCTTTGCCATCGGCCCGGCGGGTACCGGTAAGAGTTGGCTGGCCGTGGCCATGGCCGTCCGGGCGCTAAAGGCCGGACAGGTGGACCGCATCGTGCTGACCCGTCCGCTGGTCGAGGCCGGGGAGCGGGTCGGTTTCCTGCCCGGCGACCTGATGGCCAAGGTGGACCCCTATCTCCGACCCCTCTACGACGCCCTGTTCGACATGGTGGACGCCGAGACCGTTCAGCGCCTGCTGGACCGGAGCCAGGTGGAGGTGGCGCCCCTGGCGTTCATGCGGGGTCGCACTCTCAACAACAGCTTTATCATCCTGGACGAGGCCCAGAACACCACGCCCGAACAGATGAAGATGTTCCTCACCCGCGTGGGGTTCGGATCGCGGGTGGTGGTGACGGGAGACGTCAGCCAGGTCGACGTGCCGGGAGGTCGCAGCGGCCTCGAAGGCCTCCAGGACACCCTGTCCGAGATCGAGGGATTGTCGTTCGTCCGGCTGGGGGCCCGCGACGTGGTCCGCCACCGGATCGTCCAGGACATCGTCGAGGCTTACGAGCGGGCCGGAGCGGAGCCTCCGGGTCCTGACGGGCCGACCGGATGAGTGGAGAACCTCCCCAACCGGGTCCTGTCGCTGGCCCGACGGTGATTGTGGACGACGAGCGGGACGACCCCGATCCCGCCCAGCCGGTTGATGTGAGCCGGTGGGAGGCCCTGGTGGCCGATGTTCTTTTCGCCGAGGGACTCGGAGACCGACTGGTCGAGGTCCATCTGCACTTCGTGGACGAGCCGTCCATCGAGGTCCTGAACCGCGACCACATGAACGGCTCCGGCCCGACCGACGTCCTGGCCTTCCCGGTTGATGATCTGGCCGAGGTGCCGGTCGATGTACCCGTTCTGTTGGGCGACGTGGTGGTGTGCCCGTCGGTGGCCGCCCGCCAGGCCCCGGAGCACGCTGGCGACTACCACGCCGAGCTGGCTCTGTTGGTGGTGCACGGCGTCCTCCACCTCCTGGGAGACAACCACGCCGATCCGGAGCAAGCGGCGGCCATGCAGACTAAGGAGCGGGGCCACCTGGCCCGACACGGGGTGGAGCGGCCGTGAGCCTCGTGCTCGGGGTGCTCCTCGTGGTGCTGCTGATGGCGGCCAGCGGTGTGCTGGTAGCCGCCGAGACCAGCCTTCTACACATCCGTCGGGCCCAGGCCGAGGTCCTAGCTGATTCCGGCACGGAGGCCGACGACGGTGTGGATCGGTCGGATCTTTTGGACCTGCTGGACGATCGAGTGCGTGGCCTAGGCCCCCTCCTGTTTGTGCTGATGGCCCTTCGTCTGTCGGCTGCTGGCCTGCTGGCCATCCTGGTGGCCGACCGGGTCGGCGCGAGCTGGGCCGCCCTGGCGCTGGCCGGGCTCCTAGTGGCCGGCTTCGCCCTGGTCGACGTGCTGCCCCGGACGGCGGCCCTCCGAACCACCGATCGGCTTGCGCTTCGCCTGGCGCCCCTTGCCCGGACCCTGGGACGGGTCGGACCGCTGCGGTGGATCGCCCTGGGCCTGGTCGACCTTTCGGACCGCCTGCTGCCTCGGCGACTCAGGACCGGTGCGCCCAGCGTGTCCGAGGAGGAACTCTTGGCCGTGGCCGACCGGGCGCTGGCTTCGGCATCTATCGACGCTGAGGAGCACGAGCTGATCGAGTCGGTCATCGCCTTCGGCGACACCCTGGTCAGGGAGGTTATGGTTCCCCGCCCGGACATGGAATGCGCGGCTGCCGACCTGACGGTAGCGGAGGCCATAGCCGTGGCAGCCCGCAACGGCCACTCGCGGGTCCCGGTCAGCGGTGACGGCGTCGACGACATTGTCGGCGTGGTTCACGCCAAGGACCTCATGAAGGCCCACTTGGACGGACGGGACACTGAGCCGGTCGGATCCATAGCCCGGCCGCCCCGCTTCGTTCCCGAGACCAAGCAGGCCGACGACCTATTGCGTGAGATGCAGGCCGATCGCTACCACCTGGCCATCGTGGTGGACGAATACGGGGGGACGGCCGGCCTGGTCACCATGGAAGACCTCTTGGAGGAGGTAGTGGGCGAGATCGTGGACGAGTTCGACACTGAGGAGCCCCTGGTTCAGCCGGTGGCCGGAGGGGGCCTGCGGGTCCACGGGCGTATGCCCATCGACGAGTTAGACGAGATGCTGGGCGGCACCCTGCCTGACGGTGACTGGGACACCGTGGGCGGCCTGATCTTCGATGCGCTGGGCCACGTTCCGGAAGTCGGCGAGGGCGTGGAGGTGGCCGGTCGACGATTTGGGGTAGAGCAGGTAGTGGGGCGCCGGATAACCCGGGTACGAATCAGCGGCCCCGGGGACACCGAATGAACGGGTTGGTCGAGCCCGGAGGGGACGGTCACCGGTCGGGTTTCGTGACGCTGGTCGGTCGACCCAACGTCGGCAAGTCGACCCTGCTAAACCGGCTGCTCGGCCAGAAAGTCACCATCGTGTCCGACAAGCCCCAGACCACCCGGACCGAGGTGCGCGGGGTGCTTACCCGGCCCGACGTCCAGGCCGTGTTCTGCGACACCCCGGGGATCCATAAGCCCCGGACCCTGCTAGGCGAACGCCTGAACGACACGGCCCGGGCGGCGCTCGGCGACATGGACGTGGTGCTCTTCTTGGTAGAGGCAGACGGTGCCATCGGGCGAGGCGACAAGTTCATCGCCGCCGGGCTGCCGAAGGACCGCACCGTGCTGGTCGTCAACAAGGCCGACAGGGTGGGGCGGGAGCGGTTGGCCGAACAGCTGATCGCAGCCTCGGGCTTCGACTTCGACGAATACTTCCCGATCTCGGCCCGGACGGGTGACGGGGTGGACGCCCTACGCGACCATGTGCTGGAGCGGCTTCCGGAAGGGCCGCGGTACTACCCGGAGGGCATGGTCACCGACGTCCCGGAGGCCTTCTGGGTCGCCGAGCTGGTGCGAGAGCAGCTTCTGTCCGTAGTGAGGGAGGAGCTGCCGTATTCCATCGCCACCCGGGTGACCGAGTGGGAGTGGCCCCGGATCCGTTGCGAGATCCTGGTCGAGCGCGAGTCCCAGAAGGGGATCGTGATCGGGAAGAAGGGGGCCGTCCTCAAGGAGGTCGGCACGGCAGCTCGGGCGCAGCTGCCCGAGGGGGTGTTCCTGGAACTGTTCGTGCGAGTCGACAAGGACTGGCAGCGGCGGCCCAAGGCCCTGGACCGTCTGGGTTACTGATCGGCAGGGCGCCATCGGGCCCGGTTCACAACCCCTCCAGGAACGAGACCACCTCGTCCGGGTCGGCCGTGCGGGCCATCGGGGGGAGGGCCTCCAGAAGGTCCCACCGATAGGAACGGCTGGTAGCTAGGCGCCGGTCGAGCACGGCAACCACGCCCCGATCCTCGGTCGTCCGGATGAGACGCCCGGCCCCCTGAGCCAGCTCGGTGGCGGCCAGCGGGAGGTCGATTTCCCGCCACGCCCCTTCCCCAAGCAGGTCCCGACGGGCGCTTAGCAGTGGGTCGTTGGGTCGAGGGAACGGGATCCGGTCGATGACGACGAGCGAGAGGCTGGGTCCCGGTATGTCGATTCCGTGCCAGAGTCCCTTGGTGCCGAACAGGCACGACGTCTCGTCGTCGGCGAACTTGGCTAGTAGCAGGGGCTTGGGTAGGTCTTCCTGATGCAGGACCTGCCAGGGGAAACGGTCGCGGAGTGCATCGACGGCTTCGTCGAGGGCCCGACGGCTGGTGAATAGGGCCAGCGTCCGCCCACCGGCCGCTGTGACCAGGCGCTCAATCTCGTCGTAGCAGGCCGCCCGGTAACCGTCGTCGCTAGGGTCAGGCATCGAGGTGGCGCAGTAAAGGAGCGACTGGCGTTCGAAGTCGAAGGGGCTGCCCACGTCCTCGATCCGGTGCTGGTGGTCGGTCAGGCCCAGGCGGGTCGACAGGTTGGCCGGGATGGTGGCGCTGGTCAGGACCACGGTGCGCTCACCCCACAGGCACTGGTCCAGCACCGCGGCCACGTCGACCGGGGCGACCTGGAGGCTGAGCCGGCCGGCAACCCCTTCGGTCCATGCCACCTTGGGGCCCGGAATCGGTCCACCGTCTAGGTCCAGCGCCGCGGCAACATCACCGGCGAGGGTCTCCAGCGACCTGAGGGCACGGGCTCGCCTAGCCCCCGTGTCACCGGGGCCGTCCGCCGGAACGCCCAGCAACTCGGTCCGGAGTGCTGCCAGGCGGGTATCAGCCAGGTTCAGGGCGGACCGCAGTTCAACGGTCGCCGCCGGGACCAGGCGATCGCCGAGGTAGGGGCCGAGGGCATCGTCCAGGCGGCCGGCTAGGTCGGCCACGTTCTCGACGGCCGTCGAGCCAGCCAGGATCGACCGGGCTCGCTGCACCAGGGCGATAAACCGTCCGGCCCGCAACTCGAATCCCGAGGCATGGGCCAGGACATCCTCAGTCTGGTGCGCCTCGTCGAGAATGGCCACCTCGTGGAACGGGAGGACGGCCCCCTCGGTGACCACGTCGATCCCGTAGAGGTGGAGATTGGTGACAACCAGGTCGACCGTCTCGGCTGTCGCCCGGGCCGCTTCGGCGAAGCACTCTCCTCCGCTGGGACACCGGGCGGCACCCGGGCACTCGTGGGAACCGACGCTGACCGCCGCCCACGTCGTCGCCGTGGGCTGGATCGGGAGGTCGGCCCGATCGCCCGTTTCCGTCGAGTCGGCCCACTCGGCGATAGTGGCCAGTTGGCCGGCGTCGGCGGCATCGGCCAGGCCGTCGAGTTGTTGCTGGCCATCACCGACCGCCGCCAACTCGGTGAGGCGCTGACGGCACACGTAGTTGGCCCGGCCCTTCAACACCGAGAAGGTGAAGGTCCGCCCAAGACGGGTTCGGAGGTGTTCAGCCAGGAACGGTAGGTCCTTGGTAGCCAACTGGTCCTGGAGGGCCTTGGTGGCCGTGGCCACCACAGTGGTCCGGCCTGACAGGAGCGCGGGGACGAGGTAGGCCAGCGACTTACCGGTTCCGGTTCCCGCCCTGACCACCAGGTGGGTTCCGGCCTCGATCGACTCGGCCACCCGGCGAACCATGGCCTCCTGGCCGGGACGGCGCTCACCGCCTCCCGGTAGGGCCCCGCATACTTCCTCGAGGGCGATCGCCGCCTGCTCCGCCACATCCATCGCACGGAGGCTAGAACGGCCTACCGACACCCCGCCGACGGGGTGCGCGGGTAGTTTCATCCCGTGCTTGCCTCGGATCTCGATCCGACCCGGATCCCCGGTCACATCGCCTGTGTGATGGACGGCAACGGCCGATGGGCCGAGCAGCGCGGCCTGCCCCGGACCGACGGCCACACGGCCGGCGAGCAGGCCTTGTTCGAGGTCCTGGACGGTGCCGACGATCTAGGCGTGGGCTGGTTCACCGTCTATGCCTTCTCAACCGAGAACTGGCGCCGCCCGGTCGACGAGGTGCAGTTCCTCCTCCAGTTCAACGAGGAGATCCTCCTGAACCGTCAGCGGGAACTCCACGAGCGCAACATTCGTATCCGGTTCATCGGCCGTCGGGACCGGCGGGTGCCCCGGCGCCTGGTCCGACGCATGGAGGAGGCGACCGCCCTGACCCGGGACAACACAGGGCTGACGTTCACCATCGCCTTCAACTACGGCGGTCGAGCCGAGTTGGTCGACGCCGTCCAGCAGATCATCGACGGCGACACCCGCAGGGTTACGGAGCGGACCATCGCCCGGCACCTCTACGACCCGGAGATGCCCGAGCCGGACCTGGTGATCCGCACGTCGGGGGAGTACCGGGTTTCGAACTTCCTGCTCTGGAAGCTGGCCTACAGCGAGTTGGTGTTCAGCGACACACTGTGGCCCGACTTCCGGCGTGAGCACCTGTACGCGGCGATCAAGGAGTACCAAGACCGCGACCGTCGCTACGGCGGCGTTGGCGGGCCCGAGGCGTGAGCCTCTACCGCGCCGACGGCATCGTCCTCCGGACCTGGCGTCTCGGCGAAGCCGATCGAATCGTCGTCCTGCTGACTCCTGAGAACGGCAAGGTCCGGGCGGTGGCCAAAGGGGTACGTAAGACTCGCAGCAAGTTCGGTGGGCGCCTCGAGCCGACCAGCCACGTGGCGGTCCAGCTATACGCCGGACGAGGTGACCTGGACATCGTGACCCAGGCCGAGACCATCGACCGGTTCGAGAACCTGCGGCTCGACGCCGACCGGTTCGCCGACTCCTCGGCCCTCCTCGAGGTGGTCGACGTAGTCAGCCCGGATCGGGAGCCCGACGAGCGGCGATACCGGATGCTGCTGGGAGCCCTGCGAACCCTGGACGAGCGACCCACAGCGCTAGTCGTTCCGGCCTTCTACCTGAAGCTCCTGGCCCACGAGGGGCTAGCACCCCAACTAGACGCCTGCGTCCGTTGCGGCAGCGGGTCACCGCTGGTGGCCATCGACGTAGGGGAGGGCGGTGTGCTGTGTGACGCCTGCCGCCGGGGCCGGCCGGTCAGTGAGCCGGCGTTGGCTGTGCTCCGGGCCATCTTGGGCGGTGGGCTGTCCGACGCCCTCGAGGTCGCCGACCCGGGAGTGTGCAGGGAGGTAGACGCGGTGGCCACCACAGTGGCCGAGTACCACCTGGAGCGTCGCCTTCGATCCCGGAGGGTTATGGGCCACGTCTAACCCGGCCCGATCCGGCGAGACCAGCTCAAATCAGGTCATCGCCGGGGACCTGGTCCAGCCCGGGCACAAACACCGGCTCGCCGATCCAGCCCCGGTCAACGACCAGCGTCCCGCCGATCCGGTCACCGATCCGCCGATGACCCCGGCTGGTCAGAACCAAGCCCATCTCCACCAGGGGGATGAACGGCACAGGGATCACCCACGGCAGGGTCCGCCCGGCTGCCCCCCGGAACCCGGGCAGGCCACCGTCTCGTCGATTGACCACCCGCAGCCCGGTGACCGCCTTACCCAGGCTAAAGCCGGTGACCATGGTGAGGGCAACCTGGTTGAGGACCATGAGGACAGTGGCCGTCCAGATGATGGTCGGGTTGATGGACGTCGGGACACCAGCCTCGTTAGTCAGGACGGTGTCGCCCCGGTGCACCAGCAGGATGACGATGGCCATGAAGAGGTTGTCCAGCAGCCAGGCAGCCAGTCTCCTACCGGACACCGCCGTGGGGTCGAGGCCGGAAGCACCGCCCCGGAGCCGGTCGAAGATGTTCACCGGCCCATTCTGGCCTGAACGACCCGAAGACCGTCGGCCCTCGCCGAAGGGTGGAGAACCAATCCCACACCGGGATTGGACCCCCTCGCTGAAGGGTGCGCAGGTACCCTGCACGCCCATGGTCCCCAACGACGAGACGCTGTTCGACAAGGTGGTGAACCTCTCGAAGCGCCGGGGGTTCGTCTTCCAGTCGGCCGACATCTACGGCGGCTTCCGTTCCACCTACGACTACGGGCCGATCGGCGTCCTCCTGCTCCGCAACGTCAAGGAGCAGTGGTGGCGGACCATGGTTCAACTACGCCACGACGTGGTCGGTCTCGACGCCTCGATCCTCTCGCCGCCCGCCGTCTGGGAGGCTTCCGGCCACCTGGCCAACTTCTCCGACCCACTCGTGGACTGCCGGGAGTGCGGGGCCCGGCACCGCCAGGACAAGCTCGAGGATCCGGAAGCCTGCCCATCGTGCGGCGGGTCCGGCACGCTGACCGAGGCCCGCCAGTTCAACCTCATGTTCAAGACCCACGCCGGTCCGATGGTCGAATCGGCGGCCGAGGTGTATCTGCGCCCTGAAACAGCCCAAGGCATGTTCATCAACTTCGCCAACGTGGTGAACACGTCGCGCAAGAAGCCGCCATTCGGCATCGCCCAGATCGGAAAGTCCTTTCGCAACGAAATCACCCCCGGCAACTTCGTGTTCCGGACCCGCGAGTTCGAGCAGATGGAGATGGAGTTCTTCGTACCGCCCGACGACTCGGCCGAGTGGTATCGCTACTGGTGCGACGCCCGGATGAGCTGGTACCGGGACCTAGGTATGCCTGAGGACCTCCTGCGCCTCCGGGAACACGACAGCGACGAGTTGAGCCACTACTCGACGGACACCGCCGACGTGGAGTTCCTGTTCCCGTGGGGGTGGGACGAGTTGGAGGGCATCGCCAACCGCACCGACTTCGACCTCCGGCGCCACGCCGAGAGCGCGGGAACGAAACTGGAGTACCACGACCCCAACTCCGGCGACCGGTACGTGCCCCACGTGATCGAGCCGGCGGCCGGCGCCACCCGGACGGCGATGGCGTTTCTCATGGCGGCCTACGACGAAGAAGAGGTCAACGACGACGTGCGGACCGTTCTACGCCTTGACCACCGCCTGGCCCCCTACAAGATCGCCGTACTACCGCTGTCCAAGAAGGCCGAACTCGTAGACCCGTCCAACAAGGTGCTGGGCCTGCTCCAGCCCCACTGGATGTGTGACTACGACGAGACCCAGGCCATCGGGCGCCGCTACCGGCGACAGGACGAGATCGGCACGCCGTACTGCGTGACCATCGACTTCGACACCCTGGAGGACCAGGCGGTGACCGTGCGCGAGCGGGACTCCATGGCCCAGGACCGGGTGCCCATCGACAACCTGGTGGAATACCTGGGCGGTCACCTGACCCCCTGAGCGGATCCGACGCCGTCGGTGCTGGCAAAGGCGGCCAGACTGACGGGATGGAAAGCGCCGACGACCTTCGACGACTCGTAGCCGACGCCACGACGGCCAGCACCCCCGAAGCCCGTCGTGCGGCGGTGGCCGCTGTGCCGCCCTCCCTGGTTGTCGACTTGCTCCACGCCGGCCTCGCCGAGGGACCGAGGCCCGAGGCGCTGGGCACCGGTGTGGCGGCCAGCCCGGGAGCGGCCAGTGGAGCACTGTGCTTGACCACCGAAGCCGTGCTAGATGCCTCGGACCGTGGCGAGGCCGCAGTCCTGGTCCGCGACGAGACCACGCCAGCCGACGAGGTCGGGATGCGGGAGGCGGCCGGCATTGTGACGGCCCGGGGTGGGATGGCCGGGCATGCCGCCGTGGTGGCACGGGGGTGGGGCATCCCCGCCGTGGTGGGCGTGGCCGACCTCCGAGTGGCCGACAACCACGTGGTCCTCGGAGGTCGGCGACTGGACGAAGGCTCGGCCGTCTCACTAGATGGCTCCACAGGGGAGGTCTTCGCCGGCGAAGCTGACCTGGCCGGCACGGTCTACCTACCCGAGCTGGACGTCCTGCTGTCCTGGGCCGACGAGATACGCGGCAACCGCGTCGGGGTGCGGGCAAACGCAGACCGGGCCGACGACGCGGCCCGGGCCCGAGACTTCGGCGCCGAGGGCATCGGCCTGTGCCGGACCGAGCACCTGTTCCTCGGTGAGAGGCTTCCGCTGGTGCAGCGATTCCTGGCCGCTGAGGATCCGGTCGAGGAGGCTACGGCCCTCGACGACCTAGAAGCCGTACAGCGGCCCGCCCTGGTTGGGGTACTGGAGGCCATGGCGCCTCACCCGGTAGTAGTCCGCCTCCTGGACGCGCCTCAGCACGAGTTCCGCAGCGACACCGCCGAGAACCGAGAGCACAACCCAATGCTCGGCACCCGGGGGATTCGCTTGGCCATCCTGAGCGAGGGCCTGTACCGGATGCAGGTCCGGGCCCTGTGCGCCGCGGTGGCCGACGCACGGGCTGCCGGGGCCGAGCCGCACGCCTCGGTGATGCTGCCCCTGGTAGCTACGGCGTCCGAGTTGGAACTGGTACGGGGCTGGGTCCTGGACGAGATGGCCACCTCCGGCATAGAGAACACTCTGCCAGTAGGCACCATGGTTGAAACCCCACGTGCTGCCCTCCGGGCCGACGACTTGGCTATCCACGCCGACTTCTTCTCATTCGGGACCAACGACCTCACCCAGATGGTGTTCGGGTTGAGCCGGGACGACGCCGAACGGGACCTGATAGGCAAATACCGGGAGCGAGGCGTACTGGACGCCAACCCATTCGAGCACCTAGACGAGGGGGCGGTGGCCCCCCTGGTGGCAGCGGCCATCCGGGCCGGGCGGGAAACTCGACCGGGCCTCGAGGTCGGGGTGTGCGGAGAGCACGGCGGCGATCCCCGGTCCATCCACCTGCTGGTAGAGGCCGGCGTGGACTACGTGTCGTGCTCTCCGTTCCGGGTTCCGGTAGCCCGCCTGGCCGTGGCCCAGGCGCTTATTGCCCAGAGCGCCTGACCTGTCCCACGGCCGCCGGGTTGCCGGAAAGCCTCTGTGAGGCCGGTGGTACGTTCGGTCGATGGGCATCGTGGACGACGACGTACGGCGCGTACGGGACGCGACCGACATCGTCGGCCTCATCACCGAGCACACCCAGCTCAAGAAGCAGGGCGCCCAATGGATGGGGCTCTGCCCGTTCCACGGGGAGAAGTCCCCCTCGTTCTCGGTGAACGCCGAAAAGGGCGTCTACTACTGCTTCGGCTGTCAGGCCAAAGGCGACGCCATTGACTTCGCCCGCGAAACCGAGGGGCTGGACTTCGCCGGGTCCGTCGAGTTTCTGGCCGGCAAGGTCGGGATCACTCTGCGGTACACGGACCGCAACGAGGGCCGGAGCCGCAACCGCCGCAAGGAACATGCCGATCACATCGGGCGGGCCGTGGACTTCTACCACGAGCGTCTCCTGGAGGACCCCACTGCCCGTTCGGCCCGCGACTACCTCCGCTCACGGGGCTACGACGGTGATGTGGCCCGCCGGTTCCAGATCGGGTGGGCACCCGACGAGTGGTCCGAGCTGTCGCGCCACCTGCGGCTGAAAGACGACGAGTGGATGGCCACCGGGCTGGGTGGCATCAACAAGCGGGGCGGCCAGTACGACTTCTTCCGGGCCCGGATCGTGTTTCCAATCTTCGACGCCCAGGGCAACGCCATTGGGTTCGGTGGACGCAAGCTGCCCGACGGTGAGGGACCGAAGTACAAGAACACCTCGGACACCGCCGAGTTCTACTCCAAGAGCGAGGTGCTCTACGGGCTCCACTGGGCTAAGGGCGAGGCGGGGAGGACCGACGAACTGGTGGTGTGCGAGGGGTATACCGACGTGATCGGGTGCCACCTGGCGGGCATCGAGCGGGCGGTGGCCACCTGCGGCACGGCCCTCACCCCCCAGCACGCCCGCACCATGGGCCGGTTCGCCAGCCGTGTCGTACTCGCCTTCGACGCCGACGGGGCCGGCCAGGCAGCTGCCGAGCGGGTCTATGCCTGGGAAGAGGAATTCGGCCTGCGGTTCGCCGTAGCCGCCCTACCCGCCGGAGCCGATCCCGGCGACATGGCGGGCAACGACCCGGACGGCCTGCGGACCGCCATCGAAGAAGCCCGTCCGTTCCTGGAGTTCCGGGTGGACCGGGAGTTGGACCGGAGCGACCTGGACTCGGCAGAGGGGCGAGCCCTGGCCGCCACGGCGGCCATGCGGCTGGTCGTCGAACATCCCGACGCGCTGGTCCGGGACCAGTACGTGATGCGGATCGCCGACCGGTGCATGGTGAGCGCCAACGAGGTACGTCGCCGGGCCGAAACGCCCGCCGGCGATCCGGCCGCCCGGGGTCGACGGGTGGCGGTGGACGGTGGCGGTGGCCCGACCACACCGGGTCACCTGACCCCGGAGCACCAGGCACTACGGCTGCTGGTCCACCGGCCCGACGAGGTGGCCGACCACCTGGCCTCGGTGCTGTTTGACGACCCGGTCAACCGGGACTCCTATGAGGCGCTGGGAACTACCCGGGACCTGCACGCTGCCATGGAGCAGGCTGGGGGAGCGGTGGGCGACCTGCTGGCCCGGCTGGCCGTCGACGACGCCAGCGACGACGACCCCTGTGGCGTGGTGTCGCGCCTACTCTTCCTCGCTGCCGAGCGGGCCGCTGTGGTGCTGGAGGCCGAAGCCCGCCAGGCCGGCGACCTGGCGACCTACCAGCCGTCCATCTCGTTCCTCCGGAACTGGATCATGGACCTGCGCGAGGCCTTCACCGATTTCGCTGAGGTTGAGCCACTACTACGGTGGCTGGTCAACTATTCGGAGGAGAGAGTTGATGCCTAAGACGGCCTCCGAGGTGCCGGCCTGGCCCGGGGTCTCGGAGTTCGAGGTAGCCCGCCTGATCAGACGCGGCCGGGCCCGTGGCCGTCTCACCCTCGACGAGGTCATCGACGTGGTCTGCGATGCCGAGCTGACCTCGGAGCTGATCTCCGGCATTCGCACGGCGCTGCAGGCCGAGGGGATCGAGTTCGACGAGACAGTGGCCGTGGAGGCTGACGGCGAGGAGGTCCTTCGGTTGGTCAGGGCCCGACCGCTGGAGTACCGGATCCGCCCACAGACGGGAACCGACCAGGGGTCGACCGCCGATTCGACCCGCCTCTACCTCCGCGAGATCGGACAGGTCGCCCTCCTGACCCAGGCCGAGGAGGTCGAGTTGGCCAACGGCATCACGGAGGGCAACCGGGCCGAGACGGAGCTGGCCGACCTAGCGGCGGCCGGCGAACTGGACCGGACCGCCGGCTCGGAGGTGGCCCGGCTGCGGCGCCTACAGCGGCGGGGTGACCGGGCCCGTGACCGTCTGACCAGGGCCAACCTGCGCCTGGTGGTGTCGGTGGCCAAGAAGTACGGGGGTCGGGGCCTTCCGCTCCTAGACCTCTTCCAGGAGGGGAACCTGGGCCTGATGCGGGCCGTCGAAAAGTTCGACGCCAACAAGGGCTTCAAGTTCTCTACGTACGCCACGTGGTGGATCCGCCAGGCCATCACCCGGGCCATCGCCGACCAGTCGCGCACCATCCGCATTCCAGTCCACAAAGTGGATGCCATGAACCGGGTGCTGCGGGTCCAGCGGGACCTGTCCCAAGAGCTGGAACGAGATCCCTCACACAATGAGATTGCCGAGCGCACGGTGCTGCGACCCGATGAGGTCATGGACCTCCTCCGGTTGGCCAAGGAGCAGGACAACCCGCTGTCCCTGGACTCGCCGATGGGCGAAGAGCAGGACGCCAACCTGGCCGAGCTGGTGCCCGACCTGGGAGCGGTGGCGCCAGAGGAGGAAGCCGCCCGGCGCCTGCTCGGCGACGCCATCCTGGTCGCTCTGGAGGAACTGGACGACCGTGAGAAGCACGTCGTTCGGATGCGCTTTGGTCTGGACGGAGGACAACCCCGCACGCTGGAGGAGGTGGGGCGCCACTTCGGGGTGACCCGCGAACGGGTGCGCCAGATCGAGGCTCGGACCATGGCCAAGTTGCGGCATCCCCACCGTTCGCAAAAGCTCCGCGACTACCTCGACGAGGACTGAAGCGTGCCCGGTCGGCTCTTACGAACCGATCGGGGCTATGGACCGCGCTGGTATCCTGCGCACGCTCTTTCCGGGGTAGCTCAGCTGGCAGAGCGTCGGACTGTTAATCCGCAGGTCGTGGGTTCGAGCCCCACCCCCGGAGCCACAAACATGCAGGTCAGGGTCGGTCTTTCGGGGCCGGCCCTGTTCGCGTCCAAGCTGGCCGGCGAATACGTGCCCTTCGCCGTCGACGTTGCCTAGCAGGCCACTGATAATCCGGCGACTACCCCGGCATGGTCGGCAGCCCACCACAGGTCTTCTACGGGGGAATCAAGTGGCTGGTCCGCCCAGTGATCGGTTGTTTCTGGATCGACGTATAAAGAACAGCCAACTCCAGGCCGAGCCAGGACAAAGTCGATCCGCTCGGCAAACCGCACGGCAGGGTCGTCTAGGCCGGCCAGGGGTGGACCGCCCTCAACACAGCAGGAGCACCCCAGACCGGTCTTTGGGTCACACTCTGGGCGGCCAGCCGCCTGGTAAGTGTCGACGAATCCAGCATCGGTGAGTGTGCTTATGCGGGAGTCCCCGATCGGCCGGTTCAGGTCCCCGACCACCAGCTGCAAGACAGCGTCGACCGAGAGGCCCTTTAGGAGGGCCAGCGTTTGGCGGGGATGACAGGCCCCATAGTCGTCGCCGGGGGCACACGCCTCGTCGCAGCCTGCCACCCCTGGCTCTAGGCACTCGAGATTGAA